>JBKPSY010000276.1:0-16739 GCA_046735235.1 Acidobacteriota bacterium | reverse complement strand
TCCCAGAACGTCCGCGAGATGTCCCATGGCACATAAGCGACGCGGCTGCTGCCAATGTCACGGAGATACAACTCGCGAGTCGTCGTGTGCGGCACGCGCGGATAGACGTCCTCCATCGGAAGATCCGGATACGACGGAATCAGCGTGAGAGGCGACGGGAAGTCCTGTCTTGGCGAGACGTCGATGCGGTAGACACCGTTGATGATTCGCGGGGTGCCGTCGAGGCCGTCGAGCACCTCGTGCCGGCGTCCGTTTCCAGGTGCGGCTTCCAGACTCAGATACGAGTTCCTGAGCGGGCCGTCGATGCGTCCGGTGAACGAGACGCCGAACAGGACGGCGAGCCCGAAATCCCTGCGCCTGGCGCCCGTCTCGTCGAACAGCGACGTCGCAAAGGTCGCCAGCACGTTGCCGCCGCCGGCGACGAATGCCTGGATCGCCGCGCACTGGGCCGACGACAGCGCTGCCGCATTCGCGAGGATCAGCAACCGAAACGGCGCGAGCCGCTCGGGCGTCATCCGCGCCTCGTGCACCATCTCGAACGGCACGCGCGCCTCGACGAGCGCGTGGTACATGCCGAGCACGTGGTCCTCGGGACGATCGCCGTCGGCGACGCCGTGGTGATACGCGGCTGTCTGCTCGGAGTAGACGAGCGCCACCCGGGCAAGCGGCGTCTCGTTGCGCAGGTAGCGCTCGTGGTCGAAGTGCCACTGGTAGATTCGCTGGACGACGGGCAGCCAGCGCCGATCGTAGAGGACGCCCGAGAACTTCGTGACCCAGGGCCGCATGCCGTTGGCCGTGCCTTCCGCGACCCAGAGTTGCACTTCGGGCTCGCTCTGCACCGAGTCCTTCCAGCGGTACGGCTCTTCGACCCCGACGCTGAAGATCCCGCCGACGGGTTTCGGCCCCATGACGGAGCGGTATTCCTTCGCCCGCCGGCCGTTCGCCCACGGCGGCATCACGCCATGTCGCGCCTGGTAGTCCGCGAACTGGATGTCCGCGAGATCGCCGGCGGTCTTGAAATCCGGAGGCCCATTCGGCACGAACCGCGCCTCCGGACTCGCCGCGCGCACTGTGGCGTCCCAGTGCTGCCACAGCTCCGTGAGGCGCGTCTTCCGCCATTCGATGAACTCGCGGCGTCCCGGCGCGCCTGTCTCGCTCGATGCCGGCAGCTCGAGCCCGGTCGCCTGTCGGAAGTTCTCCCGGCAGTGCACGCAATAACAGTCGCCGCCCTGCGGCGCCCAGCGGTTCGCGAAGATGCCATCTACGCGGTAGCGAGTGACGATCTCGCGATGCACCGCATCCATGAACTCGAAGTTGTACGGACCGAGCGCGCAGGTAATCCACAACGATGGGTTGGCCCAGTGACGCCTCGGCGCGCCGTCTGGAGCCGTGGAGATCCAGTCCGGATGCGCGGCATGGACGTCGTCTCGACACGCGTGGGGGTCGGTGCGCGCGAGGACCCGCATCCCCCGCGCGCGGCATCCGCGCACGAGCTCGCCAAACGGATCGCTGTCGCCGAGCCACTGGCTCCGGTGGTGCAGCGGCACGTCGGTGGGGTAGTAGGCGACGATGCCGCCGGCGCTGAGCGTGGCGGCATCGGCGTGAAGCTGGCGGAAGTAGTCGAGCCAGAATCCCGGGTCGAATCGTCCAGGATCGTTCTCGACCAGCGTCAGCTGCACCCAGCGCATCGGCTCGTCGAACCAGCCGCCCGGCGGCGCTTCGCCGATGACGCGAGGCGACGCGTCCGCCGGGGACCACGGCGCCGTCATCGAGGCGACGGCTCCCGCGCCGGCAGCCACCTGGAGGAAGTCGCGGCGGGAGAGCGGAGCGGTCATGCGCGGATTGTATCCGCTGCCGCACCGCGCCTCGCCTACTGCACGCTGACGACGGTGATGACCGGCGACATCAGATAGTTTCCGTTTCCGAGTGCCCGCACCGACTGGTCGCCGTCGAAGTCGAGCAGAATCGTCGTTGCCGACGAGCTGGAGATATCGAATTCCTGATTGAGCTTCAACTCGCCCGACGGAATCGTGACGTCAGCGGAATCACCCGCCGGTGTCGGCAGGGACGTCGCGCAGGCGAGGCCTGCAGACGCATTCGAGAAGTAGAGGACGGCCTTGTTCACCGTGACGCGGATCTGGGTGTAGTGGCCGGGGTTTAGCGCACCCGTGCCGAGGACGTCTGACGCGCTCGAGAGCTTCTTCAGATCGCAGGTTCGGCTCGTGGCCCCTCCTGAGAACGGCACCCTGACGAAGTCGCCTCCCGAGGAATGCACGCTGACGTCGGAGAACGTCACGAGCAGCGCTTTCGCATCCGTGAAGGGGCTGTCGCGCAGCATCACGTTCAACGTGCCGCCCGCGCTCGACGGTCCTGAGGGATTCTGGGCGGAGCCGCCGCAGCCGACGACGAGCGGTGCCAGAAGGCAGCCGGACAAGAGAGCCCATCGCATGGTTAGAACCTCCGGGGTGAGACGACTGCACGATACGGGCCAGCGAGGCTACCGCTGAGGTCTTCGCAAGGCAAGAAGCGCCAGCTGCAATGGCTGCCGAGCTTCTTCCTCTCCCGCGTCGTCCAGGCTCGACTGCATCGCGTCCACGAGCGCGAGCCGCGCGGGCTCGGGCATCGGCTGTCGTCCTCTGGCGGCGAACCAGATGGCTTCGTTCAGCTCGCGCGGGTCCGCCATGTCGGGGGCGCCGAGCGCCAGCTTCGCCGTGCGATCCATCCAGCGCCGCTCCTCCGCACTGCGTGGCGCCGACAGCACGAGGTTGTCGTCGGCGACCGTGGGCAGCTGTGCGTCGAACGGCGTCAGGTCCGCTTCATCTCTGAAGACGGTCATCGGCGCGGCTGACGCATCGAGCACGTTCATCGGCGGGATGCCGAGCAGCAGCTCGAGTGTTCGAATGAGCGAGACGGTGTTGTGGATCTCGTGCACGAGCTGTCCCGGCTTGTTGTATGCGCTGATGACCAGCACCGGCGAGCGATGCGCGTCCACATGATCTGGCCCGTCCTGCGCGTCGTCTTCCACGACGAGCACGGCGGTGTTCTTCCAGTAAGGACTATGCGAGATTGCCTGAACGAGCCGGCCGAGCGCGTAGTCGTTGTCGGCGACGAGAAACTGCGGCGTCGCAAAATCCCGCGACATGCCGGCCGTGTGATCGTTGGGCAGGTGCATGACCGACAGCGACGGCATGCGATCGGGCTTGCCGGCAGCGAGGTCGGCAACGAAGCCGTCGAATTCGTCGAGCCAGACGCCGAGGCGCGACGTGCCGCGGAATCGCGCGTCGGCATGTGTCGGAGCAATCACCGCATCGAGCCCGGGCGTGCTTCGCGCCGCTTGATAGCTGGCCGTCGTGATGGCGTCCGGCGTCGAGAGATCGAAGGCGCGGAAGTCGGCGTTGAAGTGACCCTCGAGCGCCAGCTTGCTCGGCACGGCGAGGGCGGTCGCCGAGATGTCCGGGTAGCGCTTGGCCGTTCGCGCATTCACCGCCGTCACGTCGTCGGCGGACAGCGTGGCGATGAACTCGCCATAGTTGCGATAGCTGAGTCCTGCGCGCGCGGCCGCGTCCCACAGGTACAACGAATCAGGTTCGGCGGCATCGCGCCATCCGTTCTTGTAAGGCACGAACCGGGCCAGAAACGCGGCGAGGTCGGCAGCCGTCGCCGGGAGACGCAAGCCGGTGGGCGGCTTCTTCGCGTCCAGATCGGGGAGCCGGTTGAAGCCTTCGAAGTCGTACGTCCGGCCGCGACCCGAGTAGCTCCAGCGGAAGCTCTTGTCGACGTAGTCGGTCGAAAACGCCGCCGTGGCCCAGTTGTGCCCATCCGGGCTGGCTTCCGAATTGACGAAGAAGCGATCGAACAGACCGAATCGAAGCGCCAGCGCGCGATGGTTCGGCGTGATGTCCTGGCGCGCGCCGCGTGGACGCGTCGCCACCGCGCCGCTGCCGAAGATCGCGAGCGACGGATCGCCGTCCGCCGGCGTGCCGTCGCCGGCCGCCGGCACGTCGCCAAACAACTGATCGTACGTCCGGTTCTCCTTGATGATGTAGACGACGTGGGTGATCGGTGACGGCCCGGTGAACAGGCGATCGACCTGCTGCCCCGTCAGTCCATTGGCCGCGAGGACGCGCGTCGTGAGCGACGCGAGCGCGCTGCGGTTCGGAACACTCACGCGGCGAATGCTGCTGCGCATCAGCGACGCGCCGTAGGCGCCGCGAAGCGAGTGCGTCGGCGGGAACGCGATCGTCGGCGCGTTGGGGCGAGCCGGCGGCTCGCCCTTTCCGTTGCCGAAGTACAGCACGCCGTCCACGACGGCCAGCGCCGACGGGTAGCGCGCCGTCGGCACGAAGCCGGCCACCCGGCTCCGGCCATCGCCTTTCTCCGCGGCGTCACCGTCCCGCTCATTCCAGTCCTCGCGGGCCGGCCCCAGGCTGTCGGCGCCGAGCTGCACGACGGCAACCGAGGACGTCTGCGCGCCGGCCACGAACAGCGCGCGCTCGTTGTCGCTGAGTGCGAGCGCCTGCGCGCTGCCGCCGGGCCGTGCGCCGCCGGTCAAGCCGACCGCAATCCGCTCGACCTCGCGATCGGACGCGGTGTCGATGACGGACACGGTGTCGCTGTTCGCGCTCGCCACGAGCAGGCGGCGACCATCACCCGTGGTCAGCATCGCGTTGGGGTGCGCGCCGACTGGAATATGCGCGACGACCTTCCCGCGCGCCGGATCGACCACGGCCACGGTGCTGTCGTTCCAGCACGAGACGAAGACCTTGTCGGCCTTGCCCGGCCGTGCGATCGCACGCACGTCGTACGGATACATGAACTGCCGTGGCTTCGACGGGTCCGCCAGTGGAATCCCGCGGACACCGCCGGTGGCGAGGTCGACGATGCCCACAGAGTCGCCGAGGTTGTTGGCGACGTAGAGTTGTCGTCCGTCCGCGCTGATCGCCAGCCCCGTCGGGTAGATGGGCGCCCGTCCGTCGTTGTATCCAGGCGCCGCAGGTGGTCCGAGCGGCGTCAGGTCGATGAAGGGCGCCTTGAACGGCCCGCTATCGGGCTCGTGCGCCGGCGTGATGGGCGTCGCGGCCCCAGGCGTGAAGGTCAGCGTCCAGATCCGATTGCCAAAACCGCCCGACGCGTAGAGCGCCCACGATCCGTCAGTCGATGCCCTCCTGCCGAAGACCAGCCCGACGTTCACGCTCTCCGGCGAAGGAAAGTACACCGACTGGACGACAATCGGCGCAGGCTGCGCCATCAGATCGATGACCTGCAACAGCTGCTGCCCGGCGTTGCCATGGCCGGTGAACTGCACGCCGTACCCGCTGTTGACGACTACGAGGTACCGGCCACCGCGCCCAGGACCGGAGCTGTCTGGCGACCGGACGAACGCGACGGGCAACGATCCTTCAGCGGCCTGCCCCGTCGAATCGAGGACCAGATCGCCGGCAGGATCGAGCGGATGCTGCAGTGGCGGCGCCGGCGTCTGGGAGACGCCCGCTGGCACACCAGCGAGCAGTAGAAGTAACGGGAGGATGACGGCTCGTGACGAGACCATGCGAGCCGAAGTGTATACTTTCGCGATTCCAGCAGGAGGGCTCGATGCGCAGGATCGCCGTCGTTGCTTTGGTGCTCTGCTTCATGGCCTGCGGCCGCGCTTACGCCGCGCCAGGGCTTCCGTATTACCTCGCGCTCGGCGATTCGCTCGGCCGCGGCACTCAGCCCCGGCCGGACGGCACCCTGGTGGACACGAACCAGGGTTACGTCGACGGCGTGTATGCCTTCTACCGATTGCGGCATCCGCTGCTTCAGCGCGCGACGCTCGCGTGCTCCGGCGAATCGACGACGACGATGATCGCCGGCGGGAAGTGCTCGTACCCGCTCGGCAACCAGCTCGCGCAGGCCGTCGACTTCCTGCATACGCATCGCGTGCTGCTCGTCACGATCACGATCGGCGGCGACGACGTGCTCGGCTGCATCATGCGCGACGGCAGCATCATCAACGGCTGTCCGGAACAGGGCCTGGTCGCGGTCAGCCACAACCTGCCTTACATTCTGTCGGAGCTGCGCGCGGCGGCGGGTCAAGACGTGCCGATCGTCACGATGAACTACTTCGACCCGTTCCTCGCAGCGCCTCTCCTGCTGCCGGGCGCCCAAGGGCAGGCGCTCGCCCAGCTCTCGCTGGCCTACACCGTCTCGCTGAACGCCCTCATCGAGACCTTGACCAGCGACGCGGGCGACCGGGTGGCCGACGTCGCGCGGGCGTTCAAGATCACCGAGTTCGCGAACGTGCCCGGATTCAACGTCCCGCTGAACGCCTTCCTCGAACTCACCTGGACCTGGATTGGCGCGCCGCCGCCGCGCGGGCCCGACGTCCATCCGAACGCGGCGGGGTATGCCGTGATTGCCACGGCCTTCGTGAGGGCTATCGGGCGGATCTAGCCGCGCGCTCGACGACCACCGCGCGCCGCCAGCCGCGCACGGAGTTCACGAGCCACAGGCGGGTCGCGCGCGCCAGGTCGTCCACCGATACCGTCTCCTCGACGACGCGGCCGGCGGCCAGAAGGTCCTCCCGCTCGACGCCGGGGAGCAGGCCCGCCTCGAGCGGCGGCGTCACCAGAACGCCGTCGAGCTCGACGACGATGTTGGCGATTGTCGACTCGGTGAGCTCGCCGCGCTCGTTCCACAGCAGCACGTCGTCGACGTCAGACTCCAGGCGCGACTCGTAGAGGGCCCGACGCGTCGTCTTGTGGAAGAGGAAGCGATCGGATGAGTCGATCGGCGTCTGCGCGAGCCGGACGCGCGCAGGCTCGACCGCGGGCACCAGCGCTGTGCTCTCCGCCCTGGTGACGCCGCCCTCCGACACGAGCAACCGCACGCGCTGAGGTGCCGTCGCGCCCGCGACCGCACGATCGAGCGCGGCGCGTGCGGCGGCAGGCTGATACCCGATGTCGAAGTAGCTTGCGGACTGCCCGAGGCGTTTCAGATGCCCTTCGAGCCGCGCGTATCCACCTTCCGGCGCCCATGCCAGTGTCTCGAGCAGCTCGAACTCCGGCGCCAGGGCGGTGAGGACGCCGCCCTTCAACAGGCACTCGTCGTATTCGGCCTCGCCATTGGAGTCCCAGACCACTCCGCTACCGACGCCGAATGTCAGCGACTCGACGGCCGTGTCGACGACCGCCGTCCGGATCGCCACGTTGAACGTCGCGTCGCCGTTCGGGGCGACGTAGCCGACCGTGCCGGTATAGATGCCGCGCGGCCGGTCCTCGAGCGCGGCGATGATCTCCATCGTCCGCGCCTTCGGTGCTCCTGTGATCGACGCCGAGGGGAACATCGCCGCCATGATTTCGCCGAGGCTGGCGGAACTATCGCAGCCGACCTCCGAAGTCATCTGCCAGACGGTCGGGTACTTCTCGGCTTCGAAGAGGCGCAGCACCTCGACCGACCCGACTCGCGCGATCCGGCCGAGGTCGTTGCGCACCATGTCGACGATCATCACGTTCTCGGCGCGTTCCTTGCGGGATCGGCGCAGCGCGTCCACGGCAGCGGCGTCCTCGGCTGTGGTACGACCGCGCCGTGCCGTGCCCTTCATCGGCCGCGACACGAGCCGGTGCCCGCGGCGGGAAACGAAGAGCTCGGGGGACGCCGAGCAGATCGCGATGTCACCGAAGCGCAGCCACGCAGAGTACTTGCCGCGCTGCGACCGCACGAGCGCCCCGAACAGCGCGCGCGCTTCACCGTGGAACGGCGCCTCGAGCGCGAAGGTGCAGTTGACCTGATACGTGTCGCCGTCGGCGATGTGCCGCTTGATCCGATCGAAGCGCTGGACGTACGACGCGCGATCCCACGTCGGCCTCGGGCGGCCGACCGTGGGCGGCTCGCTGGTCGCCGGCGGATTGCTGGTCGAGACGATGCCCGACGGAAACAGCGCGAATGCCGCCAGAGGCAGGCGGCTGTCCGCCGGCCCGACGCGCAGCCCGTACGCGGCGCCGGCCTCGTACGTCAGGAAGCCGACGGCATGGCAGCCATGTGTTCGCGTCTGCTGCTCGACCTCGTGCAGCAGCGACGGCACGTCCCCGGGCGAGTTCGCCACCAGCACCGCCTGCGGGCGCCTCAACCGCAGCCAGCGGCGTCCGTCGTCCACGAGGACCAGGGCGTCGATATCGGGCGATCCGGACGTCATCGGGCGGATGTCAGCACCATCGGGCGTTCCTGACTACACTAACCCGGACTAACCCGGGCCGGTGCTGACGCGGGAAGTAGACGGAGTTGGACTGCTCGAGTGAGCCGCTGATCTAGAGCCCAAGCACGCTCGTCAGAAACCGGACGGTGTCCGGCTGACGGAAGTACGCGCAGTGATGGACGCCCTTATCCGCCGCGTACACCAGGCGCCGGCCCGCGGGAATCGACAGGCGACCGAGTTCCGTCATCGACGCGGTGTCGACGACGAGATCGTTCGGCCCATCGAAGATTGCGTCGGCGCCCCAGTCCGCGATGCGGCCCGGGATCTGGCGGAAGTACTGCCAGAACTTCCACCATGCGTCAGGCGACGGCGGCGCGTAATCCGACGACACAGAGTGCAACGCAAGGGGCCTGGCCCACTGATCGGCGAAGAGCCGCAGCAGCTCGTAGTTGTTCGCGACGCGCGACTGGCTGGCCAGGCCTGGCACGACGGCAATGCCCGCGTCCACGAGCGGCGTGCCGGCGCCGAAGGACAGGATCCCGCCGAGAATCTTCATGAGACCGCCGGCCGCCGCGAGGAGCGGCACCGCAGTCGCCGCGCTGGAGCTCATCGTGCCGACGGCGCGCGCAAGATTCCCGAGCAGGTCGAGGGCGGCCTTGAGTCGCGCGGGCGCGGCCAGGCTCGTGCCCTCGAGCGGCGACCCGGCGAAGACCACGCGCTTGACGGGCGGGTGTGCGTGGAAGAGCCACCACGCCGTCACGAGTCCGCCGCGGCTGTGGCAGATGACGTCGATCGGTCCCGAGGCGCCGTCGAGCGCGCGCGAGAGATCCAGCGCGTTCAGCCAGGGGCTCAACGACAGCGTCGGGTGATCGAACGTCAGGACGGCGTCGTACTTCTGCTCGGCCGTGGCGAGGAACGCCTGGCCATCCGGCGTCGCCGCCAGCTCCTCGAAGAACATCTCGCCCTTGCTGAACGTGCCGTGGACGAACAGCAGCAGCCGTCCGGCCGGCGCCTTGGCAATCGCGGCGCCTGCGCCGTTCGTCCACCGTCGCAGCCCGCGCGTCGGCGTCAGCGTGGTGTCCAGCCTCGAGAGCGCCTCGATGACCTGGTTCGGCGGCACCTCGAGGAACTGGAAGCTGTGCACGACGTCTTCGTCGGCGGCCGCGGCGAGCGCCCGTCTGCCGGCGCGTCGCGCACTCGTCGGGGGCGGGTCGTACACCCATTTCAGGACGTCGTCTTCCTGCACGAGCGAGACAGTCGCGCGCTGGCTGCCGGCGCGCGGATCGCGGAACGCGCGCTTTCGCGCGCTGCTCGGAATCGCGTGATCCGGCTCGGGATCGCTGAGCCCGAACGCGGCGACGGCCGCGTCGAGATTGGTCCGCACGCGATCGTTCGCTTGGAGCGTGCCGGCGGTGCCGGTCATGCGTCGCCTCCGATGGGCAGGGGCGTCACGTTCTCGTCGCGCGCGCGAGCGATGTCGAGCATCGAGTGAAACCGGCTGCGTGACTTCAGGTTGTCCTTGCCGCCGTCGACGGCGTCCCAGAAACCGCTGTGCTCGGTCAGCCAGACGCTTTCGAGCGGCACGAGGCGCCCGAGCCGCACCTGTTTGGCGATCTCGTCGTAGGCGGTCTTGCGGAACCACCACGGCGCCGGCTGCGCACCGGGCACCTTCGTCTTCTGCGAATCCTCGGTCGGCGCGTCGCCTGGCTCCTCGTCCTTGAGCTCGATGAACGCCTCCTGGTACGCGTCGTTGCGCCAGTAGCCGGGGAACGCGTGATCGTTCAGCAGGAACATCACGGGATAGATGTCCACGAGCTCCAGGCACGAGGCGAGAAGCAGCGCCAGATCGATGCACGTGCCCGACCGCCAGCGCTCGATCGTGGTTGGCGTGCGAAGGCGCTGCGAGTCGAGCGCATTGGAATACGTCGGCGGCGGGTTGATGTATCCGAGATCGAGCTCGTGCACGATGGTCGACCAGATCGCCTGCACCTGGCGATCGACTTCAGCGGTGGGATCCGCGGCGCGAGGCTCGACAGCCTGGTAGCCCTCGAAGCCCGCCGACGGATCGTCCCTGAGGACGCGCACGTAGCGCTGCGCCTTTTCCACCAGTCGCTCGACCGCCGGGTCGCGCGGCAGCACGAACGACGGCAGCCACTGGCCGTCGCGGTCGTTGTCGCGCCACTGGTCCACCGGCAGCAGCCGTACTTTATGGCTCTCGTGATACAGCGTCTCACCCCACGAGACGCGGATGGTCATCGTGGAGTTGATCGCTTCGCCGACCGACCGCAGCAGCGCCGAGGTCAGCGGCACGTGGATGTCTTTCTTGAGATCGACGTTGGTGCCGTCGAGCGTCAGCAGCCGGGAGTAGCAGGCCGTCTCCGTTCCCGCGCTCAGCTCGACGCTGACGTCGACGCCGCCGATGGCATCGAGGCGATCGACCTTGTTCCGCCTCGCGCTGCCGTTGAAGATCGCGAAGCGCTCGAAGAGCGGCTGCTGGTTGTGAAGCAGCGAGTAGTTCAGTTCCTCGAGCGGCTGGATGTCCACCGTGACGATCTGCCGCGCTTCGGCGGGCGTCACGTCGCCCGGCAGCATCAGTCCGGGCTTCGGTGTCGCGCCCGTGGTCGTGGCTTTCTCGAGCAGCGGCTGGGCGCTCCACAGCACGAGCCCCGACCCCTGCAGCGCCGTGCCTTGCTGGCGCACGGTCGACCAGGCCGCGTCGAACGCGGAGGCGAGCTGCCATTTCCCGTGCCGCAGCTCGCGATAGAACGTCGCGAAGAACAGCTCGCTCAGGTCGTCGTCGAAGATGTCCTGAAAGCCGACGGCGGCGCCGGCGCCTTCCGCGACCAGCAATGGCGCGACGCGCGCCGCGGAGTTCTGTAGGTTGATCGCCACGAGTTTCGGCCGATGGCTGCGAGTGCACAGCGCGCGCGCCAGAGCCAGCGCGCTCACCGGCGCCGGCCGTCCAGACTCGCTGGCCAGCAGGTAGCCGTCGGGAATCGCGGCGTCCGGCTCTCCCTCGTTTGGATCGTGATCCTCGCCGAGCAGCAGGAGTCCCTGGTGCGTGTCGAATCCCGCGAGGTGAACGACGTCGGGCCTGAACGTCGCGGCGGCTTTCTGCAGTTGCGCCAACGTCGGCGTCAGCAGCGCTTTCCAGGCCTTCGGCTTCAGGCTCGTTTCGACAAGCGCCCGCTCGGTCTCGAACGTGTAGTCCTGACTCAGCTCGCCTGGCGCGCTCTCGACGTAGAGAACGCGCAGTCCCGACGGTGGACGTGTCTCGCGCGTTTTCGTGGCCAGCCGGCGCACCACGGTGATGCTCCGTCCACGACGCGCCTCGCTCGTAGCAGCGGCCAGCACGTACTCCCACGGAAAGATGCGCGCCTCCCAGCCGACCTCTTCGCGCTCGTAGGGCACCACGACTTCGACAATGCCGTCGCCGGCAATGGCCTCGAGATCCGCGGTCCGCAGGCCGAGCTCGACGAGCAGCCTTCGTGCGCGATCGCTCTGGCCCCGCGCGCTCGCCGGCAGTCCCCGCCACCGCTGCCGGTTTCGCACGATGTAGGTCCACTGCATCGCGGCGTGCTGCAGCTCGCGCGACCACGTCTGGGCGCGTTCCCCTTCGAGCTGGAATCGGTAGGACCCGGACGGCGAGCGCAGCCACGGCAGCGTCGACGCCGCGGGGCCGGCGTCCACCGTGCGGCGCTTGCGCGTCGCGGACGGGCGTGGAGCCTTCTTCGCCGCGACGTGGGTGATCTTTCGCTTCGGCATACGGCTGCCTTACTGATGTCCAAAACGCCCGAGCACTGGAGATCGAACCGCGGACCGGCCAGCCTGAAGGCGGCCGGCGATCCCGTCGCGCCGATTGTCCATGGCCCACGAAGACATTTCAATGCGGCGCGACAGCACAGGTCGCGACTGCAGAGCTGTGCGCGTCATGCCAGTTCTGTCAGGCGACCGCCGCGGGTCGTGGGACGAGCTTGCGGAAATGCACGGCGGATTCCGACTCGCACGCGAAATTTGCCGTGGCACGACGCTTGCCGCGCGTAGGTCGGGAGTTCTCGCATGACGACCCCGATGTCGCCGGAGTCTGTCCACACGGCTGGTGCCCCCTCGCCTGAGGGACAGCCGACTCAGCGCCCGTCGAGCGTGGCGAGCCTCGTGCTCGTCAGCGTCGCGCTGCTTGGCGGCGCAGCTGGCACGTTCATGTTCCTCGGCGCGCATCCGTCAGCCGGCACGGTGGCTGCGACCGGCGCGAATGGTGCATCAGCCACGTCAACGGCGCCTGGGTCGCCGGGGGCGACGGCCGCTGTCACGGCGGCCACCCACCAGTGGTCGCGCGAGGACGAGTACCGCTGGATCGCGAATCACAAGCGAAGCGTCGCGTACGAGCTCGAGGCCGATCAGCAGGTCAGGGTCTGGACGACCCACGTGAGGCCCTCGCTCGTGGTGCGCTGCCTGAACCGCAAGACGGAGGTCTTCGTCTACACCGAAACCCCATCGAAGCTCGAATCGACCGACGGGCTCCACAGCGTCCGGTTGACGTTCGACGACGCTGCCGGGTCTGAGGAGCGGTGGCCTGACTCCGCCGAACACGACGCGCTGTTTGCGCCCGACGGCACGGCGCTGGCGCGACGGATCTCGTCTGCGCATCATTTGCGCTTCGGGTTCTCGCCGCACAACGCCGACCCGGTGCAAGTGGACTTCGAGCTGGGCGACGCGGCAACGGTCATGTCGAACGTCGCGAAGACGTGCGGGTGGCACTGACCGTCAGAATAGGGAATAGCGAATAGGGAATAGGGAGAAAGGCGGAGTCCTTCGAACGAGGGCTCAGCTTTCCCTATTCCCTATTCCTTATTCGCTATTTCCCATTTCGCATCTCGCACAGCTATCATCCCGCCTCATGGGCGAGTCCACCATCAGCGCGCGCGGGCTGAACCGTGCGACGCTGGCCCGTCAGATGCTCCTCGCGCGCGAGCGCGTGAAGCCGGTTCCCGCCATCGAGCGTCTCGCCGGCATGCAGGCGCAGTGGCCGCGTCCGCCCTTCGTGGGCCTCTGGACAAGACTTGAAGGCTTCAGCCGCGACGACCTGCTCAAGGCCATCGAGCGCCGTGACGTCGTCCGCGGCACGTTCATGCGCGGCACGATTCACCTGGTCTCGGCGAAGGACTACCTCGCCTTCCGTCAGAGCCTGCAGCCCGCGCTGAGCGAAGGGCTCTCCGTGATCCGCGATCGCATGAAGGGCGTCGACGTACCGCCGATCGTCGAGCAGGGCCGTGCGTTCTTCATGCGGGGCCCGGCGACCTTCTCGGCGCTGCGCGACCACCTCAAGGCCGGAGCGAAGACTCTCGACGAGCGGGCGCTCGCCTACATCATCCGGATGCACCTGCCGCTGCTGCAGACGCCCACCGACGGCTCGCCGTGGGCCTGGGCGGCCTCATCGAGCTTCGCCGTCGCTGAGTCGTGGATCGGGAAAGCGGTGGATGCCGTCGAGCGGCCAGACGTCCTGGCGAAGCGCTATCTTGCGGCGTTCGGCCCCGCGACGCCCAACGACTTCAAGACATGGTCGGGCCTGCCAGCCGCGAAAGAGATCTTCGAGGCGTTGCGGCCGGCGCTGACGGTGTTTCGCGACGATCGAAAGCGGGAGCTCTTCGATCTGCCGAAGGCGCCGCGCCCTGGGGACGCCGCCGACGCGCCCGTGCGGTTCCTGCCCGAATTCGACAACCTGCTGCTGTCGTACACCGACAAGGCGCGTTTCGTGCCCGAACCCTACCGCTCGCGGCTGACGTCGCGGAACCTGCTCTTGCCTGCCACGTTCATGATCGACGGCCTGGTTGCCGGCACGTGGACGGCGGAGATCAAGCGCCAGGCGTCGACGCTGACGCTGGCGCCGTTTGCGACGGTCGCGAAGCCGGCGCGCGCGGCGCTCGAGGAAGAGGGTGAGCGTCTGGCGCGATTCCTCGAGCCAGGCGCCCGTTCGTACGCCGTCGCGTGGGGTAAGGCGACGGCGCGCTGACCCTCACGACGCCAGGTGCGCCTCGGTCTGCCTGACGATGTCGGCGGCGAGCGACGACACGACGGTCCAGTCCGTCAGCTCGTGATCGCGGCTCGTGTCGGTGGGGCCGCCTTCGATTTTCGCAATCCGCCGCATCATCCAGCGCGTCAGCCAGCCATATTTCGAATACGCCAGCCGCCCGGCGACGGGCACGATGCGATCCGGAGTCCAGCCGGCCGCGACGCAGAAGTCTCGTGCGATTCGTCGCGCCGTCTCCACTTCCGCCGGATTCTTCGACGCGGCACTCAGGCTGACCGAGAAGAACGCCGACGGATGCGCGTTCAGCCGCTGGACGTGGGAGCGCACGAACCGCGCAGCGGCTTCCTGGTGCTTTCCGATGTGCAGCGAGGCGCCCACGAGTACGGCTTTGACTGGCGTCCAGTTGAAGACGGCCGCCCGGGGCGACGTGACGTCGATGGCGGCGCTCGAGAACCCGCTCTCGCGAAACAGCACCGCGAGTTGCTCGGCGATCCGTGCCGTCTGGCCTTCGCTCGACGCGTAGAAGATGGGAATCTGGATCATGTGGTGCTCCATGGGTCATGACGGCAAGAGCGCTGCCAGCCCGGCCCTTTCGATTTGGCCCGGACCGTGGATATTCCCATCAGCCTCCCGGTCCCGCGTGCGGACCTTCGCGCAGCCAACGCGGAATTCTCCGCGAGCGCCCCGCGACGCGTCGTCAACATCTCGCTGGCCACGCCGGTTTTCGAGATCGAGCTCCCGGCACGGCCGATGCATCGCGGGGTGTCAGGAGGTCCGTCATGCCGGCCTTTCATCGAATTCTTTGTGCTACGGATTTCAGTGCGACGTCGCTCGAAGCTCTCGATGTCGCCTTGTCCCTGGCCCGCGACACGGGCGCGGAAGTCCATGTCGTGAACGTGGTGCCCGATCCGCTTACCCAGCCGTGGATGGTCGAGGGCGCGGGAATGGACTTCACCGAGCTGCGTCAGGTGTGGACCTCGGACGCGGAGCGTGTCATGAAGCATCTCCTCGCGGATCGCCGGCTCGACGGCCGCGTGACATCGACGGTGCTCATGGGCACACCAGCCAACGAGATTCTGCAGTACGTCAACGATCACGCGTGCGACCTCATCGTGGTCGGCTCTCACGGGCACGGCGTGGTGCGGAGATTCCTGCTCGGAAGTGTGGCCGACCGGGTCTTCAAGAGTGCGGCATGCGCCGCGCTCATCGTGCCGCACCGGACCTTCCGCCCCGCGCTGGCCGACATGGGCCAGACGCAGGAGCGGCGGGTGGCGATGACCGCGGTCTGACGCGATTGAGGGAGCGAGCCATGGCAACCATGAAGGCGGTCGCCTTTCGAGGCGTCGGAACGCTGGCGATCGAAGAGCGTCCCAAACCGGTTCCCCGGGCCGGCCAGGCCGTGATCCGGATCACCACGACCACGATCTGCGGCACGGACGTGCACATCGTGAAAGGCGAATATCCGGTCCGGCCAGGCCTGGTGCTGGGACATGAGCCGGTGGGCGTGATCGAGGCGCTCGGCGACGGGCTCGAGCCCGAGTATCACATCGGCCAGCGAGTCCTCGTCGGGGCGATCACGCCCTGCGGCCAGTGCTTCTATTGCCTGAACGCAAACCACTCGCAGTGTGGCGGTCCGCTCGGCGGCTGGAAGTTCGGCAACACGATCGACGGCGCGTGGGCGGAGTACCTGCTCGTGCCCGACGCCCGCGCCAACCTGGCGCCGATCCCCGACACGCTCACCGACGAGAAAGTCGTGCTGCTGGCCGACATCTTCTCGACCGGCCTCAGCGGCGCCGAAAGCGGCAACGTGAAGATCGGCGACGCCGTCGCGGTCTTCGCGCAGGGCCCGATCGGCCTCTGCGCGACGCTCGGCGCGAAGCTGCGGGGCGCGGGGCTCATCATCGGCGTCGACGCCGTGCCGGCGCGACTCGAGATGGCCAGGCGCTTCGGGGCCGACGTGGTGATCAACTATGAAGAGCAGGATCCCATTGCTGCGATCAAACGCCTCACGTCGAACCGCGGCGTCGACGTCGCGATCGAGGCGCTGGGCCGCCAGGAGACCTTCGAGAACGCGTTGCGCGCCATTCGTCCCGGCGGCACGCTGTCGAGCCTGGGCGTCTACTCGGGCAAGCTCGTCGCGCCCTACGAGCCCTTCTACGCGGGGCTTGGCGACACCCGCATCGTAACGACGCTCTGTCCCGGCGGCAAGGAACGGATGCGCCGGCTGATGGAGCTCGTCGCGCACGGGCGCATCGACCTCAGCCCGCTCCTGACGCATCGCTTCGCGCTCGATGACATCCAGGAGGCATTCGATCTGTTCAGCCATCAGCGTGATGGCGTGATGAAGGTCGCGCTGCACCCGCACGCGCAGCCTGGACGGCTGCTCGGGGCAGGGGCGGGCGCCCTGGCGCTCGCTTAGTAGAGCGCCGGCAAATTCGTGGACCGATAGGCGATAGGGAGGCTTTATGCCGCGACGAGTATCCGTCCTCTGTCCCATCGATTTCTCCGGGGCGTCGCTCGGGGCCCTTCGCTATGCCG
>JBKPSY010000275.1:0-16135 GCA_046735235.1 Acidobacteriota bacterium | reverse complement strand
GAGACGAGCAGCACGGACTTCTCTTTCGGCAGCGTCAACGGCACCTGCTGCCGAGCGTCCTTCACCAGCGTCATCGACCGCTCGCTGACCTGCTGCGCGAGGAGACGATGCTCGCGTCCGCCGACATGGGCGGCCACTGCCTCCAGATCCACCGCTCGGGACACCTGCAGGCCGAGCCTGGCCTTCGCGGTGAGGATGCGCCGCACGGAGTCGTCGATGCGCGCGGCCGTGATGTCGCCCCGCGCGACTGCCGCGGCGATGCCCGCAATCGCGGCCGCCGGATCGGGCGAGTGCAGGACGATGTCCGCCCCGGCTTCTATCGCGCGGGCCGCTCCGTCGCCGGGCGCCGCCAGCCGGGCCACCGCGGCCATCGACATCGAGTCGGTGACGATGAGGCCGCCGAACTCGAGGCCCTCTCGCAGCAGGCCGGTCGTCGTCGGCCGGCTGAAGGTCGCCGGCTGATTCGCGGGATCGATCTTCGGCAGCTCGACGTGCGCGACCATCACGGCCTCGGCGCCCGCGGCGATGCCGGCCTTGAACGGCACGAGCTCGACGGCGTCGAGCCGATCGCGGTCGTGGGGAATCACCGCGAGCCCGAGGTGCGTGTCGACGTCCGTGTCGCCGTGGCCGGGGAAATGCTTCAGCGTCGCCAGCGCGCCGCCGGCACGGAGGCCGCGGGTGAACGCCGCCACCATCGCGCCGACCTTTGTCGGCTCCTCGCCGAACGAGCGCGTGTTGATCACCGGGTTGCGCGGGTTGTTGTTGACGTCGGCGACAGGCGCGAAGTCCATGTGAATGCCGAGGGCGCGCGCTTCCTCGCCGATGACGCGCGCCGCCTGCTCGGCCAGGGCCGGATCGTCGGCCGCGCCGAAAGCCATCGCGTGCGGGAACTGCGTGCCTCCGCTGATCCGCATGCCGACGCCGAACTCGAAGTCGGCCGCGTTCAGCAGCGGCAGCTTCGAGAGGCGCTGCAGCCGATCGAGCGTCGCGGCAGCTTCGAGCGGCTGGCCCAGGATGACGGTGCCGTAGGTGGGATTCAACATCACCGGCGGTGCCGGCTCGGTGCCGCCAAACACGATAAACCCGCCGACGTGCCGTGATACGACGAGGTCCGCGAGCCGCGCGTATTCGTCGCTGTCGGTCGGCAGGTATGTCGACTCGAACGACGGGAACACGAGCTGGCCGATCTTCTCGTCCAGCGTGAGCGACGCCAGCGTCTTCTCGACCCAACGGGTGGCGTCACGCCCTAGCGGTGCCGCAGCCGCGGAGACGCAGAGGATGGCAGCCACAGAAGCACAGAGAGCGCAGAGGAATACTTTTGGGCGCGGCCGCAGAGGCACAGAGGACACAGAGCGCATCGGTGTCCTATTAGGCCACAGGAGGTGGCGGATTGCGGGTTGCGGATTGTGGGTTGCGGATTGTCGGCTTCGGGGTTGTCGCTGTACCCTGACGTGACCCGATGTCCACCAGCGTTCATCGCAAGGAAGCGCCGACGTCTGTGACGGTCTCCGTCATCACGGTGAGCGATACACGGACCGTCGAGAGCGATACGAGCGGGCGCGCGATCGCCGAGCTGCTCGCCGCCGCGGGGCATCGCGTCGCGGGACGGACGATCCTGAAGGACGAGCCCGCCGACGTCGAGGCGGCAGTCCGCCACGGCATCGCCGATCCGCAGGTGGACGTCGTCATCACCACCGGCGGCACCGGCATCACGTCGCGTGACGGCACGTACGAGGCGATCGATCGCGTGCTCGACAAGCGGCTGGACGGATTCGGCGAGCTGTTCCGGATGCTGAGCTACCCGGAGATCGGCGCCGCGGCGATGCTCTCACGCGCCACCGCCGGCCTCGCTGGCGGGACGATCGTGATCGCGCTGCCCGGTTCGGAACACGCGGTGCGCCTTGCCATGGAGAAGCTCGTGCTGCCCGAGATCGGTCATCTCGTCCGGGAGGCACGCCGATGAGCCGCCTGGATCGGCAGGCCATTCCCGTCGACCAGGCCCGAGGAATTCTCGCGGTCCATGGCGAGCCGATCACCAGGACGTCACGCATTCCCCTTGAACGGGCCGCCGGCCGCGTGCTCGCGTGGACGATCATCTCGACGCGCGACATCCCGCCGTTCTCGCGTGCCGTCATGGACGGCTACGCCGTCATCGCCGCGGACACCGCAGCCGCCAGCAGCGAGCAGCCGGTCGAGTTGACGCTCGTGGAATCGATCTTCACCGGCAGCGTGCCGCGTCATGCCGTACGGGCCGGCGAGTGCGCGGCCATCGCCACAGGCGCGCCGATGCCCGACGGCGCCGACGCAGTCGTGATTGTCGAGCACACCGCCCGCGACGGCGAGCGCATCGCGATCTACGAAGCGGCCAGGGCTCGCCAGCACATCGGCCGCGAGGGGGGCGACCTCGTCGCGGGCGAAGCCGCGCTGACCGAGGGGACGGTGCTCACGCCAGCGCGTCTTGCGGTCGCGGCCGCACTCGGGTTGACCGAGCTCGACGTGTACGATCGCCCGCGCGTCGCCATCCTCTCCACCGGTGATGAAATCGTCGCGCCAGGCGGCCGACTGGGTCCGGGCCAGATCTTCGACTCGAACACCACGGCGCTTGCCGCAGCGATAGATGCGCACGGCGGCGAACCCGCGCCGCAGCCTCGGACCAGAGACGACCGGGACGCCTTGACGCGTGCCTTCGAGACGGCGGCCCGCGAAGATCTCGTGCTCTTCTGCGGCGGCAGCTCCGTCGGCGAGCGCGACTACAGCCTCGAGATCCTCGCGTCGCTCGGCACGGTCCACTTCGAAGGGCTGCAGCTGAAGCCAGGCAAGCCGACGATCTTCGCGACGGTGAACGGCGTGCCGGTGTTCGGGCTGCCAGGAAATCCCGTGTCGTGCCTCACCAACATGTATCTGCTCGTCGCGCCGATGCTGCGGCGGATGGCACGGCTGCCGCCGCCGATTCAGCGCGTCGTCTCGGCGCACCTCGCCGAACCAGTGACGTCGCCCGCCGGACGGCACCAGATCTATCCCGTCCGGCTGGACGGACACGTGGCGGTGCCGGTGTTCAAGAGCTCCGGCGAGATCACGAGTCTCGCCCGAGCGGATGGTTTCTTCGAGATTCCGGCTGACGTGGAACGGGTGGACGCGGGCGAGAGCGTCGACGTCGTCTTGTTCTGAGTCGCGCAGCCGACTAAGGTCGGGCCGCGGATCGCCTGACGCCCGATCGTCGATCGACGATTTGCCGCCGATATAATCCCTGCGATGCCCCTCGCCCCAGGCATGCATCTCGGACCGTACGAGATCCTCGCTCCGTTAGGCGCGGGCGGCATGGGCGAGGTGTGGGTCGCGAAGGACCTCCGCTTGCAGCGCAAGGTCGCAATCAAGATCCTGCCCACCGCGCTGACGCAGCAGCCCACCCGCGTCGCTCGCTTTCAGCAAGAAGCGCGCGCCGCGTCCGCTCTCAATCACCCGAACGTGTGCACGATCTACGCGCTAGGGGAAACGCCTGACGGCCACCAGTTCATCGCTATGGAGCTGGTCGAGGGGATAACGCTCCGCGAACGCCTCGCGAGCGGCCGGCTGCGCTTGGCTGACGTGCTCGACCTCACGGTCCAAGTCACCTCGGCGCTCACGGCCGCGCACGCCGCCGGGGTCGTGCATCGCGACGTGAAGCCGGAGAACGTGATCGTTCGGCCTGACGGCGTCGTGAAGGTGCTCGACTTCGGCCTGGCAAAGCTCACGGACTCGGGGAGCGATGACGGGGCAACGCGCACGGTGTTCGAGAGCCAGGCCGGGACGATCGTGGGAACGGTCGCGTATATGTCGCCCGAGCAGGCCCGCGGTGAGGAAGTTGATGCCCGCACGGACATTTGGTCGGCCGGGGTTGTGCTCTACGAGCAGCTCGCGGGTCAGCCGCCTTTCAGTGGGCGGAGCTCGAGCGATGTGATTGCGGCAATCCTGGAGCACGACCCGGCACCGCTGGCCTCCGCTGCGCCCGAGGTCCCCTCCGAAGTGCATCGCATCGTAGGAAAGGCCCTGCGCAAGGATCGGGAGCGGCGCTATCAGGGGATGAAGGACCTGCAGCTGGATCTCGAAGCGCTGCGCGACGAGCTGAAGGTCGGTGCGGGTTCCCTGGTCAACGCAGCCGAAACGATCCCCGCGGTTGTTGTCGCAGGTGTGGCTGGCGGCGTGCGAAGACGTGCGGCGATGGCCGCCCTACTCGTCGCACTGGCCATCTTTGCTGCCGCAGGGTGGACCCGGCACCTGTGGAAGGCATCGGACCCGTCGTCGTCGCACTCCATGCCCCCAGCGCTGACGCGTCTCACCTTCGACCCAGGGCTCCAGACCGACGTGACCTGGTCGCCGGACGGCCGATCTATCGCCTACGCCTCTGACAAAGCGGGGAACTTCGATATCTGGGTGCAGCGAATCGATGGTGGCGACGCCATGCAGATTACGAAGTCGCCGGCGCAGGACACGCAACCGACCTGGTCGCCTGATGGCCGCACCATCGTGTTCCGCTCCGAGCGCGACGGCGGCGGATTGTTCGTGGTGCCGGCCAATGGGGGCGCCGAGCGCCGTCTGACGCAGTTCGGCGTGCGGCCGAAATGGGCGCCGGATGGCTCGGCGATCTTGTTCGCTTTCAGCAACACCCCTGCCGGCGGAGTGTCTTCGGGGCTCTACACCGTAGGCTTGGACGGTGCGGCGCCGCGAGAGGTGCTGCAAGGGTTTATCGCGGAACTCGGCGCGATGGTCGACTGGAACTGGTATCCCGACTCGCGGCACGTCTCCGTGCTCGGGAAGCGTTCCGACCGAGCCGGTATCTACACGGTGCCGTTGTCAGGCGGTCCGGCTGTATTGGTATCCGAGCCGACGTTGTGCGGTTGGAAGGAATTCGCGTGGGCGTCTCCGACGACGCTGTTCGTCGATTGCAGCAACGAGGACATTCACGAGGTGACCCGGCTCACGATCGATCCGGGAACGGCGACGGTGACGGCCACGGACCGTCTCGCGACGAGTGACGGCGGAGAGCCACACATCGCGCTTTCACTCGATGGCCGGCAACTCGCATACACGATGACCAAGACGTCTGAGCGCCTGTGGGCGTCACCTTTCGACGCTGCGACAGGCCGGACTGGCGGCGACGGGGACCCCGTTACCGACAGCATGGGACGGGTTCACGCGTCGGACCTGGCGCGAGACGGCCGTAACCTCGCATACATTCTCGGACATGCCGGAACGCGGCGCATGGAATTGTGGACGACGAACCTGGCGACGAGCCAGGGCCAGCAGCTGACAAAGGATGACCAGTTCCGCGTGGATCCGGCGTGGTCACGGGACGGAACTCGCCTCGCATACATGTGGAGACGAGAAACACACGAGGGCGAAGAAGACGAAGTTGCGCTCGCGATTTGGCGGACCGACATCAATGAAGAGCAGCTCATCTCGACACCTCGAACCGATCGCATGATCGACCCTTCCGACTGGTCCCCGGACGGACAACGGGTCCTGGCGTCATGGGTTGATCAGTCAGGACAGGGATCGCTTGGGCTCTGGCCCTTGTCGGCAGCGCCGCACGCGGAGACGGCCGTGAAGACGCTGGCCCAAAGTGCCAACTACGCGCTCTATGAGGCGAAGTACTCGCCGGACGGCCGCTGGATCGCCTTCAATGCCATCAACCTGCGAGAGCCTGGCTCCTCGACGATTTTCGTGATGGCCAGCGAGGGCGCTGATCGCAGCCGCTGGGTCGCGTTGACCGGGCCACGTGACTGGACCGACAAGCCAAGATGGTCTCCCGATGGCTCGGTGGTCTATTTCATCAAGCAGAGTGCGTTCTTCAATCTGTGGGCGGCGCGGTTCGACGGCGTTGCCGGGAAGCCGGTCGGACAACCATTTCAGATCACGCGATTCGACAGTCCGCGGCGCCAGCTCTCGACGAATTTCGTTGGAGGAGGCGCGATTGGCGTGTCAGCACATCGGCTGGTCCTCACAATCATGGAGCAGACTGGGAACGTCTGGATGCTCGAGGGCGTTGATCAGTGAACGCCTCAGCCCGGTAGGACGCTCGGCCTTCCGAAAATTCTCTTTCTCTGGGCGGCATGCTGCTGAAGTCTCGTCGCGATCTTCGCGTCTTACTGTCCGTCGACAGTGAACGCGAGGAGCACGTTGCCGGGCAGGCCGCCCATGCGGGCGTAGCCGGACGTGACGAGCAGCATCCCCCCGGCGACGACCGGCCCGGGCGCATCGATGGCGCCGCCCCTGGCGGTGACGCCGTTGACGGTCTGGTAGTCGCGCACGGTGTCGAACGACCAGATCGGCTTGCCGTCCGCGGTCGAGTACGCGCGCATTACCCCGTCCATCGCGCCTGAAAACACCATTCCGGGGATCACCGTCGTCGCCGCCGACTGCGCGGGACTGCACTGCGGACGCGTGCCGCACTCCGCGGGCGCCGCGTGCCAGCGCTCGTTGCCCGTGCCGAGATCGAGCGCGAACAGCCCGCCGCCGACCTTCGGATCGAAGTGACTGGGCTTCCCAGGCTCGTCGACGACCACGACGTCGGAGAGCGGGAAGTAGACGGCCTCGCTGTCGGCGCTAAAGCCCCACTGGATTCCGCCAA
The DNA here is from genome assembly GCA_046735235.1 of Acidobacteriota bacterium. Classification (GTDB taxonomy): domain Bacteria; phylum Acidobacteriota; class Vicinamibacteria; order Vicinamibacterales; family JAENWD01; genus JAENWD01. The sequence goes on along the minus strand of JBKPSY010000275.1, from coordinate 9,528 downwards.
GCAGCCCGCCGCGCCCGAGCTTTTTCTTCCAGACGACCGCGCCGCCATTGTCGGGATCGAGCGCGTAGACCTCCGACGACTTCTGCCCCATCAGAATCACGCGCTTTGTCGTTCCCGGCACGCTCGCGAGCACCGGCGTCGCCCCGAAGTCGAAGTCCGGTCCCGCAGCGTCCGGACAGTTCGACTTGTCGTCGGCCGCGCACGCGACGGTCCAGACATCTTTCGACGTCAGCTGGTTGTGCCAGAGAATCCGGCCGGTGACCAGATCGATTGCGACGGCGCCGTCGCTCATCGCGGTATCGGGCCACGAGTAGTTGTCGCCCGTCGCGACGTAGAGAGCGCCGCGATCGACGTCCACGATCGGCGACGACCACACGGCGACTCCCGACGGCCCCAGCGTGCGAATCCCAGTCTTGGTCTTCCCCGTTGGTTTCGGCTCGTCGACGAGGAACGTCTGCCAGATCCTCTGGCCGGTGAGCGCATCGAACGAGACCACGCTGCCACGGAAGGTGCAGCACTCGTATCTGGGATTGGCGGCCGCACCTTCTTCGCCGGACGAGACCGGCACGTAAAGCCGTCCTTCGTGGAATTTCGGCGCGCCAGTGATGATCGCGACCTCGTGCGCGTCGGTGCGGACCTTCCAGCGCAGCACGCCGGTGTCGGCGTCGAGCGCGTAGACGTAGCCGTTCTGATCGCCGAAGAACACGAAGCTCCAGGTCGATGGGGCTTCGCCGCTGACGAGCGCGGGACGGGGCATTACGCCCACGGACGTCGCGGTTCGGACGGAGCCGTCGGCCTTGAACGACCAGCGGGTGCAGCCCGTAGATGCGTCGAGCGCGTAGACAATCCCGCTCTCGCTGCCGACAAACACACGCCCGCCGACAACAGAGGGCTGGGAGTAGGCGTGGAGATCGTTGGCGAACCCGAAGGCCCATTTCAGCTTCAGCCGCGGGAGATCGGTTGTGGCGAGGCCTGCGAGGCTGGCCGACTGGAACCGCGAGTTGCTGAGGTCGGCTCCCCACCCGTTCCACGCGCGATCGCCGTCACCAATCGTGAACGGCGCGGTACCAGTGCACTGGCCGATGCCTGACGGCGGCGCGTCGGAGGATCCGTGCTTCGACGAGAGGAACGTGGCGAGCGTCAGACGGTCCGAGGGCGACAGCCCCGCGGCCTGCGCCTTCATGGTCCCGACCGTGATGACGGAGAGAATGCGCTCGACCGTCACGGAGGCGAGCACCGCGCGAGCCGGCGCGCGCGTCTCACCAGACTTGTCGTGACACATCGCGCAGTGCTTCGCGTACAGCGCTGCGCCCGAGGGCGGCGCTGCCATTGTCACGCGCGGGATCAGAAACGTGATGAGAACCAGACCGGCGGAGCCGAGGGGCGCGCGTCGCATCGCGCGCTATTATGGCAGCGCCCCGTCCGGCGCCGCCTATCCCATCGACGCGCGCGTGATCGCCGCCGCGCCGACGAAGCAGCGGACGTTGTTCGAGTGTGAGTCCACGGGCGTCAGGAAGAAGCCCGCCGAATCGGGCTGGTAGTCCTCGACGATGCCCGCGAGTACCTCGCCATCCTCCATGTGAAACGCCACGCGTCCCGGGCGATAGGGTTCGTCGTCGCCGAACGCCTTCGACTCGGTGTAGGCCGCATCACCCGTGAAGTCTTTCACGAAGAAGATCGCCTTCACCGACTCGAGGTGCACGGTGACCGCGTGGTCGCGCTGATCGAGCGGCAGCACGTCGAGACTCGAGACGTTGCCCTCGGGATGTGACGCCAACCCCTTGAGCAACCGGCCGTCACGGAAGTGCACGACAACTTTCTCGCCCATGTCGTCCTCTCTCGCGTTTGTCGGCTCGCCAGGCAGGAAAAACGCCTGCCGTTCTCCGACTGGGCGAAGTATCGGTCGAATGGCTGAGCTGGGCTAGGTACCTTGCACGGAGATTTGGGCGACCGAGAGCGATCCCGCGGGAAAGTCGTTCCGGTAGAATGAATTAGCAGAAGGACATGCTGACCCGATCGACCACACTTGGACCGGGCGACCTAGCGCCGGACTTCACGCTGCCCAGCAATCGGGGCGACACCCAGTCGCTGCACGACTACGTGGCGCGCGGCGCGGTGGTGCTCGTCTTCCACCGCGGCACCTGGTGACCCAACTGCCAACGCCGGTTCGGTGAACTGGCCGATCGTGCAGACGAGATCAGCGCGCGCGGCGCGTCGATCGTCGCCGTGCTCGCCCAGAACGCGTCAGCGGTGCGCCGCTACGTCGAAGAGCGCGGGCTGCCCTTCTTCATCCTCATCGACGAAGACCGCGCCGTCATGAAGCAGTACGGCGTCTGGCAGCGCATCAACTACGACGCGTGGAACATCGCGCGGCCGGCGGTGTTCGTGATCGAGGCGAGCGGAGTGATTCGAGCGGTGTGGGTCGGCGAGACGCAGGCGGAATTCCCGGGGGTCGATGAGATCGTTGAGTCCATAGGTCCATAGGTCCATAGGTTCATGGGTCCATGGTTCATGGGGAAGTTCTACCCATGCGCCCATGGACCCATTCGCCCTTGGACCTACTTCCCGTATTCCTTCGCGACCTCTGCCCAATTGACGACATTCCACCATGCGGTGATGTAGTCGGGGCGGCGGTTCTGGTACTTCAAGTAGTAGGCGTGCTCCCAGACGTCGAGGCCGAGGATCGCCTTCTTGCCGTCCATGATCGGCGAGTCCTGGTTCGGCGTGCTCTCGATCGACAGCTTGCCGCCGGCGTCGATCAGCCACGCCCAGCCGCTGCCGAAGCGGCCGACGCCGGCCTTCGCGAACTGCTCCTTGAACGAATCGAAGCTGCCGAACGCCGATGCGATTGCGTCGCCGAGCGCACCCGCAGGCGCGCCGCCGGCGCCGGGCGCCATCCACTTCCAGAACGCCGTGTGGTTGACGTGACCGCCGCCGTTGTTTCGAACGGCGGTGCGGATGTCGTCTGGCACGGCCGACAGGTTGCGAATCAGGTCCTCGGCGCTCTTGCTCTGCAGCTCGGGGTGCTTCTCGAGCGCCGCGTTGAGGTTGTTCACATACGCCTGGTGATGCTTGCCGTGATGAATCTGCATCGTCTGCGCGTCGATGTGCGGCTCGAGCGCGGCGAAGTCGTAGGGCAGGGCTGGCAGCTGATGGGCCATTGCATTCTCCTGGGAACTTCGAATCGTACCACAGGGGACACTCCCGCAGGGCGCGGCTGCGGCCGCGCCATCAGGAGATCTCAGGCGTCTCGGCGCGGCTGAAGCCGCGCCCTACTGCACGCTGAGCATTCGCTCGAGGGCGACGCGGTTCCAATGCTTCTGCGATTCGGGGACGACGATCCGATTGTGAACGCGGCCCTCGATGAGCTCCTCGAGAATCCAGAGCAGGTGGTTCGGCGACACGCGGAACATCGTCGAGCACAGGCAGCCAAGCTGATCGAGCGACAGGACGGTCTTCCCGGGCGCAACCTCGTGCGCCAGGCGGTTCACGAGATGAATCTCCGTGCCGACGGCCCACACGCTGCCGGGCGCGCTCTGGCGCACGGCCTTGAGGATGTACTCGGTGGACCCGCTGTCGTCGGCCGCCTGCACGACGTCGAACGGCACTTCCGGGTGCACGATGACGTGGATGCCGGGATGCTGCTCTCGAAGCAGCGCGATCTGCTGCACCGTGAACCGTGTATGGACCGAGCAGTGTCCCTTCCACAGCAGCAGCTTCGCCGACTTCGCCTCTTCCGGCGTGAGACCGCCGCCGATCTCGTGAGGATCCCACACCTGCATGCGATCGAGCGGCACGCCCATCTTGTAGGCCGTGTTGCGGCCCAGGTGCTGATCGGGCAGAAACAGAATCCGCTCGCCGCGCGCCCATGCCCACTCGAGCACGGCGCGCGCGTTGCCGGACGTGCAGACGATGCCGCCGTGCTCGCCGACGAAGGCTTTAATCGCGGCCGACGAGTTGATGTAGGTGACCGGGACGACCGAGTCGACGTCCATCGCCTCGAGCTCTTGCCAGCAGGACTCGAGATCGTCGGCGTCCGCCATGTCGGCCATCGAGCAGCCGGCGGCGAGGTCAGGGAGGATCACCTGTTGGTGCGGCGCGCAGAGGACGTCCGCGCTCTCGGCCATGAAGTGCACGCCGCAGAAGAGGATGAAGTCGGCGGCAGCGTGCGAGGCGATCTGACGCGAGAGGCGGAACGAGTCGCCGATGAGGTCGGCGAACTTGATCACCTCGTCGCGCTGGTAATGGTGGCCGAGAATGAGCAGCCGCGAACCGAGCGTGGCCCTGGCCGCCGCGATCCGGCGGTCCATCTCCTCGTCGGAGAGGCCGCGGTACCGCGCGGGCAGTGGTTGACGCTCGTCGAGCGAGGCCTTCTCGACTTCGTTGAGCACGGGCAGGAACGACTGAGCCATGATGCCGACGCCCCCGGGTTCCGCGGCTCGCTTGTGAGCTTGTGAAACTTTTCTCAAGCTCCGCAGAAGAAAAAAGCCAGCCGCTCAGCCGGCATTGCCGGTAGCGGATGGCTGGATCCCAAGTATAGCAGGTTGGGAACTTACGCGGTCTGGTCCGCGGGAGCTTTCGCCGTCAGGTCCTGCGAGGCTTACGCGGCCGGGTCCCGTGGAGCTGACGCCGTCGGGTCCTGACTCGAACTAGCTCTGGCGGGTTTCTGATCAGCTCGCCGCGACGACGCGGTAGAGGGTGTCGCGCTCGAAGGGCTGGCGGCCGGCGGCGCGGATGAGCCGCTCGAGATCCTTCGTCGTCAGCGACTCGGGCGTGCGGCTGCCGGCCATGTGGTAGATGCGCTCTTCCTGCACGGTGCCGTCGAGATCGTCCACGCCGAACCAGAGCGCCGTCTGTGCCACCTCGACGCCGGTCGCAATCCAGAAGGCCTTCACGTGATCGAAGTTGTCGAGCATCAGCCGCGAGACGGCATGCACACGCAGCGTGTCGGCGGCGGATGGCGCCGGCAGCTTCCGCATCTGGTTGTTGTCGGGATGAAACGCCAGCGGGATGAACGCCTGGAAGCCGCCCGTCTCATCCTGCAGCGCCCGCGCACGCAGCATGTGGTCGACACGCTCTTCGTTCGTCTCGATGTGGCCGTACAGCATCGTCACGTTCGTGCGCATGCCGAGGCGATGCGCCGTGCGGTGAATGCTCAGGTACCGATCCGCGTCTGCCTTGTCGTGACAGATCTTCCGGCGCACGCGCTCCGCGAAGATCTCGGCGCCGCCGCCGGGCAGCGAGTCGAGGCCCGCGTCCATCAACTCGCGCAACACCTGCTCGTCGGTCATCGCGTAGAGATCGGCGAAGAACGCGATCTCGACGGCGGTGAAGCACTTCAGGTGGATCTCGGGACGGATCCGCTTGAAGCCGCGCAGCAGCTCTTTGTAGTAGTCGAACGGCAGATCCGGATGCAGGCCGTTGACGACGTGCACTTCGGTCAGCGGTTGGTGGGCGCGCGCGCGCAGCTTCGACCAGGCCTCTTCGTGCGACATGGTGTACGACCCCGGGTCGCCGGGCCGCAGCCGCGAGAACGAGCAGAAGAGACACGTGGCCACACAGACGTTCGTGGCCTCGATGCGGATGTTGTAGTTGTAGTACGCGCGATCGCCGTGGCGCTTCTCGCGCTCGCGGTTCGCGAGCCAGCCGAGCGTCAGCAGGTCGGGCGAGTCGAACAGGCGCACGCCGTCGGCCAGCGTGAGGCGCTCGCCGGCCTCGAGCCTGTCGGCGATGTCAGAGAGTCCTGCCTGTTTGAGGCCGCAGGTCGCGAGAGGCATTCCGTGTGGCCGGACTGACAGCCTGGATTGGCCGGACTGACGTCCGGCCCTGCGTCCTTCTGCCGGCCGGACTGAAGTCCGGCCCTACGAGATCCCGAAAATCTGGACTCGGAGCGAGCGTGCGCGGGGGCCGTCGAGCTCGGCCATCAGGATCCGCTGCCACTGCCCCAGCACGACTTCTCCGCCGCTGATCTGCAGCGTCAGGCTGTGCCCGAGCAGCAGCGCGCGCAAGTGCGCGTCGGCGTTCATGCGGTCGCAGTCGGAATGATCCGGGTTGTTGTGCAGCCACTCCTCGTCGCGGTCGACCATCTTCTCGAGGAAGGCCTTGATGTCGGTGAGCAGCGCCGTCTGGAACTCGTTGATGAAGACTGCGCAGGTGGTGTGCATCGACCAGAGGCTGATCAGTCCCTCGCGGATCTTGAACTTGCGCGCGAATTCCATGATCCGGTTGGTCAGGTCCACAAGCTCGACGCGCTGGTCGGTCTCGATCAGGAACGTCTCGCCGTGGATGGTCAGACTGCCGACCGACGCGGACACGACCGGGGCAACCGGCGTCTCGCGGACGGTGACTGTCGAACTCTTGCTCATGCTCTCCTCGCAGGCTGCGACCCGGGCGAGAGGAACGCCCAAATCGAGCACAAACAACCATCTTATGCCAAGCCCGGCAGGGTGGCAAGGCAACGCGGCCGGGGCCCGCGCCGGCCCAGGCCGCTCTATCCTGCCATGCTATACTCCGCGGTTACAACCGACGCTTGCCCGGCTACCGAGCGAAGCTGGGTGAAAATCCCACACGGTACCGCCACTGTCAGCGGGGAGCGAGCGCCCACAATTCGATCGCGTGTGGAGCACGGCCGTTTCGAGCCGTTGCCGACGACGCGATCCGCCACTGTGCCCGTAGCGCAGGCCTGAGGCCTCCGCTACAGATGCCGACGCAGGCCAAACCGCCTGCGCGACGTAACGGCGCGGGAAGGCGCGGGCGTCTCGTCACGATCCGCAAGTCAGGAGACCTGGGAGTCAGGGCTCGTCATTCCACCGGCGCGGAACACGCCGGAAGGAGTGTCCATGACACCCGTCTCTCTGCGGACCATTCTCCGGTCCGCCCGCCTCCTCGTTTCGTTCGCACTGCTCCTCTGCCTGCTGGCCTCGCATCCGATCGTCGCGCGAGCCGCCGGAATGACCGGACGCGTCGTCGATCCCGACGGGCGACCGGTGGGCGGCGTCACCGTGCTCGTCGACGGCCCGCTCGGCACGCGTACGGTGCGCGCCGACGACCACGGACAGTTCGCGATCTCGCTCGACGATCGCACGACATACCGTGTGCTGGTGCAGGCGCCCGGGTTCATCGCCGATCCCGTCACCGTCCGCGGCAGCGAGACCTCGACGCCCCTGACGATCGCGCTGCGCATCGCGCCGATCAGCGACGCCGTCGTCGTGCTCGCGTCGCAGGTGCCGCGTCCGCTGTCTGAGGCGCCGTCGACCTCGACGGTGATCGATCGCCACGAGATCGAGGCGCGCCAACTCGAAACGGTTTCCGACGCGCTGCGTACGCTGCCGGGATTCACGGTCGCGCGCTCCGGCGGCCGCGGCGCGTTGACCTCCGTCTTCCCGCGTGGCGGCGAATCCGACTACACGCTCGTCTTCGTGGACGGCCTGCAGGTGAACGCGTTCGGCGGCGGCCTCGACTTCTCGCTGCTGCCGTTCGGCGACGTCGGGCAGGTCGAGACCGTGAGCGGGCCGCAGAGCGCGCTGTTCGGCAGCAACGCCATCGGCGGCATCGTGCAGGTGACGACGCGGCAAGGCGGACCGGCGACGGCATCGGCCGCGTTCGAAGGCGGCAGCCAGGCGTTGTTCCACGCTCGCGCGGGCGGCGCCGCCACGCGCGGGGCGTGGTCGTTCGGCGGCGGGCTCGAGCACTTCTCCACAGACGGGTACACCGGGATTGCCCCGGCCTCCGGTGAGACCGTCTCGAACGACGACTGGCGGCACACCAACGCCACTGGCAGCCTCGGCTGGACACACGGCGACGCGACGGCGCTGCGCGGCACCGTCCGGTGGATGGACGCAGACCGCGGGAATCCGGGGCCGTATGGATCGAATCCGATTGGCGCGTTCTCCGGCGTGAACCGCGTGGCGCGCGGCGGCGACACGGAGAAGCAGGTCGGCTTGTCGGGTCATCTCCCGTGGAGCGACTCGTTGAAGGGTCGCGTGCAGCAGGCCTTCGACGTCACGTACGCGGATCTCGACAACACGTACCACGACACGTTCGGCGACTCGACGTTCTCGACGAATCGCACCACTGCGCGCACGCAGACCGACATCGCCGCGTCGCCGTCGACGGGCGTCTCTGCCGGGATCGAGTACCTCGGCGAGCGCGCGCGCAGCACGTACGTGGTCGGCGAGCAGGGGCAGCAGGTGCCGATCGAGCGGCATCAGTTCGGCGCGTTCGGCGAGGTCAGGCAGGATCTCGGGCCGCGCGCGACGATTACGGCCGGCCTGCGCGTCGACCACATCGATCGCCAGGCTCTGGAGGGCAACCAGGATCCGTTTTCGCCGCGGCCGCCATTTCCCGACGACAGCGTGACGTCGGTGAACCCGCGCGTCGCCGCGATGGTCGCGCTGTGGCAGGATCCGCGCGGCGCCGTGCGCACGCGGCTGCACGCAAGCGCCGGCACGGGCATCCGTCCGCCGGACGCCTTCGAGATCGCGTTCACCGACAACCCGTCGCTGAAGCCCGAGCGCAGCCGCAGCCTGGACGTCGGCGTCAGCCAGACGGTGACCGATCGCCTGAGCATCGACGCGACGTACTTCTACAACCGCTACGACGATCTGATCGTCGCCACAGGGTCGTTCACCGACGCCAGCCACTTCCAGACCGACAACATCTCGAACGCGCGCGCGCAGGGGCTCGAGCTGTCGGCGTCGTGGCGCGGGCCGCGCGGGCTTTCGGCTCGCGGCGCGTACACGTTTCTCCCGACGGAGGTGCTTGCGGTCGACGGCACGACGAGCGCGCCGCCGCCGTTCACGGTCGGGGATCCGCTGATTCGCAGGCCGCGGCATCAGGGATCGCTGTCGCTGCTCTGGGCAAAAGGGCCGGCCTCGGCGTTTGCAGAAGCGCGAGCGCGCGGGACCGAGCTGGACATCGAGCCGAACTTCGGGACATTCGGTGGCCTGTTCCGCGGCGCGGGTTACTACGTCGTGGACGCCGGCGGCTCGTGGCGGCTCACCCAATGGCTCGAGCTCTACGCCCGCGGCATGAACCTCATGGACCGCTCGTACGAAGAGGTCTACGGCTATCCTGCGCTCGGACGCACCGCGACCGGAGGTGTGCGGGTTGCTTTCCGCCCATAACGTCTCGTTCGGCTACCCGCGCGCATCGCATCGCGCCGTCGGAGGCGTCTCGCTGGACGTCTCCCGCGGCGCGTTCGTCGGCATCCTTGGTCCCAACGGCTCTGGCAAAACGACGCTCCTCAAGCTGCTGGGCGGGTTGCTGACGCCGTCGACTGGCGAGGTCACGCTGGACGAGCGAGCGCTGACGTCATGGTCGCGTCGCGAGCTGGCGCGTCGCGTCGCCATCGTCCCGCAGGAGCTGCATCCGGCGTTCGACTACACGGTGCTCGAGATGGCGCTGATGGGCCGGTTTCCGCATCTCGGCGCGTTCGCCGTCGAAGGGCCGGGCGACATCGCCATCGCGCGAGAGGCGCTCGAGGCGACCGGGGCCGCCGCGTTCGAGGCGCGGCGGTTCTCGACGCTG
>JBKPSY010000274.1:0-7691 GCA_046735235.1 Acidobacteriota bacterium | reverse complement strand
GTTGTAGGTCGGCAGGATGATGCTGACGAGGGGTCTGGTCACCGATGTAGGCCTGGCAGCAGGCATCTTACCGGTACATGCCGCGCACCCTGTATCAGACCCTTTGGAAGTTGATGGGCTTGGAGTAAGATTCGCCCGCTTGCGTGTGACGATAGCTGTCTGCACGTGGAACCGGCGTGACCTTCTGCGCCAGACCCTCACACAGCTGGAGCGGATGTCAGTGCCGTCCGATGTCCAGCTGGACGTCGTGGTCGTCAACAACAACTGCACGGACGACACGGACGCGGTGATTGACGAGTTCCGGACGCGTCTGCCACTGCAACGGTTGTTCGAAGGTCGACCTGGAGTAGCGTTCTCACGGAACGCGGCTCTGGCGTGGGCCTCGGCCGATTACCTCGCCTTCATCGACGACGACGCGTTAGCGGACGGGTCGTGGCTGGTGGAACTCACTGCGGCGGTGCGGGCATACCCCGATGCTGCTGCCATCGGCGGCGTCATTCAACCGTGGTTTCCAGAGCCAGTGGATCCGGATCTGCTCGAAGCATTCCACTGGTTGAAGTTGGGGTTCTGCGGGCTGGATCACGGTCTGGTGCCGGGCCTTCTGGCCGATGACCTGATCATCCACGGGCCGAACATGGTGTACCGGATGGCGGCACTGAAGGGCCTGCGATTCAATACGGCATTGGGAGGAACCCCCGCTTCCACCATGGGGGGCGACGAGCGGGACCTGCTCAATCGATTGAGGGCACAGGGCGGGACCGTTGTATGGTGGCCCGGGATGCGGGTTCGGCACTACGTGAGCCCTTCGCGGACAACGCTCGGTTACTGCTTGAGATTCTCGAGCGACAAAGGGAGCGAACGGGTCCTGACCGAGGTGGCGCAGCCAGCACCGATCCTTTTCGGCGCTCCCCGGTGGTTATGGCGACGATGGCTGATGGCGTATCTGAAGCACCTCGCGGCGTGGGTGATACCGGCCGTTCCGGACGGGAGCCTGGAGTTTCTGTCAGGACGAACGGAAGGGGGCCGGTCGAAGCGTGTGCGCGCCCTGTTGTGGCGTAAGGAATTCTCGTACGTCGGCGGCATGATCCGCGGCCACCGGCAACTCCACCATCAACGGGAGATTCCCGGCCGTGAAGCCGATTCCAGCTATCTGGCGAATTGACATCGAGCCGGACGAATTTCAGCCCGGCCCCGGGCTTCCTCCGTGGACCGGCTTTGTCGCGATGGCTGAACTGGTCGCTCGACTTCGCGGTCCTTTGGCAGACCTGACGGGCGCGGCCGTTCAACCGACTTGGTTCCTGAGGTTGGATCCGGACATCGAGCGCGCGTACGGTCGTGCCGATTTCGTCGTCGAGCAGTACGGGAACCTGATCGATGAGTTGCGGGCGCACGGCGACCCGCTCGGCATCCACGTCCACTCCTATCGGTGGGACGACAAGCGACAAGTGTCGTTCTCCGATCATGCCGACGAGGGATGGACGTCGCACTGCCTGGACGTCGCCACGAGCACCTTCGAGCGATGTTTCGGAGAGCGCGCCCGCAGGTCGAGCCAGGGTGGGTTCTTCCTGTCGGAGTCGGTTGTGGATCGGGCGATCGCCGCGGGCATCGAAGTGGACGTGACCGCAGAGCCTGGCCTTCCTGCGCAGAGCGAGGGCACGACGTTCGGTGCCTACGCCACAGCACCCACCCCGGATTTCTCTGGCTTTCCCCGCTTCCCGTACTACCCGTCACAAGGCAATATGGCCAGGCCCGCCAGCTCCGCGGCCGACGTACGGCCCATGATGATCGTCCCTCTGACCTCATACGACTACGAGCGGGCGTTTGCCTCTCTTCGTATTCGACTCATCAAGGCTGTTCTGCGTTGGCCAAGCCGCCATCGTCCTCTGAACCCGTATAAGCCGTGGCCGAGTCCCCACGCTTACTGGGATCTGGTGGAACGAGCCGCCGACGAGGGGCCGGCCAGTTACGTTGCGATTGCTGTCCGCACCGACCACGCGAACTCGCAGTCGTACATTCGCTCCCGGCCGCTCTTCGAGTACTTGCCGAATCACCCCATCGCCAAGCGGTTGCGCTTCGGCGATCCGCTGTCGCCGGAAATCCGTGCGCTGGCGGACGCGCAGACCGGGAAGTCGGCGTAAGCGTGGTCATCGGTCTGCTGACGAACGAGTACCCAACCGAACCCTTCTTTGCCGGAGGGTTGGCCAGCTATCTCCAGCGCTTCTCCGAAGGGCTCGTCCAACTGGGTCACTCAGTCGAGATATTCGTGACCGCCTCACGATCGGAAAATTACGTGCTCAACGGGGTTCGGGTGAATCGCGTTGCCTTCGGAGACGACTGGGGTCGCCGGAGCGGCAGCCGGACCCTGCTTTGGCGGGTCGCGGGCTTCGCATCGTGTGCTGAACGCGCCGTGGCATTCAGAAAGGCCGTCACATCCCGGCATCGTGAGCGGCCCTTTGACGTCATTCAGGCGCCGGATTTTCTGGCTCCCGGTCTCCTGATCGCCCTCGAGGGGCGCATTCCCGTCGTCACGCGCGTCTCGCACTACGCGCCGCTCTGGGATGCCGGCTATTCGCGAGAGGTAACGAGGGCACGGCGACAGCTATACGCTGCGGAACGGCACCAGTTGCGATGCAGCTGCGCGGTCTACGGACCCAGCGCCTTTCTGGCTGAGAAGGTCGAAGCGGCAACCGGAGTCCGGGTGACAGTGATCCCGCCCCCGTACGACACCGCGCGGACAATAGCGATCGCCGCACGCGGCATACCGCGATCCGACCTGGCGGAGACGCCCTACGCGATGTTCTTCGGCACGATCGGCCTGCTGAAGGGCGCCGACAGGATCGTCGACGTTCTGCCGGCCGTGTTGAAGGCCTGTCCCGACATGACCTTCGTCTTCGCCGGGCAGATCTCTTCCGGACGGAATGGCCGAGCCTTCTCCGACATCGTTCGGTCGGACCTGCAGGAATTCCTTCCACGTGTCCGCGTGCTTCCCGCGGTTCGTCACGAGGAGCTCTGGCCGGTGGTAGCCGGCAGTCGCTTCGTCGTGCTTCCCTCGCGGGTCGACAACCTCCCGAATTCGTGCCTCGAGGCGATGGCCCTGTCGAAGCCGGTCATAGCGACGACAGAGGCCAGCTTCGACGAACTGCTCGAGACAGGCGTGTCGGGAGAACTGGTCTCGCAGGGCAGCGCCGGAGCGCTCGAAGAAGCGATGATTCGCTATTGGCGAATGCCAAGGGCCGAACTCGACCGCGTCGGGGCGGCGGCGAAGCAGGCGCTCCGGCGTCTCACTCCGAAGGAGGTGTTTCCACCCCTCGAATCGCTGTTTTCGCACGTCATCGAACAGCACCGGACGGGGCGCTGCGGCCGACATGCGCGTGGGGCATTCCCTTTGGCCTCTGAGCTGGCCAAGCTGACCGTGAGGACCGTGGCCGTTGTTGGGCCCCTCCTTGGGAGTCAGGCTGGCGATGTCCTCGGGTAAGACACCTCGTGCGCCCGGCCAGACTGCGATTTCGACGTCGGCTCGTTCCGCGATCAGGCGCCCATGACGACTCCCCACCGCTCGCCGCTGCCGCTCATAAATCCGCTGCACAACTTCGCGCTCTTCACAAACGCCAAGTGTGGCGGAACGACGATGAAGGCGTGGTTTCTTCAGACGCTCGACCGCGATCGATCGCTGAGCAATCCGGTCTCCGCCCTCAGACACTTCGGCCTCGGTTTCGCCCTGAGGTGGTATCTCGAGGATCACGGATTTCGCTCGATGTCGGCGTCAGCGATATCGGAAAACACCGACGTTCTCCGACGATTCATCACATTCTATAGAAACACATACTCCGCCAGGCACATGGCTCGGATTGGGGCCGACGGCATGTTCACGTTCGCGGTGGTGCGAGATCCCTATGACCGGATCGTCAGCGGATTCGTCGACAAGTTCTGCGGCGACGACCTGCAGCAGCCTTGGGTTCAGGACATCGTGAACGTGGTGGCGGCGAAGCACGGTGGCAGGCGCAGCGTCTCATTTCGCCAATTCATGGGGTATCTCTCGACCGCGGCCGATCGGGACCTCAACGCGCATTGGCGGCGCCAAACCTATGTGCTTGACGATGTCGATGTGGATGCATTCGTGAGAGTCGAATCGCTGTCGACCGAAGTGGCGGCGATCGAACAGCGCTTCGGGTTGAACCACGATCCGGCCATCCTGCGCAGGCGGCAGGACAATGTCTATCTGCAGGAACCGCGCGAACCGATGTCCCACTCCGCCTTTTACGGGGACGTGCCGAACGACGAACTGATGCGAATCAGGTCCGCCGCCGGAGCGTTTCCTCTCAAGAGCAGTTTCTTTGACCAAGAGACCCGGGAACAGACGGAGAGCGTCTACGCCAAGGATTTCGAGAGGCTCCCTTATCCAAGAATTCGACGGTAACGTTACCAGAAGCTGCCAACCCAGAAGTCCGCACTCTTCCCGGGCAGGAACGGTATCCACCCGCCACCCGGGGCAAGGGTGAGCTCGCCGAAACGCGGAGTCTCGTCGTTGGGGCAGTACAGATCCACCCGGACGAAGTCGGGATCGATCGCAAGACGTTCGGCCATTTCGATCATCCGATCCAGCGACTTGGGACGCTCGATATCGGGACCCAGCGGGTAATGAACGCTCCACAGCTGCCGCCTCCACTGGCGATCGTAGATCGTGCGTGTATGGCTCGAGAACCGCCCGAAGTCCACCTGCACAAACTCCACGACGCCGTGAAACACCCAGAACTTGTAGTCGAGGGGAACACCATGGACCGCATCCGCCAGGTACTCTTCGACCATGATCTTCGGCGGAATGGAGGAGTACCAGTCTTCGTGGGTGTCCACTCCGTACCGCATCGCCAGCCACTTGCGGCATTGCGATCGGAGAGCGGCCTCAGAGATTGCCGCAGATCCGTTGACGATCAGATTCCAGCCCGACCCATGATTGGCCTTGACCACATAGCGAGGCGGCAACGAGGCGACTCGGATTTCGTCAGGATTGTCCGTCACCAGGTAGAGGTCGGTGAGACAGTCCCGACCCACCCGCTGCATGACGTAATCTCGAACTTTGACCTTGTCCGCATAGTCGGACCACACTGCAGGATGTCGTCCGAGCTTCCTCCTCACCACCTTCTCGCTGAACGAACGCGGCCAGAGAAGGTTAGGCAGATATCCCAGCGAATCGTACATAGCCAGGGTCTCGCCGCGGTCCCCGGCAATGCGACCAAGTGTGCCTACGACGCGCCGTGCTGCGCCTCGAATGCGGCTCAACGACATCTCCACGAAACACTGGAAGATCGGCACGGGCGCGTCTGGCGGCGGAGACGGTGGCACCACCCCAGCGTCGCCGGGTTTGCAGCGACAGCGCGGATGCTATTCTAATGGCCCCAGGACTCAGCATCGCTTCCGGATCACGGCTTCTGGACAATCTCGCGATGGACGCCACTTCCGTTACCCACATTCGACCCGGAGCTCGCTGGCGTTCCCTCGGCTTTGGCGATGTGTGGGAGTACCGCCATCTCTTACTGAGTCTCGGGGCCCGGGACGTCAAGCTACGCTACAAGCAGACGCTGCTTGGCGTCGCATGGGTCGTGCTCCAGCCCGTGCTGTCGGCGGGCATTCTGACGGCGGTCTTCGGGTTCATCGCGGCCGTGCCCAGCCCTTCGGGCGTCCCGTACTTTGTCTTTGCCTATATGGGCCAGGTGGCCTGGACGCTCTTCAGTCTGACGCTCACGCGCACGAGCGGCTCGATGGTCGGCAGTGCGGCGCTTGTGATGAAGATCTACTTTCCGCGCCCGATTCTTCCGTTGGCGACCATCCTCTCCGTGCTGCTTGATTTCGCCATCTGCCTCGCGCTCGCGGTGCCGATGGTCATCCTGTACGGCAGGAACGGGATCAACGTTCCGGTTCTAGCGGCTGCGTCCTTCGTCCTGATCCTTTGCGCGACAGGCATCGGCTTTGTGTTCGCCGCGCTCAGCGTGCGTTTCAGAGATGTGCTGTTCCTGCTGCCTATCATCGTCCAGCTCGGGCTCTATGCCAGCCCCGTCGCCTATGGACTCGACGTCGCGCGGGCCAGCCTGACCAAGCACTCAGACCGATACTTCACTCTCTACATGCTGAACCCGCTGGCCAGCGTGGTTGAGGCCTTTCGGTGGAGCCTGCTCGGGCAGGGCCTGTTCCTGCCGGGATACTTCGTGTACGGCGCGGTGTTCGGTGTGGTCGTGTTCGTGGCGGGTTTCGCAGTGTTCCGCAGCTCGGAGGCGAAGTTCGCCGATGTCATCTAGGACGCCGGCCGTGGATGTCCGCGGCCTGTCGAAGGTCTACCGCATCAAGCACAACGCCCGCAGAGCCACGAGCGCTGTCGAGGCGTTGTCGCGAAGATTGCGGTTTCGGCGGCAGACCACCGAGCAGTTCTGGGCGCTCAAGGACGCGAGCTTTACGGTGGCGCAAGGCGAAGTGCTGGGCATTATCGGCCACAACGGCGCGGGCAAAAGCACGATGCTGAAGATCCTCAGCCGCATCGTCGAGCCCACGGCTGGGCAGGCCTTCCTGCGAGGACGCCTCGGCAGCCTGCTCGAGGTCGGCACCGGGTTTCACCCCGAGCTGACGGGTCGCGAGAACATCTTCCTGAACGGTGCGCTGCTGGGCATGCCGCGATCGCTCGTGCAACGGCAATTCGCGAACATCGTCGAGTTCTCCGGCGTCGAGCAGTTCCTGGACACTCCGGTCAAACGCTACTCCTCGGGCATGTACGTTCGTCTCGCATTTTCCGTGGCAGCGCATCTCGACTGCGACGTGCTGATCGTCGACGAGGTGCTCGCGGTCGGCGACGAGGCGTTCCAGCGCAAGTGTCTCGGCAAGATGAACGAGGTGGTCGGACAAGGGAGAACGGTACTCTTCGTGTCTCACAACATGTCGGCGATCACCTCGCTCACGCAGCGGTCGATCGTCTTCGAACACGGCCGGATCGTATTCGATGGCCCGACGGAAGGTGCCATCGAGCGCTACCTCAGCGAGGGCGACTCGGAAGAGCACGCATTCGCGGCTCCGCCGCGGCCGACCGAACCCGCGGTGACGCGCGTGGAGATCCGCACGTCTCAGGGTGGCCGTGTTCAGGCGCATGGGAAGCCTTTGGAAGTGACGATCGAAATCACGTCACCGGCTCCGGTCACGGGCGCGCGTCTTCATCTCACGCTCGTGAACCGGCTCGGCAGATATTGCAGTCAGGCATGGCTGTACGACTCGGACGTCCCGATCTGTCAATCCGCAGGGTTGCATCGACTGGTGTGCCGATTTCCGAACCTGCGACTCGCACCGGGCCAGTACACGCTACGAGTCCACTTCGGGGACCGGTTGGCGAACACACGCGATCTCCTCGAACGGCTCTGTCCGTTCGAAGTGGTGATGCCGGGCACCCGTGAAGGGGGTTGGCCGGTGAACGACGTCGCGTGCTTCGACGACGCGGAGTGGTCGGCCGGCGTCATCAGCGATGCCGCCGAGGATGCACCCCTGAGGCGCACGCCAGTCTAGGACCCAGTCTACGAACCATCGGCGACCGACGGTGGCGGTGATGATACGACTTGTGGCACACGTCAATGGCGACGATGACATCATCGAGGCGTGGTGCAGGTACTACCTCGGCCTCGGCATCACGTCGATCCACGTAATCGCCCACGGACGTGAAC
>JBKPSY010000273.1:0-4994 GCA_046735235.1 Acidobacteriota bacterium | reverse complement strand
CGTGTGCGGGGCATAAGGAAGAATCCTCGGTCTCTGGTCTCTCGAGTCCTACGACAGGAACGTCTTCAGGTACGGATCAGTCGAACGCTTCAAGTCGCCTGCCGGGCCCTCGAAGACGATGTGGCCGTCGCGGAGCATGATGAATTCGGCTTCCTCGGACTTCTCCTCGCTGGCCACCTCGATCGCGACGGCGCCGTTCCTCACCGCCCGGTGACCGGCGATGAAAAACGCGTCGCGCAGCTGGTGGGTGACGACGATCGAGCTCACGCCTTCGAGATCGCGGAGCTTGACGATTTCCTCGTCGACCGTGGTCGCCGTGATCGGGTCGAGTCCGGTCGTCGGCTCGTCGTACAGGAGCACGCGCGGCTTGGCGGCCATCGCCCGGGCGATCGCCACGCGGCGGCGCTGCCCGCCCGAGAGCTCCGACGGCATCTTGTCGACGTGCTCGGTCAACCCGATGAAGCCGAGGATGTCCTCGACGCGCTTGTTCACCTGGTCGTCGGGCCAGCGCAGTTCTTCCCAGAGTTTGTAGCCGACGTTCTCTCGCACCGTCAGCGAGTCGAAGAGGGCGCCTTCCTGGAAGACCATGCCGAGGTCGGCTCGGACCCGCATCAGCTCGAGCTCGTTCATCTGGTCGACGCGTTCGCCGTTGACCCAGATCACGCCCGCGTCGGGACGCAGAAGGCCCGTGATCAGTTTCAGGATCGTCGACTTCCCGGCGCCGCTGGCGCCGAGGATGATCTTCGTGTGGCCCTTGATCAGGGTGAAGCTGACTTCGCGCAGAATCACCTTGTCGTCGAACGCGAGCGACACCTTGTCGAAGACGACGACAGGGGCGCCTGTCGCGTCCAGGATCTCCTGGCGGTCCATCGCCCGCTCATCGAACTCGTCCTGCGGCGGCGTCATCAGTACATCACCGAAATCAGCAGGCGCGTCAGAAAGAAGTCCACCGCGAGCACCGCGACCGACGCGGCGACGACGGCCTTGGTCGTGGCGCGGCCGACACCCTGCGTGCCGCCGTGCGTGCGCAGGCCGACGTGGCAGCCGATACTGACGATGGCGAACCCGAGGAAGAACGGCTTGATGAGCCCCATCCATGGGTCCTGCCAGTAGAGTCCCTCGAGGACCGAGTTCCAGTAGACGCTCGACGCGACGCGCAGCTGCAATACGGCAATCGCCCACCCGCCCGTGACGCCCACGAGATCCGAGATGACCGTGAGCACCGGGCACATGAGCGTGCCGGCGATGACGCGCGGCACCACGAGTTTCCGCACCGGATCCGTGCCGAGGGCACGCAGGGCGTTCACCTGCTCGGCGACGACCATCGAGCCGAGCTCGGCGGCGATGCCGGAGCCGACGCGGCTCGTGAGCATCAGCGCCGTCAGGACGGGCCCCAACTCCTTGATCATCGACGCGCTCACCAGGCGTCCGACGAACGGCCGCGCGCCGAACTGGTCGAGGGTCATGCCGCTCTGCAGCGCCAGCACCGCGCCGGTGAAGAATCCCGTCAGGAGGACGACGGTCATCGATCCCCAGCCGATGTTGTCGAGCTGCTGGATCAGATCGCGGTAATAGAAGGGCCGCGAGGTGATGCCCTTCATCACCGCCCAGCACAACCGCACGTATTCCTGCAGCTCCAGTATCGCGGCCTTCAACCACTCGTTGATCGCGTTCACGCGTCAGCGCTCCACAGGTGAGGCCGCCAGACCGAGGTCCGCGATCCGGAGGTTGCGAATTTCATCGCGCAGCCGCGCCGCGCGCTCGAAGTCCAGGTCCGCCGCGGCGCGCTTCATGTCGGCGTCGAGCGAGGCCAGGTGCGCCGCGCGCTCGGCGGGCGATCGGAACCGCGGACGCCCCGCCGTGGCTTCGCTGAGCGCGTAGTCGCGATCTTCGACCCCGCCGCGGCCCTCTTCGATGGCCTTCACGATCGACGTGGGCGTGATGCCGTGCTCCTCGTTGTACGCCCGCTGAATCACCCGGCGCCGTTCGGTCTCATTCAGGCACTGCCGCATCGAATCCGTCACGGTGTCGGCATACATGATGACGCGGCCGTTGACGTTTCGCGCGGCCCGGCCAGAGGTCTGGATCAGCGACCCGCCCGATCGGAGGAAGCCCTCCTTGTCGGCGTCCAGAATCGCCACCAGCGACACCTCGGGCAGGTCCAGTCCCTCGCGCAGCAGGTTGATGCCGACCAGCACGTCGAAGACGCCGCGCCGGAGATCGCGCAGGATCTCGATGCGCTCCAGCGTCTCGATGTCCGAATGCAGGTAGCGGACCTTCACGCCGAGCTCCTGATAGTACTGCGTGAGGTCCTCGGACATCTTCTTCGTCAGCGTGGTCACCAGCACGCGTTCGTGGCGTTCCGCGCGAACGCGAATTTCCTGCAGCAGATCGTCCACCTGCCCGCGTACGGGCCGCACGTCGATCGGCGGATCCATCAGCCCCGTGGGCCGGATGATCTGCTCCACGACGACACCCGCCGACTTCGTCAGCTCATAGGGGCCTGGCGTCGCCGACACGTAGATGACCTGGCCGACGCGGGTTTCCCATTCCTCAAAGCTGAGCGGCCTGTTGTCGAGCGCCGACGGCAGCCGGAAGCCGTACGACACGAGCACTTCCTTCCGCGAGCGGTCGCCGGCGTGCATCCCGCGGACTTGCGGCACGGTCTGGTGACTTTCGTCCACGAAGATGATCGCGTCCTCGGGGAGATAGTCGAGCAGGGTCGGCGGAGGTTCCCCGGGCGCGCGGCCGGTCAGGTGGCGCGAGTAGTTCTCGATCCCGTGGCAGTAGCCGATCTCCCGGATCATCTCGAGGTCGAACATCGTCCGCTGGTGCAGACGCTGGGCCTCGAGGAGCTTGCCCTCGTGCTCCAGGAAGCCGCGACGCTCCTCGAGCTCCGCCTTGATCGTCTCGACGGCCACCTTCGTCTTGTCACGCGACGTGACGTAGATGGACTTCGGGAAGATTGACAGGCGATCGTGACGGCGAAGCGTCTTGCCCGTGAGTGGGTCGAACGCCACGAGCTCGTCGATCTCGTCGCCGAAGAGATCGATACGGACGGCATGCTCTTCGTAGGACGGGAACACTTCGATCGTGTCTCCGCGCACGCGAAAGGTGCCGCGGCCGAACTCGGTGTCGTTCCGCTCGTACTGGATTTCGACGAGCTTCCTGAGGACGTCCTGCCGGGAAATCCGCTGACCGCGCGAGAGCGGCAGCAGCATCCCGTAGTAGGCCTCCGGCGAGCCGAGGCCGTAGATGCACGACACGCTGGCGACGATGATGACGTCGCGGCGCTCGAAGAGAGACCGCGTCGCCGACAGGCGCATGCGGTCGATCTCGTCGTTGATCGTCGCTTCCTTCTCGATGTACGTGTCGCTCGCCGGGACGTACGCCTCGGGCTGGTAGTAGTCGTAGTAGCTGACGAAATACTCGACGGCGTTCTCGGGAAAGAAGCGCTTGAACTCCTGGTAGAGCTGCGCGGCCAGCGTCTTGTTGTGCGCCATCACCAGCGTCGGCCGGTTCGTGCGCGCGATGACCTGCGCCATGGTGAACGTCTTGCCCGATCCGGTGACCCCGAGAAGCACCTGGTGCCGATCTCCGCGCTCGAGTCCCTCGACGAGCTCCGACTGCGCGCGCGCCTGGTCGCCGCGGAGCTCGAAGTCGGAGACGAGATGGAATCGGTCGGTGGCTGAAGACATCGGAGACGCCGGGCTCACCGGAGGTAGCCCGAATCTCCAATCGTACCACACAGATGAGAGGCGGACGGCGACCGCCGGCGGCGCTGATTACGCCGACGTTGCACGAACAGTCGCGCTGGTGTCTGTCGTCGGGCGACGCCTATTCCTGCGACGCGGGCTTGCCAGGAGCAGACGGGGCGACGGTATAGGCCGCGTAGTAGCCCTTGCGCGTCCGGATCGTCAGGTTCTGCAGCTTGTCGCCCAGGAGGCGCACGTCCAGCTTTCGCCAGGTGCCGTCCTTCTTGGCATCGGAGGAGATGAAGCCGAGGCTGTATTGCGCACGCACCTGCGAGACGATGCGCGAGAACACCTGATCGAGCTGCTTGGTCGTCGTCGGGAAGAACGCCTCGCCGCCGGTGACGTCGGCCAGCTGCTGCAGGCGGAGCTTCTGTTCCGTCTTCGATCGCAGATCCTGATGCTCGAGGAAGCCCACGGTGTAGACGATGACGTCGGACGACTTCAGCATCGCGATGACGTCCGCGAACGTTTGCGCGCTGCGCGTGTCGCCGCCGTCGGTGTAGATGACGAGAATCTTCCGGCCTTCGAGATCGTGGGCGCCGTCCAGATAGATGCCGAGTGCGTCGTAAAGAGAGGTCCAGCCATCGGCCCTGCGGGAGCGGATGCGCTCGACCAGTCGCGGCATGTCGGCCGTGCCGTACTGCGCCACTCGGACCTCGGTGTCGAAGTCGACGAGCGTGATGTCCTCGGCCTCGGGCAGATCCTTGAGGAAGCGGATCGCCGCGGTGCAGGCCAGACCCATGTCTTCGAACATGCTGCCGCTGGTGTCGAACAGCAGCCCCAAACGCAGCTTCAGCGCTTCGCGCTCGGCGTCGCCGCGCACGAACACACTGAGGTCCTGCTTCTGGCCGTTCTCGTAGACCTCGAAGTCTGTGGCCGAGAGATTGGAGATGAAGTTCCCTTGGCGGTCCAGCACCATCACGGGCACGTTCACAAGGTCGATGCGCCCCTTGAACCGCCCCTGCTGCGCCGTGACGGCGGTCGCCGCGACGACCGCAATCGCCCCGCCGAGAAGCCACGCCCGCACGTCGCTACCTCCCGTTGGTAGGCGGATGATAACAGGATTGTTCCAGGCCGGCGCCGTCAATTTCGCAGGGTCCCTGCGGCGCCTCGGTGTCTCGTGGCTCTACCATTCGATGACCGAGAAATACGGCTCAACCGCGACACGCCATTCCGCGCCCACCTTGTGCACGACGAACGGCAGCTCGTGCGGGCCGTACAGCCCGACCAGCACTTTCG
>JBKPSY010000272.1:0-23994 GCA_046735235.1 Acidobacteriota bacterium | reverse complement strand
GCGATGGAGATTAGTGTCTCGTGGGCTCGGAGATGTGTATAAGAGACAGGGACAGGGCCTCGAGGTCGTTGGCCTGCTCACCCAGGACGACGTGGCCAACGCGCCCGCGTTCATGGAGAAGTTCAAGATGAACTACCAGGTGCTCGACGCCAACGACCAGCCGGCGCTCGAAGACGCCTACGGCCCGCTGTTCGGGCTCCCGACGTCCTTCGTGATCAGCAAGGACGGCTTGATCTGCCGGACGCACATCGGCTTCTCGCCGAAAGAGCAGTTCGAAAAGGAAATCCAGGCGCTCTTGGCGCTCTGAGCGTCAGGCGCGGCGGGCTCGGGCGGCCTTCTCGGGCCGCGCGTGCTCGGCGGCCCCACTCCATTTTTCCGCCCACTCCGCAATCGAATTGACGACGGGCATCAGCGCCCGCCCCTTCTTCGTCAGCGAGTACTCGACCCGGACGGGCGTCTCGGGAATCACCGTGCGCTCGACGATGCCGCAGTGCTCGAGCTCCTGGAGCCGCTCGCTCAGCATCCGGTCGGTGATGTCGGGGATGGCCTCGCGAAGGGTGGCGAACCGGCACCGGGACTTCAGCAGCACGTAGATGATCGCGCCGCTCCATCGCCGGCCGATCAGCTCGCTGGCGCGGTGGAAGTTCGTGCAGAGCTCCGGGACGTTCCTGGAGTCGCTCATGGCCGTTCCCAGTATACCGCAGTGTTACTAATACTAAACAAGCGACTACTTGACAAGTAGTCACTTCTTTTTGTATAGTCACTCCTGTGACCTGCGCGCCTCGACGGCGCCGGGGCATGTTGAGGAGGGATGGGACATGGAAGGGCTGATTCTGATTCGTCTGGTGGTGGGGCCGTTGATGGCGCTGCACGGCGCCCAGAAGCTGTTCGGATGGCTCGGAGGCTACGGCCTCGACGGCACCGGCGGCTACTTCGAGCAGCTCGGCTTCCGTCCGGGCCGGCTGTTCGCGCTGGCGGCCGGACTGGGAGAGTTCACCAGCGGCCTGCTGGTCGCGCTGGGGTTTCTCGGACCGCTCGGGCCGGCATTGATGGTGTCGGTGATGCTCGTCGCGATGATGACGGCGCACGCCGGCAAAGGCCTGTTCGCGGCGACCAACGGAATCGAGGTGCCGCTGCTGTATGCCGCAGCCGCATCGACGCTGGTGCTGATCGGACCCGGCGCGTGGTCGCTCGACAACCTGTTCGGGCTGACCGCGTACTGGACGCCGGGGATCCGCGTCGCGGCGCTCGCGGTCGGCATCGGCGGCGCGCTGGCGAACCTCGCCGTGCGCCATCGCGCCACGCAGACTGCGTAGGCCAGTAGGCGGTAGGCAGTGGGCAGCAGTAGGGCGGGGCTTCAGCCCCGCCATTCTGCCGTTCCGTGGCCTGTAGTCCGTAGTCTGTCGTCCGAAGTAGTATGAGCGCCGTGTCTTACGCGCGGCTGTTCGGCCTGGCAGGCGCAGTCGTTCTCGCCGGCGGGATTGCGATGGGGGGGGCGCCTGTCGGGCCGTCGGCAGACGACTGGCCGGTCTACGGCCACGACACCTCCAGCTCGCGTTACTCCCCGCTCACCGACATCACGCGCGAGAATGTCAGCCAGCTGAAAGTCGCCTGGACCTATCACACCGGCGACATCTCCGACGGCAAGGGCCAGCGCCGCCGCAGCGGCTTCGAGACGACGCCGATCGTCGTCGACGGGACGCTGTATCTGACAACCGGCTTCAACCGGGTCATCGCGCTCGATCCGTCCAGCGGCGCCGAGCGCTGGTCCTACGATCCCAGAACCGTGCTGAACGCGGCCTACGGCGACGGCCTCATCAACCGCGGCGTGGCGACGTGGCTCGACTCGACGCGCGGCACGGCCTCTCCGTGCCGCCGGCGGATCTTCGAGGCGACCCTCGACGCCCGCATCATCGCACTCGACGGCGCCACCGGACAGCCGTGCGCCGACTTCGGCAGCGGCGGGGAAGTCACCCTCAACGGCGGCGTCGCCCGCTACACCCGAGGCGCCTATCACATGACGTCGCCCCCCGCCGTCATCGACGATCTCGTCGTCGTCGGGTCGTCCATCGACGACAACGGCCGGGCCGACATGCCCGGCGGCGTCGTGCGCGCGTTCGACGTGCGCACGGGCGCCCTGCGCTGGAAGTGGGATCCGATTCCACCGAACGACACCGGCGCCCCCGGCGGCGTCTGGCGCACCGGGGCGGCGAACGCCTGGTCAATCCTCGCCGTCGATCCGCAGCGGCATCTCGTCTTCATCCCCACCGGCAGCGCCAGCCCCGACTACTTTGGCGGCCTGCGTCTCGGTGACGACAAGTGGGCGAACTCCGTGGTCGCGCTGCGATCGACGACCGGCGACCTGGTCTGGGGCTTTCAGCTCGTTCACCACGACCTCTGGGATTACGACTCGGCGCCAGGGCCGCTGCTGGCGACGCTCACGCAGCGCGGACGTCCCGTGCCGGTCGTGATTCAAGGCAACAAGACGGGCTTCCTCTACGTCCTGCATCGCGACACGGGCGCGCCCGTGTTCAAGGTGGAAGAACGTCCCGTGCCGAAGAGCGACGTGCCTGGCGAGGTGTCGTCGCCGACGCAGCCCATTCCGCTCGTCCTGCCGCCGCTCTCGCTGCAGCGCGCGACGGTCGACACGGTCTGGGGCATGACGCCGCAGGACAAGGCGGCCTGTCTCTCGAAGTTCGCGGGTCTCAGGAGCGAGGGCGTCTTCACGCCGCCGAGCCTTCGCGGCTCGGTTGTGATGCCCGGAAACGTCGGCGGCATGAACTGGAGCGGCTACGCGTTCGACCCGGTGCGCCACTTGCTGATCGTCAACACGAACAACATGGCGGCGAAGGTGAAGCTGATCCCGCGGGAGGCGTTCGACGACCCGAAGGTGCGCACGGAAAAGGGCGAGTACTCGCCTCAGCACGGAACGCCCTTCGGGATGTTCCGCACGTTCCTGAGGTCGGATCGCGGACTGCCGTGCCTGCCGCCGCCGTGGGGCCAGCTCACGGCGCTCGATCTCAACACGGGCAAGATCCGGTGGCAGGTGCCGCTCGGGACCTTCGATCCCGCGCATACGAACGTGCCCCAAGGGGCGCTCAGCCTCGGCGGGCCGATCGTCACCGCGGGCGGCCTCGCGTTCATCGCAGGCACGTGGGATCCGGCGCTACGCGCCTTCGACCTGGAGACGGGAAAGGAAGTGTGGAAGGCGCCGCTGCCGGCGAGCGGTCACGCGACGCCGATGACCTACAAGCTCGCCGACGGAAAACAATACGTCGTGATTGCCGCCGGCGGCCACGCGAAGATCGACGAAGAAGCGCAGAGCGACGCGCTCGTCGCGTTCGCGCTCCCGTAGCCGTAGGGCGCGGCTTCAGCCGCGCCATGAGGCCGGGGCTTCAGCCCGGCTGGCACTGACGCTGCGACCTAACGGCGAGGCTAAAGCCCCGCCCGACGGTCGTGGCAAGAGGATGCGATGTCGAAATCACTCGTGACCTGCGCGCTTGGCTTCCTCGCGTTGACGGCACTGCCCGCGCCCTCCTTCGCGCAGCTCGGCCTCTTCACGCCCGAGCAACGCATTCAGTTCTCTCCCGACTGGAAGGGCGAGCGCTTTGCCGACGGCCGCCCGAAGGTGCCGGATGAGACGCTCGCGCGCCTGAAGGACGTCACCGCCGAAGAGGCGTGGGGCGTGCTTCGAAAGGAGAACTTCCGTAATCAGTTCGAAGGCAACTGGACGGTCGTCAACCCGGGTCCCCGTCTCGTGGGTCGCGTCGTCACGGCGGTGTTCATGCCGTACCGCCCGGACTTCGACAACGTCGTGCGGGCCAATGGGAAGGCCGAGGGCCGCATCGGCGCCGAGAACTCGTGGGTCATCGACATCCTCCAGCCGGGCGACGTGCTCGTCGTCGATCTGTTCGGCAAGGTCCAGGACGGCACGATGATCGGCGACAATCTCGGCACGGCGATCTGGACCAAGTCGCACAACGGCCTGATCGTCAACGGCGCCGTGCGCGACGTCAGCGGGATTCGCGAGATCGAAGGCTTCCAGGTGTTCACGAAAGGCGTGGATCCCTCGGCGCTGCAGAACGTCATGCTGACGGGGGTGAACACGCCGATCCGGATCGGTCAGGCCACGGTGCTGCCCGGCGACATCGCGGTGAGCGATCCCGAAGGCATCACGTTCATCCCGCCGCACTTGGCCGCGAAAGTCGCCGACGAGACGGAGATGACCCACCTGGTCGACGAGTGGGGACACGCGCAGCTCCGCGCCGGCAAATACACCCCGGGGCAGATCGACGGCAAGTGGACCGCCCCGATGGTGGACGAGTTCAACGCGTGGCTCGCGACGAAGGGCTCGAAGTTGCGGATGCCAAAGCCCTGAATCTTCTGTAGGGCGGGACTTCAGCCCCGCCATCGCTAACTTTCCGCCAGCGCCTCGGTCGGCGGGATTCGTGAGGCGCGGTGTGATGGCAGCAGGCAGGCCGCCAGACAGACCGCGCCCAACACGATCGTTGCCGCCAGGAGAATCGGCACGTTGATCGGCGCGACGCGATAGAGCAGCGCGCGCATCGCGTAGCCGGTCAGCAGCGCGCCGGCGAGCCCCACCGCCGCCCCTGACATCAGCAGGCGCGCCGCCATCGCGACGAACTCGTTGCGAATTTGCGAGGGCCGTGCCCCGAGGGCCATCCGCAAGCCGACTTCCCGGCGTCGAAGCGCCACGGCGTACCCGAGCACGCCATACATGCCAATCGCCGTGAGCAGCACGGCGATGCCGGCAAACATCGTGGCGAGCACCGCGGGAGATCGCCGTGTCACCAGGCTCCGATCCACGCGACTCGACATCGAGCTGAGATTGTTGACCGGCAGCTCCGGGTCGATCTGCCGCGTGAGGCGCTGCAGCGCTGTCCCCAGCGCGTCGGTGTCTCCGGTCGTCCGCGACACGACGAAGACGTTGTTGTCGAACCGGGCGTCGTACAGGTAGTACACCGCTCCGGGCGCTTCCTCGGAGGCGAGCCCGGCCTGTTTCACGGAGCCCACGATTCCGACGATCGTGTGCACCGGATCGCCCGGCTGGGGCCGCGTGCCCATCTGCAGGTGGTGGCCGATGGCGGTGCCGCGGGGGAAAAAGAAGCGCGCGAAGTCCTGATCGACCACGATCGCGCGGTTGTCGAGGCGATCGTCTTCGCGCGACAGCAGCCGGCCTTCGATCAGCGGAATGCCCATCGCCTGGAAGTAATCGCCGCGCACCCCGTACGGCACGACGGCGTGCACGGCCACGCCAGACGGCGCGACGTAGCCTTGGACGGTCACCGCCGCCTTGATGCCGTTGCCGCTGAAGGGGACGTTCGTCGAGAAGCCCGACGCCACCACGCCCGGCTGCGCCGCCAGCCCGTCGAGCAGACGCGTCATGAACGTCAGCCGCGTCGCGTCGTCCGGGTAGGAGCTCCACGGCATCGCGATCTGTCCGCTCAACACCTGCTCCGGGCGGAAGCCGGGATCGACTTCCGAGACGCGCTGGAGACTCAGCGCGAGCAGTCCGGACCCTACGAGCAACACGAACGCCAGCGCGACCTCCGCGACGAGGAACGCGTGACGCAGCCGCTGCGCGGCGCGGTTCGCCGTGGTCGTTCTCGAGTCGGCGCCGAGCGTGCCGGCGGCATGGCTTCGCAGCGTGCACCACGCAATCGGCACGGCGATCGCCAGGCCAAGCACGAGCGACGCCGCGAGCGCGATCAATGCGGCGCGGGTGTCGAACCCGAGATCGGCCGCCAGCGGCAGGCGGCTCGCGCCGAGCGACCGCAGCAGACGGATTCCGGCCGCGCCCACCCCGAGGCCGAGCAGACCGCCCGTGCACGTCAGCAGCAGCGACTCGGTGACGACCTCCGCGATGACATGGCGCGGGTGCGCACCGATCGCCTGTCGCAGCGCGAGCTCCCGGCCGCGGCTGCTCGCACGAATCAGCAGCAGGTTGGTGACGTTGACCGCGCCGATGAGCAGCAGCACGAGCACGCCGCCGGCGAGTAGCACCAATGTCGGGCGGATCGCTGCCACCTCGACGTCGCGCAGCGGAATCACCGGCGACCTGAATCCTGTGTCCGCGATCAGCGCCGCCTCAGGGTCGGCGCGCTCGACGATGGCGTTGTGCGCGTCGAGCTGGGCCTGCACCTGGGCGACCGTCACGCCCGGCCGCATGCGGGCGATCATGTGCGACGAGCTGCCAGCGTGGCGCGCACTCGGGCCGCGCTCGTCTGGACTGGACTTCAGCGGCAGGTAGATACCGCGCGTGGACGAGAGGAAGCGGAATCCGGCCGGCAGCACGCCGACGATCTCGACGCGTTCGCCGTCCAGACGGAGGGCGCGGCCGAGAACGTGCGGGTCGGCATCGAGGTGATCGCGCCAGTACGCGTCGGTCACGACCGCCACGCCGCCGGCGCGGTAGGTCGTCCCGTAGTCCATGTCCGCGTCGGCGAAGCCGCGTCCGATCGCGAACGGGACGCCAAGCGTCGCAAAGAACTCCGGCGTGACACGCGTCAGATATTCACGCTCGGTCGCGCCCGTCTCGCCGACGATCGCGGCCCCATCCCGATAGAGGGATACACGTTCGAGGCCGGCGATGGCGTGGCGCCGCTCGTAGTAGTTCGTCACGGACGCGCCGTCGTCCATCACCCCTGCTCGCGGGTACGTGTTGTAGATCGCGACCAGGCGGTCCGGTTCGTGGAAGGGAAGTGGGCGCAGGAGTACTGCGTCCACGACGGCAAAGATCGCCAGGTTGGCGCCGACCGTGATGGCCACCGTCGCCACTGCGGTTGCGGTGAAGGCCGGATGCTTGCGCAGGAGGCGCGCCGCGTAGCGCAGGCGCTGCTGCGCCATGTCGAAGACGTGCAGCCCACGCGCCTCACGGCAGTCGAGCGTGACGTTGTCGACGCTGCCGAACTCGATCCGCGCCCGTCGAGCCGCGTCTTCGGGCGAGTGTCCCGTGGCGATCAAGTCGCGGGTGTATTGCTCTAGGTGGAATCGCACTTCTTCAGCCAGCCCATCCTCGAAGCGTCGGCGGTGGAAAAGTGCCCGAAGCATCGCTCGCCAGCGGCTCACCATGTCACACCTCGTCCGGGGTCGCCCTTAGTGCCGTGGCCATCGCTGCCGCGAGCCGGTTCCAGTCCTCGGTTTCCTCGCGCAGCCGCTTCTTGCCTGGCGCGGTCAGCGTGTAGAACTTCGCGCGGCGGTTGTTCTCGCTCTCGCCCCACTCCGAGGCGATGAGCCCCTGCGTTTCGAGGCGGTAGAGCGCCGGATACAGGGAGCCCTGCGGGATGTCCAGCGCCTCGCCGGAGATCTGGTGAATGCGCAGCAGGACGCCGTAGCCGTGCAGCGGCTTCAGCGACACGGCCTTCAGGATCAGCAGGTCGAGCGTGCCTGGCAGCAGCTCGGCGGATTTGCCCATGGCGGTCACACTCCTAGATAGGCTAGGAGTATTGCGCCGCTCTCCTAGTCTGTCAAGGAGAGACGAAGATCGACGGCCCGAGGTTCAGAGAAACTTCAGCCACGGCGAGGACGTGCGTGCCCTGACGCCAGCGAACCAGACACAGGCGGGGTAGAGCAGCGTGATCGCCACAGCCCATACGAGGTAGAGCAGCGGCACGCTCCAGGTGTAGCCGTCAGGCGGCGGCGGGTTGCCCGTCGGGTGGTTCGTGAAGAGCCACCAGCTGACCTCTCCTGTCCGGATCCTGGAGACGACCAGCGCCAGCGCGTGGATGAGCGGGATGTGCAGCGCGTAGTAGAAGAACGGCACTCGGCCGAAGACCGTCAGCGCGCGCGCCAGCCACCCGCGGGCGTCGTCCAGGAACGGCATCAGGAGAATCGTCGGTCCGAGCGTCATGAGCAGGAAGTCGAGCGACGCCGGATACTTGTTGGTCGCGAGAAACGAGAACAGCGCCGGCAGTCGTCCTGTCGGCGACCAGTGGTTCGGATCGCCGTAGAGGTTGAACGTCCTGAGCACGAGAAACAGCGCCACCGCGACGCCGCCGATCAGGAGGCACTGGCGCCGTCGCTGGTCGGCCGGCTTCGTCATGATGCCGCCGAAGGCATACCCGGCGGCCATCACGCCCACCCACGGGACGATGGAGTAGAGCACCATCAGGTTCGGGCCGTTCGGTCCGAAGCGGACGGGGCCGGCGTAGAAGCCGACGTAAAGGATCCGCCAGAGGTTCGACGCGAGGTCTGTCCCACGCTCCAGGTAGAGCTGCGCGTCCAGCAGGTTGTGGCCGGCGAGGATGGCCAGTCCAATCGCGGCGACCGCGCGAAGCGGCAGCCGCACGAGTCCGCTCATGAGGATCATGCACCAGCCGATCACCCAGATGACGCCGGCGAGCTCGTACTGGCGGAACTCGAGATTGAACGTCCAGCAGACGCGGAAGTAGGTGAGCTCCAGAAGCACGAGCCACAGGCCGCGCACCAGCAGGAACCGCGGCAGGTCCGCGTGACGACGTCCGTAGAGATACGCGCTCGTGCCCGCGAGGAAGATGAACGCCGGCGCGCAAAAGTGCGTGACCCAGCGAGTGAAGAAGATGCCTGGCGTGGGGCCGCCGGCGGGGAGGCCCGAGTAGACCCGGACGTGGTCGATTGCCATCAACACCATCACCGCTCCGCGGATGATGTCGATCGACGAGACCCGTGTGGCGGGCGTCGTCGCGATGGTGGTGTCGACCCTGGTCATGGCGAACCGGGCGGCATCCTAGCACGACCAAACGACCAAATTGAGGGCGGGATGAATTTCATTTTTGCCAGGAGTCGATTTCACAGGTTGGCAGAATCCGAAATTTATCCCGTCCCCAATTCGCGTTTCACTCGACGTGCAACGTGCCCCGCATCGTGGTGTGCAGTGTGCACTTGTAAGGATAGTCGCCCTTCGCCGTCGGCTTGAAGGTGAACCTCCCGCCTGGCGCCAGCGGCTTCGAATCGAACGCCGGAGTCGCGGCGATCGCCGTCGCGGTGTGAGGGAACGGATCCTCGTTCCTCCACACGACCGCGTCTCCCAGTTTGATCGTCATCGACGCCGGCTTGAAGGTGGTCCCGTCCATCGTGACCGTGTGGCTTGCGCCAGCTGCGGCAGCAGGCAGCACCGGTGCCACTGGCGTCGGGATGAATTTCACTTTTTGCCACTCTTGTCCGGCGCGGAGTTGGCTGGAAGTGAAAATTATCCCGACCCCGAAGCCGATCGTGAGTAGCAGATACCCGAGCCTAGTGGCCGCCAAGGGACGCCTGCACGTGTTTGGCGTGCTCGAGGTGCGCGACGAACGCCGGACGCACCTTGACGAGCAGCGCCTTGAGATCGGCGTTGCTGGCGCTGGGGATCAGCACCTTGTCGACGGCATCGAGCACCTGCTGGTGGTACGCGACTTCGTGATCGATATAGGCCTTGTCGAAGGCCGCGCCGGACAGGCCCTTCAGTGTCGCGACGTTCGTGTCGCCGCCGGTCTTCAGGCTCTGGCTGGTCGCGTTGTCTTCAGGGGTGACCTTCAGGCGCGTGACGAGCTCGACCGCCTGCTTGTTCACGCCGGTATGGTCGGTGACCATCTGCTGCGCGAACGTCTTCACGTCGGCGTTCGAGGTTTTCGACGCGGCGAGCTTTCCGGCGTCGATATCGACCTGGTTGGCGGTGACGACGATCGACGCGATCTGCGCGTCGTTGGGCGACTGGGCGAGTGCCGTCGAGGCGGGGGCGAGCGCGACGACCGCGGCGAACAACCACATCTTCATTGAGCGGCTCCTTGGCAAAAGTGTCCGCTCACATTGATGCGCGTCGCGCCGCTAGCGTTCCCGCGTTCGTGCCAGCACGGCCGTGACGATCCGATCGCAGCGCGCGCCGGCAAAGGCGAACACGTCGCGCGTGGCGACGTCGATCTCGTTGGCAAGGGAGGTACGCAGGAGCGACCGCGCGCGGAAGAGCCGGGTCCTGACGGTCGCGGGCGGAATCGCCAGCGCGGCCGCCGTCTCGTCCACGGTCATCTCTTCCACTTCGCGCATGACGAACACGGTGCGGAAGGCGACCGGCAGCTCGTCGATGCGCCGCTCGAGCAGCTCGCGCATCTCGGCGCGCAGCGTCGTGGCGACAGGAGACTCGGCCGCCGGATCGGGCACCGACTCGACTTCGGCGATCGCGTCGTCGGACTCGGACTCGTGCATGGGGATCACCTGGCGTTCGCGACGGGACTTCCTCAAGCGCATCAGCGCGTGGTTCACGGCAATGCGAGTCAGCCATGTCCCGAGCTGCGCCGTGCCCTTGAAGTCAGTGATGTGCCGATAGGCGTCCACGTAAGCGTCCTGCAGCGCGTCCTCGGCCTCGGCGTTGTCTCGCAGGATGGCGCGGACGATTCGGAACAGGCGCCCGTTGTGCTGGCGCATCAGCTGCTCGAATGCGGCCGCGTCGCGGTGTGCGATGCGGTCGGCAAGGGCGAGATCCGCGGTGGCGTGTCCGGACGTCGGCATGAGGCTCGATCCAATCAGATGCACGCCACGCAGCTGGCGTTCCCGATACCAAAAGAATCCACAGATTGCACAGATTCCTTTGGTTTTCCTCCCGGGTGGATGCTTCCCTGGACGGGCGAAGCGCACGGTGACAGCGGCATGGCGCGATCCGAAAAAATCTGTGGCATCTGTGTAATCTGTGGATTCACTTTTTGTTTTGTCACCGCTGACTGTCGCGCAGGCGCTGCCAGCTCGCATCGGCCGTCCAGCCGCCGTCCACCGGCAGCGTGACCCCATTGACGAAGCCGCTCTGCCGCGGATCCGCGAGGAACGCCACCGCGCCGGCGACATCTGACGGCGACGCGAACCGGCCCATCGGGATCCGGCTCGTCACGTCGATGTCCGTGTAGTGACCGCTCGCCTGATCGACGTCGTCCATCGCGGTCTTGACCCAGCCGGGGCATACGGCGTTGGCCCGGACCCCGCGGCCGCCCCATTCGGCCGCGAGCGTGCGCGTGAGGCCGATGAGCCCGTGCTTCGACGCGTTGTAGGCGGCGCGTTCCGAGATCCCGGCCAGCCCGGCGATCGACGCGATGTTGACGATGCTCCCGGCGCGGGCGGCGAGCATGTGCGCGCCGAACGCGCGACAGAGCAGGAACGGGCCGATGAGGTTCACCTCGAGGACGCGCCTGAGCTCGGCGGCCGAGGTCTCTTCGGCGCGCGAGATGCAGCTGATGCCGGCGTTGTTGACGAGCACGTCGACGCGGCCGAACTGCGCGACGACGGCATCGGCGAGGTGCGCCGCGAAGGCCTCGTCCGACACGTCGCCGACGAACGGCGAGGCGTGAGCGCGATGCGCCCCGAGCGCGGTGAGCGTGTCGTCCGGCGGCCTCAGGTCGTTGAGGGCCAGCGAATACCCCTGCGCCGCCAGCGTCTCCGCAATCTGCCGTCCGATTCCCTGCGCTGCTCCCGTGATCACCGCAACCGGCATCGCTGCTCCTCGCGGCTATTAGACGATCGCCAGCCGCTTCGTGCCAAACCGGCGAGGAACCCGCATGGCCGGCAATTCTTCGCGCCCGGAGACGACGGCTGGTGGTCATCTGAGAGAGAATGGCGATCCTGGCGCACGGGGTTGCGCCGGATCAAACGGCACGCGTCGCGTGCCAACTGACAGGAGACATCGATGACGGCATTCGGACGGATAGGGCTCATGGCACTGCTGGTGGCTGTAACGAGTGGAGGAGCGTCGGCGCAGACGGGACGGCTCGTGGAGCTGACGGGAAACGACCTCATGAAATACAGCGTGGCGGCGATCGC
This sequence comes from Acidobacteriota bacterium, assembly GCA_046735235.1. GTDB lineage: Bacteria > Acidobacteriota > Vicinamibacteria > Vicinamibacterales > JAENWD01 > JAENWD01. The sequence continues at coordinate 12,219 of JBKPSY010000272.1, read as the reverse complement.
CGCCAAGCCGGGCGAGCTGCTGCACGTGCGCCTGAAGAACGTCGGGACGCTGCCGAAGGTCGCCATGGCGCACAACTTCGTGCTGCTCGCGAAGGGCACTGACGCGGCGGCGTTCACCAACGCCTCGGCGACCGCCTACCCCACTGGCTACATCGCCCCCGCGATGAAGGCCAAGGTGCTCGCGTTCACGCCGCTGGCTGGTCCGGGAGAAACCGTCGACGTGACGTTCAAGGCGCCGGCCGCGCCTGGCGTCTACACGTTCCTCTGCAGCTTCCCCGGCCACTTCCTGAGCGGCATGAAGGGCACGCTGACGGTGAAGTAGGCCAACCGTTCAAGGGGCCGCCATCGCCGACAAGACGATGGTGGCCCGACTGAATCACCGCCGTTCGCGGTTGCACTGATTCACGACAAGTCCACTTCCGCCTTCGAGCTACGGCGACAAGCTCGACATCGCCAGCCGGGCTGCAGCGAACCATCCGTAACCTCCAACAAAACCGCATCCGCCACCTGAAGTGCGCTGCACGGCATGTGAGTTGCTGTCTCCCACAGCGGAGGCTCCGCAATTCGCGGCGCTTCACACTCGAGCCGGCGACTCCTGCGAGTCGCGTGCAGGCCCGTCGGGAGGGCATCGAATGGACAGTAAGAAGACGGCAGTCTTTGGCATTTACTCCAGCATCGGCGACGCCGAGCGGGCGGTGGATTCGCTCGTCCACGCGGGATTCGATCCACGCGCCGTCTCGGTGCTGCTGCCGAACCCGGACAGCGTGACGGAGTTCGCGCACGAGAAGCACACGAAGGCGCCGGAGGGCACGGCGACGGGCGCCACGACGGGCGGCGTCCTCGGCGGAGTGCTCGGCCTGCTGGTCGGTGTGGGCGCGTTGACGATCCCCGGACTCGGGCCTTTCCTGGCCGCCGGCCCGATCGTGACGGCGCTGGCCGGCCTGGGCGTCGGCGGGGCCGTCGGCGGGCTGATGGGCGCGCTCGTCGGGCTCGGCCTACCCGAATACGAGGCGAAGCGATACGAAGGACGGCTGAAGTCGGGAGGCGTGCTGCTCTCGGTGCACTGCGATACGGCCGAAGAGATTCGTCGCGCCAAGGGTCTGCTCACGGGCACCGGCGCCACTGACATCGCGTCGGTGGGCGAGGCAGCCGTCAACTCACGGTGACCTCGATCACCGAATTCAGGAGGTCCCATGTTCATTGGACTATTTCTCGTGCTGCTGGTCGCGTGGGTGATGGGCTTCACGGTCTTTCACGTCGCGGGCGGCTTGATTCACCTGCTGCTGATCGTCGCGCTGGTCTCTCTGGTCCTGCACTTCCTCCGGGGCGGGCGCGCTACAGTCTGAACGCCGGGGCAGGCCTGAGGGCCTGCGCTACATTTGAACGGTGGGGCAGGTGCGAGCGCCTGCGCCACAGTACGCCAGGCGCAGTGTCACCCAAGTCGCGCAGCCTTTGGGTCTGCAGCCGGCAAAATGTAGCGCAGTCCTTCGGGCCTGCCCCGATCAACCGTCCCGCATGTAGCGCACGCCTTCAGGCCGGCTTTCGTCCCACCTCTTTCCGACCGCCGTAAACTCGAGGCCATGGTAGAACGTCATAGATGGTAGATTGCCTACCACTATGGGACGCGCGAAGCCTGTTGACCGGATAGAGCTCCTCCAGGGCACCCTCGATCTCCTGGTCCTCCGCACCCTTCAGCTCGGCCCGCTCCACGGGCACGGCATCGTCAAGGCCATCCAGCGCCACTCGGACGACCTGCTGCTCGTCGAGCACGGGTCGCTATACCCGGCACTGCATCGCCTCGTGCGGAAGGGATGGCTCTCGGCCAGCTGGCAGGAGACGCCGGCGGGCCGGCCGACGAAGGTCTACAAGCTGACGGCTGCCGGGCGGAAGCAGCTGACGGCCGAGGAGTCGAACTGGCAGCGCCTCTGTCTCGCAATCGGCCTCGTCCTGAAGCGCGCCTGAGGGCGCCGCTGGGAGGATTGCCATGGCGTTTCGATGGCTCGAGAACCTCCGCGAGATCTTCACCCGCGAGCGCGAAGACGAGGAGCTCGCGCGCGAGGTGCGGTCGCACCTGGACGAGGAAACCGAGGAGCAGATCGATCGAGGCGTCCCGCCCGACGAGGCGCCCTACGCCGCACGGCGCGCCTTCGGCAACGTCACGCGCGTCGAGGAGCGCACGCGCGAAGCGTGGCGCGGCGAGGGGATCGCGTCCGCGATTCGCGAGCTCGCCGGCGGCGTCGTCCAGGACGCGCGCTACGGGCTGAAGGGCCTGATCAAGCAGCCCACCTTCACCATCGCCGCCATTCTCGCTCTGGCGCTCGGCATCGGCGCGACCACCACGATCTTCAGCGTCATCCAGAACGTCCTGCTCGATCCCTACCCGATGTACCGGAACGTCGATCGGATGGTCGGCATCGAGATCCACAACGACGACAGCAGCCGGCCGGGCGGACGCGACTTCCTGCAGACCGCCGAGTTCCTCGACTACCAGGAACAGATGACGTCGTTCGACGCCGTGATCGCCGGCGGCGGGGACGGCTCTGCGCTGTACGCCGGTCCGCAGGGCGTCGAGCAGCTCAACGGCGCGTACCTGTCCGGCAACACCTTCGAAGTGCTCGGCATCGGCGCGCTCGTCGGCCGGACGCTGACGTCCGACGACGGCAAGCCCGGGGCGCCGCCCGTCTTCGTCATGAGCTACAAGCTCTGGTCGAACCGATTCGGCCTGGATCCCTCGCTCATCGGCAAGACGTTCACGCTCGACGGCGTGCCGACGACCCTGATCGGCGTGATGCCGCCGCGCGTGTCGAAGCTCGGCGCCGATGTCTGGCGGCCGATCTTGTTGGACCGCGCCAACCGGGCCCTGGAGACCCAGTATTTCAAGTTCCAGGGCCGGCTGAAGCCCGGCGTCACGCTCGAGCAGGCGGACGCGGAATTCAAAACGGTCGCGGCGCGGGTGTCGAAGCAGTATCCCCGGAACTATCCCGAGCACTTCTCGGCTCACGTGCTGGAGCTCGTGGACAGCATCGTCGGCGCATTTCGCAAGACGCTCTACACGATGGCGGCTGCGGTGGCATTGCTGCTGCTCATCGCATGCGCGAACGTCGCGAATATGCTGCTGAGCCGCGCCGCCGGGCGCCAGCGGGAGCTGGCGCTCAGGACGTCGCTTGGCGCCAGTCGCGGACGACTCGTGCGGCAGTTGCTCATCGAGAGCCTGATGCTGTCGTGTGTCGGCATGGCCGTGGGCTGCCTCTTTGCCTATTTCGGTATCAAGGCGCTCGTCGGCGTGATTCCCGAGGGGCTCATCCCGCGCGAGTCGCTCATCCGCCTGGACACGCGCGTGTTGCTGTTCAGCCTGGTCGTGGCTGGCCTCACGGCACTCGTATTCGGTCTCGTGCCGGCGTTCCAGTCCGTGAAACGGGATCTCATGAACCCGCTGCGCGACGCGGGGAAGGGCACGGGCGGAGGCTATCGCGGCGGACGGTTGAGCAGCGCGCTCGTCGTCATCGAGATCGCGCTCTCGCTCGTTCTCCTGACGTCGGCCGGCGTGCTCATGCGCAGCGTCATCAAGCTGCAGACGACGGAGCTGGGCTTCGAGCCGGCGAACCTGCTGCTCGTCGCGATTCCCATCGGACGCGGCGATCACAAGACGGCGGCGGAACAGACACGATTCGTCATGGCGGCGCTGGACCGCATTCGCACGTCGCCCGGGATCGTCCACGCCGCGAGCACCGACGGCTTCCCGCCATTTGGCGGGCAGGGCGCGGTCTTCGATGTGGCCGGCCTCGGGCACCAGGGCCGCTGGGACGGCCGGCTCGAGCTCGTTGTCGACGGCTATTTCCAGACGCTTGGCGTCCCGATCGTGCGGGGGCGTGATTTCACCCCGGACGATATCCGCTCGGCGCGACGAGTTGCCGTCGTCAACCAGCGGTTCGTCGAGCGCTTTCTGCCGACGATCGATCCGCTCGGGCGCACGGTGAAGTTCACGCTCCGAAACGATCAAGGGCAGGACGAAGAGCAGGGATACGAGATCGTCGGCGTCGTCCAGAGCGTGAAGAACGCCGGCGTCAACAACCCCATCGAGCCCGCGGTGTTCGCTCCGATCTCGGTCGCCCCGTTGCGCTGGCAGAGCATCATGGTGCGTACTGCTGGACCGCCGCTGGAGTCCCTCCGGATGGTCAGGTCGGCGATCTGGTCCGTGGACCCGATGATGCCCCTTGCTGAGGCGAACCCCGTGGAGGAGTACTTGAAGCGGTTCGCGTACGCCGCGCCGCGGCTCGGCCTCTATGTGTTCTCGGCGTTCGCGGGGATCGGCCTCGTGCTCGTCGTGATTGGCGTCTACAGCCTGATCGCGTACACCGTCTCTCGTCAGACCCGCGAGATCGGCATCCGCATCGCGATCGGCGCGAACCGCGCGGACGTGCTGCGCATGACGATCGGCCTTGGCGTGCGCTGGCTGATTTTCGGCACGCTGCTCGGCCTGGCCGCGAGCGTCGCGGCGACGCGCCTGCTGGCCAGCGAGCTGTACGAGGTGAGCCCGACCGATCCGCTGACGTTCGTGTTTGTCGTGGCCGTCATCTCGGTGGCCGGATTCTGTGCGAGCTACTTTCCCGCGCTCCGCGCCACACGCGTCGATCCGATTGTCGTGTTGCGATACGAATAGGGAACAGGTGCAGCGTGCAAGGTGCAGGGTGCAGGTGCAGGGAACAGGGCGCGGGGTGCAGTAGGCCGGGGCTTCAGCCCCGGCAATTCAGCCCCCGTAATTCGCCTGGGCGGCGGGGGCTGAAGTCCCGCCCGACGTTCTTACGGACCATCGATGACACGACACGCTGAGGCTCGTCTGCGACTGGTGCGCGCGTTGAACGAGGCGCTCGACGGCCGCGTCGCGACACAGGCCGAAGCGGCGCGGCTGCTCGGCGTCAGCCAATCGAGAGTCTCGGCGCTGAGGCGCTACAAGGTAGACGGCTTCTCGGTCGAGCGCCTGATGCGGCTGCTCACGCGGCTCGGCCGCGACGTCGAGATCGTCGTCCGGCCTCCTCGCGGATCGCGCCACTCAGCGCGGATAACGGTCGTCGCTGGATAGGGCCGCGCCATCCGTAATCACAAGTCCAGCTTCTCGCACCCCGGGATCTCGCGCAGCGCGTGGTAGACGGGAATCCCGCGGTCCGTGGCGATGCGTGCCATCAGGTCCGCGCCTTGCGACGCGCCGCCGACGCGGAGCAGGCCCTGGCAGTGTTCGACCAGTCGCTCCGCGATCGGATGAAAGATCTCGTCGAACGCGGCGTCGCCGACTCGCGTCGAGCCGGCGAGCGCAACCAGCGGCAGGGCCAGCCACTCGCCGACCACAGGCAGGTAGCCCGCACGGAAGAGCGGCAGCGCGTAGCGCTCCATGACGCGGACGTTCTCCGCCATCTTCGCGGGGTCGTCCCCGGTCCCCGATCGGTACGGACCGGCGACCAGGATCATCTTGGCGGGCGCGTCGCTCACGGAGTCCTCAGCAGTCAGCGTGCGGTTCAGTCGCAGTGTTTGTTCGATGCCTCGGGCGATCGGCTCATCCGCCACACGCCAAGCAGCATGCACCCGATCGCCAGACCGTAGAAGAGCCCGATCACGGCGTCGCGCGGGTCTTCCGGCATCGTGCTGTGACGTTCGAGGATCAGCCGAATCACGCTGGCGAGCGCCATCAGGGCCATGCCGATCAGAAGCGTGCGGTTGAATGGCTGTCGTTGTCGATGAAACATGGTGTTCTCCCTCGAGCCCGCCTTCAGTCGCGGGCGGCGTACCACAACATCAGCGTGATCTTGACCACCACGAACGTGAGGCCGATGGCGGCAAGATCCCAGCTCGCGACGTGGTTCACGAAATAGCGATACTCGAACAGCAGGACCGCCATGGCCGCGCTGGCGATGCCTGCCGTGCTCGTCGACCGCAGCCGGTGCGCGAGGAATCGTTCGTCGAACAGGCGAGAGAGCAGTCTCACGAGCGTTTCTCCAACGCGAAGATTTGGTCGGTCGGCTTCTTGAACACGAGCGCGAAGGTCAGCGCGAGCGGCAGGCTCGGCACGTAGCGGTGGCGCTCGATCGAGTTGATGCTCTGCCGGGACACGCCGACGGCGTCGGCGAGGTCCTGCTGGGTCCAGCCGCGCTCGATGCGCAGCTCCTTCACGCGATTCGTGACGTCGTTATCCACTGACAAGTAGACTTTACAATGCTCGCCGCCGTGATGTCAAGTGGGCTTGTCATCCCGCCACGGACGGCGTCGCGAAGGCAAGTAAGCCCGCGCTTACGTGGCGATCCGCTCCACGATGCTCGAGGTCATCTGAGTGGTCGTCAACGTCCCGCCGAGATCCGGCGTGCGCCTGCCGTCGGCGAGGGCGTTCTCGACGGCGCGCCGGATCGCGACGGCCGCCGGCATTTCGCCGAGCCACTCGAGCATCATCGCCGCGCTGAGCACTGCGGCGACGGGATTTGCGATGCCCTGGCCCGCGATATCAGGCGCCGAGCCGTGGACCGGCTCGAACAGCGACGGCGCTCGCCGCTCCGGATCGAGGTTGGCCGACGGGTTCAAGCCGAGGCTGCCCGTCACGCCGCCGGTGAGGTCGCTCAGGATGTCGCCGAACAGGTTCGACCCGACGATGACGTCGAAGGTGTGCGGCCGGCGCACGAGCTCGAGCGTCGCCGCGTCGATGTGCAGCTTGTCCGTGGCCACGTCGGCGTACTGCGGCGCGAGCTCCGCGAGCACCCGGTCCCACAGCACGTACGCGTATCGCTGCGCGTTCGACTTGGTGATCATCGTCAGGCGGTGGCGGCGCTGCCGGGCCAGGTCGAACGAGAAGCGCAGGATGCGCTCGACGCCGCGCCTGGTGTGGACCGCGGACTGAATCGCGACTTCGTCGGCCGTGCCTCCGGCCAGCACACTGCCGGTGTCCACGTACTCGCCCTCGGAGTTCTCGCGCACGACCATCAGATCGATCTCGTCGTCTCGCCGCAGGGGGCGCGGCACACCCCGGAACGTGCGCGCCGGGCGGACGCACGCGTACAGATCGAAGGTCTGACGCATGCGGATGAGCGGCGCCAGCGTGACGTGATCGGGCAGGCGCGCCGGCCAGCCGACCGCGCCCAGGAAGATCGCGTCGAAGCCGCGAAGCGTCGTCAGGAAGTCGTCGGGCGCGACCTGGCCATGCCGGTCGTAGTGGGCCATGCCCCAGTCGAATCGGCGATACGCGAGATGAAAGCCTCCGAGGCCTCGCTCGACGGCGTCGAGCACGGCGCAGGCGGCGTCCACTACGTCGGGACCGATGCCGTCCCCCGGGTAGAGCGCGATCCGGTGCGTCTTCACGCCAGCAGGCTCCCGTCCGCGTCAGCTCCACGCGCACCCGACGCAGGGCGCGACGTCAGTCGCGTCACCGGGGGCAATATAGCAGCAGCGGACGGCGTCCCGTGTAAGATCGAGTGACCGGCAGAGTTCAGTGCACAGCCACTCTCACGATCACGCGCACGACCACGACCACTCGCACGACCATTCACACGCGCACGGGCACGATCACTCGCACGCCCTCAGCGCCGACGCCGACCGCCGCTACCTGACGGTTGCGCTCGTGCTGATCCTCGGGTTCATGGCCTTCGAGGTCGTGATCGGGATCGTCGCGCACTCGCTCGCGCTGATCTCGGACGCCGGGCACATGCTGACCGACGCCGGCGCGCTGATCCTTTCGCTGATTGTCATTCGCCTGGTGCAGCGTCCATCCGGTGAGGATCTGACGTACGGCATGCGGCGCGCCGAGGTCTTGAGCGGCCAGGCCAACGGCGCGGTCCTGCTGGTGCTCGGCGTGCTCGTCACCTACGAGGCGATCTCGCGCTTGATCCATCCGCCGGAAGTCTCCGGCGTGCTGGTCACGGTCGTCGCCGGCTTCGGTATCGTCGTCAATATCGTCGCCGCCTGGGTGCTGGCGAAGGCGAACCGCGAGAGTTTGAACGTCGAGGGCAGCTTCCAGCACATTCTCACGGACCTCTACGCCTTCATCGGCACGTTCATCGCCGGCGCCGTCATCATCATGACCGGGTTCGATCGGGCCGACGCGATCGCGTCGCTCGCGGTTGCCGCGCTGATGATTCGCTCAGGGTACGTGCTGCAGCGCAAGTCGATCCGCGTGCTGCTCGAGAGCGCGCCGGAAGCGACGGCGCCGAGCGAGGTGGGATGGGCGATGGCGCGCACGCCGCAGGTCAGCCAGGTGCACGATCTGCACTTGTGGGAGCTGACGCCGGGGACGCCGATTCTCACGGCGCACGTGCTCGTCGCGAAGGGCGCCGATTGCCACGCCATTCGGCGTTCGCTCGAACAGCTGCTGCGGGAGAAGTTCCGCATCGCGCACACGACGCTGCAGGTCGATCACGCGCAGGACCAGCTGCTGTCGATCACGCGCCGGCAGGACGAGAGCTCGTCCCGCGGCGGCCAGCCGTGAGCCCGACGCTCCAGAGGTCCGGCGCCAGAGGGTGTTCAAAGGCCCGGCGCGCGCGTTCCAGGGCGTCGACGAAGGCCCCGGGCGAAATGCCCAGCGCGGCGGCGTTCGCGCACGCTTCGACTGCGGACAGCTCCTCGGTCGCGCCCGGCCAGATCTCGAACGGCAGCCCGGCCGTCGTGCGATCCATGACGAGCAGGACGAATCGCTCTCCGAGCTCGGCGTCGTGGCGAAGCTTGCGCAGCAACCACCCTGGGGGCACGGCGGGCATCATGTGGCACCTCGGTTCGCGGTCGAGAGGTCCACGGTAGCAGCGCGGTGTGGAGAAAGTGTTAGCGGCGTGTAAAAAGTGATGACGATCCTGACTGAAACGGCCGACCGGGCGTCGCTCGCACGCCGTGCGCGGCGTCTCGAGTACTTCACGATCGTCTGGAACAGCCTCGAAGGCCTGGTCGGCGTGACCACGGGCGCGCTGGCTGGCAGCGTGTCGCTCGTCGGGTTCGGCGTGGACAGCTTCATCGAGGTCACGTCGGGCGCCGCCCTGCTGTGGCGGATGTCGGCAGACACCGACCACTGCCAACGCGAGCGGCGCGAAGCGCGGACGCTGAAGATTGTCGGCGCCTGCTTCCTGGCCCTCGCGACCTACGTCGCTGCGGACGCCGTCTGGAATCTCTGGTCGCGCAGCCCGGCCTCGCCGAGCACCGCCGGCATCCTGCTGGCCGCGGCGTCGCTGGTCGCGATGCCGCTGCTGTCTCGCGCGAAGCGACGCGTCGCCCGCGGGCTCTCGAGCGGGGCCATGCACGCCGACGCCCGGCAGACGGAGTTCTGCACGTACCTCTCGGCGATCCTGCTCGGCGGGCTGCTCCTGAACGCGCTCCTCGGCTGGTGGTGGGCGGACTCCATCGCGGCGCTCGTCATGACGCCCGTGATCGCGAAGGAAGGCATCGACGGGCTGCGCGGCCGGGCGTGTTGCGATTGATTCAGACTTCGGAGCTGAAGGCCACCTCTGCGGTAGACTACCCGCGCCGATGACGCTCGCTGCCGGAACTCGCATCGGGCACTACGAGATCGTCGGTCCGCTGGGCGCCGGCGGGATGGGCGAGGTGTACCGCGCGTCGGACCACAGCCTTGGCCGCGACGTCGCCCTGAAGATCCTTCCCGAGGCGATGGCGCACGACGTGGTGCGCACCGAGCGCTTCCGTCGGGAAGCGCGCGCGGTCGCTGCCCTCAATCACCCGCACATCGTCACAATTCACTCCGTGGAGGAGTCTGGTGGACTGCACTACCTGACGATGGAGCTGGTGGACGGCGCGTCGCTCGACAAGAAGATCCCGCCGGAAGGATTGCCGGTCGATGTACTCATCTCGATGGCGCTGGAACTGGCAGACGGGCTCACCGCCGCGCACGACAAGGGCATCGTCCATCGCGATCTGAAGCCGGCCAATGTGATGGTGACCGGGAGCGGCCGCATCAAGATCCTCGATTTCGGCCTCGCGAAAGTCGCCGACGTGTCGGACGCCGGCACGGACGACACGATCGCGCACACGAGCGACGGCACGGTGCTCGGGACGATGCCGTACATGTCGCCCGAGCAGATCGAGGGCCGTCCGCTCGACCCGCGATCCGACATCTTCTCGCTCGGCGTGATGCTGTACGAGATGGCGACGGGCGTGCGGCCTTTCCACGGTGCCAGCCAGGCGGCGCTCCTGACGGCGATCCTGCGCGACGCGCCAGCGCCCCTGAACGAACGCCGGTCGGGCTTGCCCAGCGGGCTCGACTCCCTGATCGCCCGGTGCCTCGAGAAGGATCGCGACCGCCGGCTGCAGACCGCCATCGCCTTGCGCGGTGAGCTCCAGGGGATGAAACAGACTCTCGCGAGCGGGGTCGCGCCGCGCTCGACTCAGACCGCGCCCCGTCGTGAAAAGCGCTCGATCGTCGTCTTGCCGTTCGCGAACATGAGCCCTGACACCGCGAACGACTACCTGGGCGACGGTCTCACGGAAGAGATCATCGCAGACCTCGCGAAAGTACGCGCGCTCAGCGTCATCTCGCGGACGTCCGCGATGCAGCTCAAGGGCGCGAAGAAGGACGTGAAGACGATCGGCCGCGAGCTCGGTGTGCAGTACGTCCTCGACGGCAGCGTGCGCAAGGCGGGCAACAGCCTGCGGATCACGGTGCAGCTCGTGGACGCGACGTCGGACGAACCGCTCTGGTCCGAGAAATTCAGCGGCACGATGGACGATGTGTTCGAGGTGCAGGAACGGGTGTCGCGCGAGATCGTGCAGGCGCTGGACATCACGCTGACGTCGGACGAGCACCGGCGTCTTGGGGAGCGCCCGATCGCGGACGTGCGTGCGTTTGAGTTGTACCTGCAGGCCCGGCAGGAGATCCGCCGGTACGCGCCGGACCGCGCGATCGCGCTGACGCGAGAGGCCATTCGGATCGAAGGCGAGACGCCCCCGTTGCTGGCGGTGCTCACCTGGACGAAGGTGCTGCAGGTGCGCTCGAGCATGGCGCGCAGCCGCTCCCTGCTCGACGAAGCCGACGCCGAGGCACGACAGCTGCTCGCGCACGCGCCCGACGCGGCGTACGGCCATTCGCTGCTCGGGCACATCGCGTACGAGCGCGGCCAGCTGGCCGAGGCCGTCCATCATCTGAAGCTCGCCCTCGAACGCGAACCGAACGACTCGGATGCGCTGCTGATGCTGGGGATGACCTACGTCGGCGCCGGCCAGAACGCGCTGGCGCAGGAGGCGACTCAGCGGATGATGCGATGCGATCCGCTCTCACCGCTCTCGTGGATGGCGGTCGGCGTGCCGAGCTGGTTCGTCGGCCGCGCGGCCGAATCAGTGGCGCCCTTCGAGCGGGCGCTGGAGATGGACCCGCACAACTTCATCGTCCACTGGGCGCTCGGCTATGCGCTGGCGATGCTCGGGCGGCTGGACGAGGCCCGGCGGCACGCGACCACGTTGCACGATCTCAGTGCCGACGCCGCCTACACGCGCCAGCTGCTGTCGCTGGTGGACGGGCTCGAGGGGCGGCCTGCGTCTGCCCTGGAGCGCATCGCTCTGCTGGACGTCGAGCTGCTCGACTCGCACCATCAGTTCCACCTCGCCGAGTCGTTCATCGCGGCCGGCGCGCACGACCGCGGGCTCGAGCTGCTCGAGCGCTCGGTCCCGGGCTTCTATCCCTATCCGTTCCTGGCGGAATACTGCCGGTTGCTCGATCCCGTGCGCGACACGCCGCGATTCCGGGCGGTGCTGGCGCGGGCGAAGGACGCGGTGGAGTCGTTCGCCGCAAGGCAAGCGGCGCTCTCGCGTGGCTAATCTCATCGGAATGCTGAACAGGGAGTTGCCAATGACTCGTCGATTGATGGCGGCAGCCGTTTCCGTTGCCGTGCTGTGCGCCGGCGCGATGATCAGGGCGCAGGAACCGGTAAAACCGGCGGCCAACGTCGAAGCGCTGTTCAAGGACGCCAATCCCAGAATGCAGGTGATGAAGCAGGTGGCGTATCACATCGAGCGCGACCTGCTGCAATGCAATCACTGGGACGAGGCGCACAAGTGGCTCACCGAGCGGTACGTCCAGCACAACCCGCTCGTCGCGTCCGGCAGGGCGGGGGTGGTGAAGTTCTTTTCCAGCCGTCCGCGCGCGGCCGCGTGCGAGACCCTCGACGCGCCGATCGTGGCCGTGCTCGCCGACGGCGACCTCGTCACCGTCGTCAGCGTCTCGAATCGCAAGGACTCGAAGGGCGAGGCCTACAC
>JBKPSY010000271.1:0-3338 GCA_046735235.1 Acidobacteriota bacterium | reverse complement strand
CCCCTACACCCTGGCAGCCCTGCACCCTGCACCTTGCACTCTGCCATCCGGAGTCTTTCCGTCTGGCGTGCCACGGACTTTTACCGGCCTCTCCCCGAACGCCGGAACGACGTTCTTGACGACAACCGTCAGGCTTTCAATAACTTGAACGGACCGGCTTCGAGGCTCATCCGTCAGGCCCCGCGCTTGCTGATGTCTGGCGCAGGCAGCCTGGATCGCGCATCGGTATTGGGTTCACCCCGCGGACACCAGCCAATGTTGGGACACGCGATCCCGACTGCCTTCTCCTCTCTCAGGGTTACGCCGTGCTCCCCGGCAGGGTGACGCGTCCGAAAGGGCGCGTCACTTCAAGTGCGAAGTGCGAACTGCGAAGTGCTAAATCGAAAGTAACCGGTAATATGCGGCACGATGACTCGCCGCCTCTTCTCCCTGGCCCTGCTCTTCGCTGTTCTCCTGGCTCGCACCGCGTCGGCCCAGTCGCCTCCACACCTCAAAGTTCTGCTCGACACCGACATCGCCTCGGACATCGACGACGCGTGGGCGCTCGGGTTGCTGGTGGCATCGCCGAACGTCGAGCTCGTCGGCGTGACGATCACCGACGGCAACACGGCTGCGCGAGCCAAGGTGGCCTGCAAGCTCCTCCACGTCGTCGGCCGCGACGACGTGCCTGTGGCGGTGGGACGGCCGACAAAACCCCCAAGCCAGTTCGACTATCAGTTCAGTTGGGCCGAAGACTTCACCGGCAAGCAGCCCGTCTCCACCGCAGCCGCCGACTTCATCGTGGACACGCTGAGAAAACACCCCGGTGAAATCACGCTCATCGCCGTCGGGCCGCTGCAGAACGTCGCCGACGCGCTCAGGAAGGAGCCGCGCCTCGGGCAGCTCGCGAAGCGGATCGTGCTGATGAGCGGATCGATTGGCGCCAACTCGTGGTCGCCCGCAGCGATCCCCGAGTGGAACGTCGTGCGATCGACCGCGGACGCGCAGCTCGTCTACGGCGCCGGCCTGAATCTCACCACGGTGCCGCTCGACTCGACCAGCTACGTGAAGCTGAAGACAGAGGAGCGTGCACGGCTCGAGGCGGCGGGAACGCCGCTGACGCGATCGCTCGAGGCGCTCTATCGCTTGTGGGTCAAGGACGAGACGTCCCGCATGACGCTGCACGACCAGATGGCCGTGGCCGAGGCGCTGCGGCCGGGTGAGTTCTTCAATCGCTGCGAGGTGCTGCCCATCCGCGTGGACGAGCAGGGCTTCACGCGGGTCGATCGCGATCGCGGGAAGTCGACGGCCGTGTGCCTGGAACCGAAGCGGGACGCCTTCGTGGGGTTCTACATCGACGGGCTGCTCGCGGCCCACTGACGGCGGGCTTTGGGCTTTGGGCTTTAGGCTTTGGGTACTGCCCAAAGCCCAGAGCCCAGAGCCGAGAGCCCAGAGCCCTGTCAGCCTTGCGGCTTCGCGCGCCGCGCAAGCCACAGCACGGTCAAACCAAAGGCCAGCATGCCGAGGCCCGACCAGAGGTTCACGTTCACGCCAAGCGAGTGCTTCGCATACATCGTGCTCGACATGGTCATCAGGCCGAAGCCGGCGAGGAGCGCGCCGACGATCGCGAACATCAATCCCAGTGGGTAGCGAATGTCCATTCTGGACTCCTGAAGTCGGACTACGGATGGCGGGGCTGACCAGCCTTCGCCAAGGCTACGGCGGTCCGCCAAAGCATTTGCGACGGCGGAAGCCCAGCCTTACTGCTTACCGCCCTTGCTGTCTACTGCCTTCTGCCTACTACCAGAAGATCACATTCAGCAACAGCGTCAGCCCCAGCACGATCGTCGCGAGCACCGCGGGCCGCTTGTCCCACGGCAGGTTGCGATCGTGAGGGATCGGCGTCAGGGCGTAGACGAGTCCCTTCAGTTCCTCGTCCCGCTTCGGCTCGGTGAAAAGCGACACCAGAATCGTCACGAGGAAGCATGTCGTCCACGCGAAGATGGCTGTCCAGAAGTTCTGCGCCATCTCGCTCGGATAGGTGTGCACCGCCTGCGCCAGCCAGCCCCCCTTCACGCCTGCGACGGCGCCCACCGGCAGCGTGAGCCCGTGATGCACTGCCGCGGCCAGCGTGCCGGCGAGCAATCCCGTGAACGCGCCGTGGCCGGTCGTGCGCTTCCAGAACATCCCCAGCATGAACGTCGCAAACAGGGGCGCGTTGACGAACGCGAACACCAGCTGCAGCAGGTCCATGATGTTGTTGAAGCGGTTCGCAACGAACGCGGCGCCAATTGAAATCAGGATCCCGAAGACGGTCGCGTACCTCCCCACCGCGAGGTAGTGCGAGTCGGAGGCGCCGGGCTTGATGTAGCTCTGGTAGATGTCGTACGTCCACACCGTGTTGAACGCGGTGGTGTTGCCCGCCATGCCCGACATGAACGACGCCATCAGCGCGCACAGGCCGAGACCCAGCATCCCCGCCGGGAAGTAGCGGCCCAGCATCTGCGGGATTGCGAGGTCGTAGTCGAGCGCGACCCGCCCGTCGGTCCCTACGATCGGGTTGCCCTTGTCGTCGAGCTTTGGCGGAATGAGGCTGCGCTGCATCACCGGCAACGCTGCCGGCGCGCCGGCCTGCGCCGTCGTCTCGAGGCGATAGGCCGCCGGCGTCGTGCGCGCGAGAGCGGTATCAGACGGCGCCGCCACCGAGATCGCGATCATGCCGGGGAGGATCACGAGAAACGGAAAGACCATCTTCGGCAGCGCGGCGATGAGCGGCGTGCGGCGCGCGGAGTTCATCGAGTCGGCGGCCATGGCGCGCTGGACCACCAGGAAGTCGGTGCACCAGTAGCCGAACGACAGCACGAACCCCAGCCCCATCACCAGGCCGAACCACTCGACGCCCATCGGGTTCGCGGCCGGGTTCCCCATGTGCTGCCACGATTCCGTCAGCGCGCCGGGATCGTACCCGCGCGCTACAGACTCGGTGGCCAGTCGCGCCTGGAGGCCCGACCAGCCGCCGACGTCTTTCATGCCGATGATCACGAGCGGCACGAAGCCGGCGACGATCAGGAAGAACTGCAGCACCTCGTTGTAGATCGCCGACGTCAGCCCGCCCAGATACGTGTAGACGAGGACGATGCCCGCCGAGAGGAGCACCGACATCGTGAAGTCCCAGCCGAGCAGCAGGTGCAGCAGCTTGCCCATCGCGTACATCGAGACGCCGGAGGAGAAAACCGTCATCACGGCGAACGAAATCGCGTTCAGGGCGCGCGTCTTCTCGTCGAACCGGAGCTTCAGGTATTCGGGGACGGACCGCGCGCGGGAGCCGTAGTAGAACGGCAGCATGAACAGCCCGACGA
>JBKPSY010000270.1:0-5318 GCA_046735235.1 Acidobacteriota bacterium | reverse complement strand
GCCCAGCGACGGCGCTGCCGCGCGGATGCCCGCCGCGATGCTCGCCAGGAACCGCATGCGGTTCTCGAGGGTGCCGCCGTACTTGCCGGGTCGATGCCGTGCGCTGAGCAGTTCGTGCCCGAGGTACCCGTGGCAGTGCTTGATGTCGACGAACGCGAATCCCACGGCCGCGGCATGGCGGCCGGCGGCAACGAAGTCCTCAACGAGGCGATCCAGCTCCGCGTCGGTAAAAACCGGGCGGTCGTCGGTGATTCCGAGCCGACGATCGAGAACGGGGTGGCGATAGGCCACGCGGGGCGCCGGGCCCGAGGTGGTTGGCCGCGCGTAGCGGCCCGAGTGCGTGAGCTGAAGCCCGATCAGGAGATCGTCTGTCCGGCCGAACCGCTGCTGATGCGCCTCGATCAGGCGCTGCCGGAGATCGGCAAGGTCCGACAGCGTGTCGGCGTTGATCACCAGCTGGTTCGGGTTGGCGCGGCCGTCGTGCCGAACCGCGACGGCTTCACCGCCCCAGATGATCTTTGCGCCGCTCTGCCCGAAATGCGTCCAGCGGCGGCGGGTGAGATCGCTCGGATGACCGTCGGCGGTGCCGTCCCAGCCTTCCATCGGGAGGATGCACCAGCGGTTGCCCGCCGCCATCCCGGCCGTTGCGGAGATTGGCGCAGCCAGCGGTGACGCCTCGCCGGCCGAAGGCGATGGCTCAAAGCCGAGCGTCACCCCCAGCTCCTTCAGCCGGTCGCGGAACGCGTCTGCGGACTTCAGGCTGGCAACCCGGGGAAATGCCACGGCGGCGATTGTATATCCTATACGGCCGGTAGATGTCACTCCGTAACCGCGGGTTACGGTCCCGCCTGTCCCGGGCAATTCAAGGCTTGTCCCCTGAGCCGATTCTGGGTGTGCCGAGGCCCTGGCTGGCCTCGCTGGACACCGCCCATGGGCTGGATTTCGCGACGTGGATGCCGCTCTCGCTCATGTACTCGAGCGGCAAGGTCCCGATCGTCCAGCTGTCGTTGCCGGCCGGCGGGGCGCCGGCCGACATGATGGCCGTCGGCAAGGCGCTGGCGCCGCTGCGTCAGGCGGGCATCATGCGTCGCACCGGCTCGACGGTGTGCAATCCGCACCGCGTCGGCGCGAACGGCGCGTCGGTCGAGAGCTGGGCGCTGGCGTTCGACGAGTGGGTGAGCGAACGGCTCGACGCGCTCGACGTCGACGCCCTTGCGGAATACCGGCGGCGCGCGCCGCACGCGCATCTCTCTGCGCCAACGGCGGACTTCCTCGATCCGCGTCCATGAGTCCATGGGCCATGGGGCCATGTGGTGCGCTCCCATGGACTACCCATGGACCTATGGACCCATGGACCCATGGACCCATGAACCCACCGACCTTCCGCGATATGATGCCGCCCGTCAGACCTCTTGACGGCGGAGACGGAGATGCAAATCAAGAAGACTCCCACCACATACGACGTCTGCATCGTCGGATCGGGCGCGGGTGGAGGTACGGCCGCCTACGTGCTGACCGCGGCCGGCGTGAACGTCGTGATGCTCGAAGCAGGCCCGACGTGGGACTCGGCGAAGGATTCGAAGATGCTGGCGTGGCCGTACGAATCGCCACGCCGCGGAGCCGCCAACAAGGAACGCGCGTTCGGCGAGTTCGACGGCTGCATCGGCGCGTGGCAGATTGACGGCGAACCCTACACGACGGCGCCGAACCAGAAATTCGACTGGTATCGCGCGCGCATGCTCGGCGGGCGGACCAACCACTGGGGCCGTATCTCGCTGCGCTTCGGCCCGGACGACTTCAGGCACAAGAGCATCGACGGCCTCGGCGACGACTGGCCGATTACCTACGACGACATCAAGCCGTATTACGACAACATGGATCGGTTCGTCGGCCTCTTCGGTACGGTCGAGAACCTGCACAACGAGCCTGACGGCATCTTCCTGCCGCCGCCCAAGCCGCGCTGCTACGAGCTGGCGATCAAGAAGGCGGCCGACGAGCTGAACATCACCTGTATTCCGTCGCGGCTGTCGATCCTCACGGAGCCGAAGAACGGACGCCTGGCCTGCCACTATTGCGGCCAGTGCGGACGCGGGTGCATGACGCATTCGAACTTCTCGTCGACGTCGGTGTTCCTGCCGCCGGCGACCAAGACCGGGAAGCTGACCATCATCACCGGCGCGATGGCGCGCGAGGTGCTCACCGACGAGAACGGCAAGGCCACCGGCGTGTCGTACGTGAACACCACGGACGGCCGCGAGTACACCGTCCGCTCGAAGGCCGTCGTCCTCGCCGCCAGCGCGTGCGAGTCGGCGCGGCTGATGCTGAACTCGAAGTCGTCGCGCCATCCGAATGGCCTCTCGAACTCGAGCGATCAACTCGGGAGGAACCTCACCGACTCCACGGGTCTCTCGGTCTCGGGTTTCATGCCCAAGCTCCTCGACATGCCGCCGCACAACGAGGACGGCGTCGGCGGCATGCACATGTACATGCCGTGGTGGCTCGACAACAAGAAACTCGATTTCCCGCGCGGGTACCACATCGAGATCTACGGCGGGAAGGGAATGCCAGGCTACGGGTTCGGCGGCGGCATCCAGTGGATGCCGGGCAGCATGGGCGGTGGCTACGGCGAGAGCCTGAAGGCCGAGTACCGCCGCTACTACGGCGCGACGGTCGGCTTCGCCGGCCGCGGCGAAATGCTGCCGAATGCCGACTGCTATTGCGACATCGATCCGAACACCGTGGACAAGTACGGCATCCCGGTGCTGCGCTTCCATTGGAAGTGGGGCGAGTCGGAGATCCTGCAGGCGAAGCACATGCAGGAGACGTTCCGGACGATCATCCAGCAGATGGGCGGGGAAGCCCTCGGGACGATGCCGGGGCGCGACAAAGAGTACGGGATCGAGGCCGGCGGACGCATCATCCACGAGGCCGGCGCGACGCGCATGGGCGCCGATCCGAAGACGTCGGTCCTGGACGAGTGGTGCCAGGCTCACGAAGCGAAGAACGTCGTCGTCTGCGACGCGGGGCCGTTCGTGTCGAACGCGGACAAGAACTGCACGTGGACGATCATGGCGCTTGCGTGGCGCACGGCGTCGCATCTTGCCGACGAGATGCAGAAGGGGAACATCTAGCCATGGAGATCACCAGACGCAACGCGCTCAAGATCATCGGCGCGACGCCGGTGGCCGCCGGCGTGGCGCTTGGAGAAGGTGTGGCCGCCGAGCAGGCGATGGCGCAGCCCGGGCACGTGATGCCCGCGACGCCTGCGCATCAGGCGATGGCCGCCAAGGGCCCCTACAAGCCGAAGTTCTTCACCGCGCATGAGTACGCGACGGTGACGGTGCTCGGCGACCTCATCCTCCCGAAGGACGACAAGTCGGGCAGCGCGAGTGACGCCGGCGTGCCGCAATTCATCGACTTCACAATGACCGATCGGCCGTACCTCCAGACGCCGATACGGGGCGGGCTGAACTGGCTCGATCACGAGGCGCGCCAGCGGTTCGGCAAGACCTTCATCGACTGCGCGCAGGCCGACCGGACCGCGATCCTCGACGACATCGCGTTCCCGAAGAAAGTGAAGCCCGAGCTCGCGCAGGGCGCGGCGTTCTTTTCCAGCGTCCGCGATCTCGTCGCGAACGGGTTCTTCACCAGCAAGATCGGGATCGACGACCTCCAGTATCTGGGCAACCGTCCCAGTCAGTGGAACGGATGTCCGCCGGAGTGTCTGGATCATCTGGGGCTCAAGGCATGACGCTCACCGTGCGCGACGTGATCGTGGCCGGCGTCGCCGCCGGATTGACCGCTGCCTTCACGCTCACGGGCCGCGCGGAGCCCGAGATCATGGGCTCGCGCGCCGTGCCCTGGGAGACGATGAAGGCTGAGCCCACGAAGGTCGGCGAGGTCCGTCACGTGTTCCAGGCGCCGACGGCGACGCTCGACGAGCTGGAGTCGCACATCACGACGCTCAATCCGGGAGAGGTGCCGCACGCGCCGCACAAGCACGCGGACGAGGAGGTCCTCTGCCTGAAGGAAGGCACGCTCGAGGCGTACGAAGACGGCCAGACGACTCGCGTCGGGCCGGGAAGCGTGCTCTTCTTCGCGTCGAACCACCTGCATGGCGTGAAGAACGTCGGCACGACGCCGGCGACGTACTTCATCATCAAGTGGAATTCTCCGGGCATGCTGAAACAGAAGAACTGACGTAGCGCAGGCCTCCAGGCCTGAGACTGTGGCGCAGGCCTTCAGGCCTGAGACTGTAGCGCAGGCCTTCAGGCCTGCCTTCGAGGACTCACGATGATTTCCAGACGAGACGCACTGAAGACGGCCGGCGCGGTCGCGATGGGTTCGGCGCTGACAGGCACGCGCGCGGGCGCGCAGGAGAAGGCCGTGAAGAACGGACGGTTGAAGCAGTCGGTCTGCCGCTGGTGCTATCAGCGCATTCCGCTCGAGGACTTCTTCAAGGGCGTCGCGGCGATCGGCCTGGAGGCGGTCGACTTGCTGCAGCCCGAGGAATGGGACATCGCCGCCAAGTACGGGCTGCGCTGCTCGAATGGCTACCCGGGCAAGGGCGGCGGCACGATTCCGGACGGGCTGAACAACCCGGCGCTGCACGACGAGATCGTCGCGACGTTCAAGGGCATCTTCCCGAAGGCGAAGCAGCTGAAAGTGCCCAACCTGATCACGTTTTTCGGCAACCGCAAGGGCATGCCCGACGCGCAGGCGATCGACAACTGCGTCGCCGCGCTGAACCGCATCAAGCCGATGGCCGAAGACGCCCAGATCACGGTGATCGTCGAGCTGCTGAACAGCAAGGTCGATCACAAGGACTACCAGGGCGACCACACGCCGTTCGGCGTCGAGGTCGTCAAGCGCGTGGACTCGCCGTACGTGAAGCTGCTGTACGACATCTACCACATGCAGATCATGGAGGGCGATGTCATCCGGACCATCCGGGACAACAAGCAGTGGCTCGCGCACTTTCATACCGGCGGCGTCCCCGGACGTCACGAGCTCGACGACACGCAGGAGCTGCAGTGGCGGACCGTCGCGAAGGCGATCGTCGACAGCGGCTTCACCGGCTACTACGCGCACGAGTTCATCCCGACGCGCGACCCGCTGACGTCGCTGCGCGAAGCGGTGGTGCTGTGCGACGTCTAGAGGACAGGTCGATCAGGTCGATCAGGTCGGTCAGGTCGGTCAGGTCGGTCAGGTCGATCGGGTCGGTCAGGTCGATCGCGTTGGTCGGTTTGATCTGGCTGGCCGGGCTGGTGGGGTCGGCGGCGGCCGACGTCACGGTCGAGCGCGTCACCTACATGAAA
>JBKPSY010000269.1:0-12004 GCA_046735235.1 Acidobacteriota bacterium | reverse complement strand
GGGAAAACGTGTTCCCTGGGGCGGCCGGCGACCCGTTCGAAACGGGGACCAACCACACGGCCACGCAGAACATGGCCGAGTCGTTTTTCGAAAACGACCCCGATTGGATGACGGCGCTTTATGTCGCTGACGAGTACTGCTTCCCGGCGTGCGCCAGCACCGGCGCATTCACGTTCTTCAACCGGCAGTACGATTCGCTGGCGGCCCAGAGCTCGATCGGTCGCTCTCAGTACAACGCGCTGCAGCTCTCGCTGCGGAAGCGGTGGAGCCACGGCTACCAGTTCGACGTGAACTACACGCTGGCCCACTCGATGGACTCGGGCTCGGCGGTGGAAACAGGCAGCTTCTTCACGACGTTCGACAACGGCGGCTACACCGGGTTCGCGATCAATACCTGGAACCCTGATCAGCAGTACGCCAACTCGGACTTCGACATCCGTCACCAGATCAACGTGAACTGGGTCACAGACCTGCCCTTCGGGCACGGTAAGAAGTTCGGGCACGACTCGCCGGGCTGGGTGAACGCGATCATCGGCGAGTGGTCGTTCGCGGGGCTGTGGCGCTGGACCAGCGGCTTCCCGTTCAACGTCTTCAACTGCCGGTCGTGCTGGGCGACGAACTGGAACCTCCAGGGCAACGCCTCGCTCGCGACGCCGGGCGTGCTGCCGCCAACCGGAACCACGCTGGACGCGGTGAATGACCTCCCGAGCCCGTTCCTGGATCCGAAGACGGCGCCCAGCTTCTTCCGTCGTGACTATCCGGGGGAGTCAGGCATCCGCAACGAGCTGCGCGGCGACGGGTACTTCACCATCGACACGAGCTTCTCGAAGGCGTGGACGATGCCGTGGGCGAAGGACCAGAAGCTGCGCTTCCGTTGGGACATCTTCAACCTGACGAACACGCCGCGAATGGACGTCGGCAACGTGACGATGTTCCCGGATCGCAAGAACACGTTCGGGACCTACAACGGATCGCTCGCAAGCTGCGACGGCGGCGCCGGCCGCTGCATGCAGTACGCGATTCGGTATGAGTTCTAAAGAAGGTCCATGGGTCCATGGGTCCATGGGTAACGAATCGTAGGGCCGAACTTTAGTTCGGCCATCTACCTCGGCTCGAAAGGCACGGGCGGCGGTTCCTCACGCGAGGGATCGCCGCCTTTCGTTTTTGAGGGCAGCAATCCGAATGCGCAGGGATGAAGCCCTGCGCCGGGTACAACCTGGAACCTGGAACCTGGAACCCGGAACCCCGGAACCCGTAGTACCGTTATCCCGTGTCCCCGACCGCGCTTCGGGCCATCGGTCTCGCGCTCTCGCTCCTCTACGCCGCCGCGATCATGCGCGTCTACGTGCGCCAGCCCGCGACGTTGCCCGAAGTCACGGGGAGCCTGACCTCGTCGGTGGGCGTTTACCACATCGACCAGGCGCGATTCGACGCCGGCCTCTCGTACTTCCGCGCGGACAAGTTCCTCGAGGCGCGCGACGCCTTCGCGCAGGCGGATCCGGCGCGGCAGGACCCGAAGGTGCAGTTCTACACGGCGTACAGTTACCTGCGCGAGGGATGGGGCCGCGTCTACAACGACGCGACGCTCTACCGCGCGGGCAAGGCCACGCTCGACCACGCGCGCGAGATCGCGCCGCATGGCACGATCCTCATCGACGATCCCGCGCTGAGGCTCCACAGCGCCGAAGAGCTCGAGGCCGAGTTCGATCGCGGCCTCGCCCACGGCGTGTCCGATCTCAACCCGATGCGCCTGTTGAGGGAGCGGCCATGACGGATGCGTCGATCGTCCGGCCGCCGAAAGGGCTTCGGCGTCCCGTCGCCCTGACCCGCGACCTGCCCGTTGGGCGCGAAGCGATCACGCTGCCGTTGCTGCTCCTGACGGTTGCGGCGCTCGGCGGCGTCCGCGTCACGACCGCGGGTGCGCTCGTCTTCGTCCCGCCCACCCTCATGTCGCTCGTGCTCGGCGTCCTGCTCGTCGCCGCGCTGGTGCGATCCGGGGCGTTCGCTCCGGAGCGGCTGATGAGCAGCCAGCGAACGCCGCTCGAGAACGCATCGGGGGCGATCGTTGGCGCAGCGCTCCTCCTGGCTTCGGCGCAGGTCTTCGCGCTGGTGACGCCGGCAGCCGGCTTCCTCGCGTTCGTGTTCACGGCGTTTTACGTCCTCCTGCTCTGGAACACGCTGGCCGTGGAGCCCGACCGCCGGCAGCTCCTTCGCAGCCTGCTCGTCGTGCTGGGCGGCGCGTTCGTGCTGAAGTTCGTCGTGCTGGCGGCGGTTTACGACCCGTCGAGCGGCCTGCTTCGCCGCGTCGTCCTGGCGATGGTGGAGGGCGTCTCGCTCGGCGCCCTGGGGTTCGTGCCGGATGGTCCGGCGACGGGATACCTGGCCCTCGCCACGCTCGCGTGCTTCTTTCTCGCCCTGATCCTTTTACCGGGCCGACGGGGCGCCCGCACGATTTCTTAACATTCGGGCCTGCCCGGACACGCCGCACGCGTGTTACCTTGGCGTCGCGGGGAATTTACGTCCGCGGAGGTGCCGCACGCGCTCGACGGGTCTCTCTTCGTTCCATCTGCTTGGCCTCTGGGCCTTTGCGATTGCCGAGCCTCTCTACGAGGTCCTTGGCCGCAACCGCGAGTTCTTCGTCGCCCATCGCGTCACAGCCCTTCCGCTCCTCGCCTATATCGCCCTGGTGTCGTTCGTCATTCCAGGGGTCCTCGCGCTGGCGATCACCGGCCTGACGGCGCTGAACCGCCGGGCCGGGCGCGCCGCGCAGCTGACCGCGGTCGGGCTCCTGGCTGCAATCGTCGCCTCAGAGGCCCTCGTGAAGGCGACCAACCTGCCCGGGTTCTTCCACGTCGGCCTGGCGCTGGCGATCGGCGTGGGCCTCGCCTGTGCGTACGCGATGGTGCCGCTCGTCGGGACCTTCGTTTCGATGCTGTCAGTGGGCGCCGTCGCGTTCCCTGTGCTGTTCCTGATCGATCCGCCGATGCGGCCGTTCGTGAGACCGCACGACCGCACGGATCGCGCCGCCGTCGCGCTCGGGACGACGCGGCCGCCCATCGTATTCGCGGTGTTCGATCAGCTGCCGCTCACGTCGCTGCTCGGCGACGACGACCGGATCGACGCGGCGCAGTATCCGGGCTTCGCCGCGCTGGCGGCCGACGCCACGTGGTATCGCAACGCGTCCACGACCGCCGAGTTGACGGGCTGGGCCATCCCACCGATCATTACCGGCCTCCGGCCGCGCAGCGACACGCTGCCCACTTCGGCGGACTTCCCCGACAACCTCTTCACGGCGCTCGCGAAGGGGTACCGGTACGAAGTCGAGGAGCCGATCACCGATCTCTGCCCCGATCGCTTGTGCGCCGCCGATCTGCCACCGCTCCAGGAACGCCTGGCCGCCATGCTGGTGGACTCGGCCGTGGTGGTGGCGCACGTCATGACGCCGTCCGATTTCGAGCTGCTGCTGCCGCCACTCACCGAGGACTGGCGCAACTTCGTCAAGAACCAGGGCATCGGCCGCCGCTGGGTGAGCGAACGCGACCAGGACCGCCGCGTCGGGCCGCAGCAGTGGATCGCAGGGATCTCGGGCACCGATCCGCAGCCGACGCTGTACTACCTGCACGCGTTGCTGCCGCACGAGCCGTACATCTACCTGCCGACCGGGCAGTTGCTGCTCGACGGCGGCGGCATGGCGGCGCTGACACGCAGCGGCGACTGGGCAAACGACGACTGGGCGGTCGCGCAGATCTACCAGCGCCATCTGCTGCAGGTGCGGTACGTGGATCGCCTCGTCGGCGACCTGGTTCTGCGCCTAAAGCACGAAGGCCTGTGGGATCGCGCTCTCGTCGTCGTCACCGCGGACCACGGCGTGAGCTTCCGCGCGGGCAGCCCTTTCAAGGAACCGGACGACAAGAACGTCGCGGATATCATGAGCGTGCCGCTCTTCATCAAGCTCCCGGGACAGCGCGGCGGCAGCGTCAGAGATCGCAACGTGCAGAGCATCGACGTGTTGCCGACAATCGCGGATGCGCTCGGCGTGGAGCTCCCCTGGCAGACCGACGGGCGCTCGGCGATGGGCGACCCGCAGCCGCCGGCCAAAGTGATGCAATATCTCGGGGCGACCAGGACGCGGGCCATCGACACCGCCGAACTGGCGGGACTCCGTCACGAGGCGGTCCGTCGACGGCTGACGCTGTTCGACGGGCGCGATCCGGATCTGTCGCCGACGATCGCCGTCCATCGGGAGCTGATCGGCCAGCCGCTGTCCGGGCTGACGCTCGTGGACGAGCCGGGACTGACGACGACACTCGACAGGGCGGACCGCTTCCTCAACTTCGATCCAGGAGCGCCGGCGCTTGGCCCGCGCCTCGACGGCTTCGTCCGCGACTCCGCCGGCGCACCGGTGGCTGCCAGGCTTGCGGTCGCGGTGAACGGGGTCGTCCGGGCCACGACGCGCACGTTCGACTTCGAGGGGTGGCCTGTCGGAAAGTGGCAGGTCTTCGTGGCGCCCCGCCACTTCACGAAGGGCGTCAACCGCGTGAACGTGTTCGTGATCAGGGATACGCGCAACGGCGCTGTGCGCCTCGATGAAGCGTTCGCGCTGAACGCCCCCACCGCGACCGCCAGCGCCGTGAACTGACGGCTACTTCAGCAGACCCCGGCCTTCTTCGATCCTCACGAATTGATTGGCGGCGACATCGGCAACGCGATCCTTCGCGCCGCTCGGCCAGAGGACTTCCACCGCCCGCGCCGAGGTCGCGCTGCCGAGGCCGAACGTCACCGCGAGATCGCTCTGCGAGCAGTAGCTCGACCCGCTGTGAACGGTCTGCCACAGCGTGCCTGACGGCGTCTCGACGCGGACGATCGCGCCGATGCCGTCGCGGTTCGACTTGACGCCGACGGTGCGGATGGTCAGCCAGCGATTGCGGTTGCCCCCGTCGTTGCGCAGCAGTCGCGCGGGGCCCTGGTTGTTCGTGATCAGGATGTCGAGATCGCCGTCGCGATCGTAGTCGGCGTATGCCGCGCCGCGGCCCACCTGTGGCACGTTGAAGGCGGGCCCCAGCGAGCCGCCGACGCTGTCGAAGTGCCCCTGCCCCAGATTGTGGAACATCAGCGGGATCTGCCTGTACTGCACCTTCGGCTGGACTCGTCCGATCTCTTCTTCGATGTGGCCGTTGACCGCGAAGATGTCGGGACGCCCGTCCAGGTCATAGTCGAAGAAGAACACGCCGAAGGCGAGCGACAGCAGGCTGGCGCGGCCCACCGTGGACGTCGGCGCCTCGTCCACGAACAGGCCGTTGCCCTCGTTGCGATAGAGCGCCAGCATCTGGTTCGCGAAGTTGCCGACGAGCAGGTGTGCGCGCCCGGAGCCGTCGTAGTCGCCGGCATCCGCGCCCATCGCGCCGCGGGCCACGCCGTCCTCGGAGAACGCCACGCCGGCCGCCACGCCCTTCTCGGTGAAGGTGCCGTCGTGGTTGTTGCGATAGAGCTTGTTGGGCTGCGTGTCGTTGGCGACGAAGAGATCCGGCCAGCCGTCGGCGTCGTAGTCAATCACGGCGACGCCGAGCGACTTGCTCGTCGGCTCCCCGACGCCGGCCTTGGCGCTGACGTCCTCGAACTTCCCGTTCCCGATGTTGTGAAAGAGCTTCGATGCAGTGGCCTTGTACGACTCGGGCGTGCAGTACGACTTCGTGGTGCCGTCGAGCGAGCAGTAGATGTCCTTGTCGGCCTGCCACTGCACGTAGTTGGCGACGAAGAGGTCGAGCCGGCCGTCGCGGTCGTAGTCGAACCACGCCGCGCTCGTGCCGAAGTTCGCGTTGACGATGCCGGCCGTCTTCGTGACGTCCCTGAACTTGAAGTTGCCCTCGTTGTGGAACAGGCGATCCCCTTCGAGCGACGTGATGTAGAGATCGTCGCGGCCGTCGTTGTCGAAGTCGCCGGCGGCGATGCCCATCCCGTACATCTCGACGTCGAGGCCGCTGGCCGCGGTGACGTTCGTGAACGTGCCGTTGCCGTTGTTGCGGTACAGGGCCGACAGGGATCGCTTGCCGGGCCGAGGCTTCCAGTCGCGGCTGTTCACCAGGACGATGTCCGGCCACCCGTCGCCGTTGAGGTCGACGAAGGCGCCGCCGGATCCCATCGTCTCGGGCAGGAACTTCTGGCCCGCGCGTCCGCTGTTGTGCACGAAGGTGATGCCCGCGGCAGCGGTGACATCGGCAAACGTGATCGGCGCGGGCGCGGCGGCCATCGGCACGCGCGCGGCTGCCGTCACGATGGCGGCCGCTGCCGCCACGACTCCAGCAATTTTCATGACCCGAGAATTGTAGTGGACGCGCCGTGCAGGCCAAGCCACGCCGCTAGTAGGAAAGCATTAAGGGCCGTCTTAAAAGACACCTGGATTCGAGGATTCAGGGATTTCAGGACGTCACGCGGATCACGCTGCCGTTGAACCAAGAGCATGGGAACCGCAGATGACGCCGATTACGCAGATGCCCGAAGGCAGCATCATCCTCCACGCGACGGACCGACCGGCGGCGAGGTCGTCACGGCCGGCCGCGTTCGCGGCCGGCCGTCGGTCCGTTCCTGCGAAACGAATCCCGTGAATCCTGAAATCCAGGTGTCTTTTAGACACGCATTCGCGGCGTGACGAGGAAATCTGTGGAATTTGCGGAATCTGTGGTTACTACCCGTGGGCTGGATCGCAGCGTGACGCGGTCAAGCCGACCCCGTCATCTTCTTCTGCGCGGCGAGGATCGCCTGGATGAGATCCTCGGGGACTTCCACCGGGACATCCTGCTCGCGCACTTTGAACGACTCGCGGCACAGAACGACCGTTTCGCGGTACGTGGCCAGATAGGTGACGCAGTCCGGGCACGCGTTGACGTGCCGCTCGAAGACCACGCGAGTGTCGTCAGGGAGTTCCTCGGACAAGTAGTCCATCAGGAACTGCACCATGTCCCGGCAGGTCATTCGAGTGAGGCTCATGAGCGTCCCCGGCGAAGGTGCTGTTCCAACTGCGTCCTCAGGGCCTGCCGCGCGCGGTGCAGGCGAATCTTCACGGCATTCGGCGTGATGCCCAGCGCCGCCGCGGTGGCCGCGGTGTCCTGTTCCTCGATGTCTCGCAGCACCACGACCTCCCGGTACGCCTCCGGCAGGTTCAGGATCGCCTCGCGAACGATCTGCTGCATCTCGTTTCGCTCCGCCGTCTCGTCCGACGCGGCCGCCCACGCGGGCAGCTCGTTCCGGTAGTGCCCGTCCTCGCGGAATGTCGGCAGCAGCGGCTCGATCGATTCCTCCGGCTTCCGCCGCCGCGTCCGGAGCTTCATCAGCCCCGCGTTGACGACGATCCGGTGCAGCCAGGTCGACACGCGCGAGTGCGCCTCGAATTTGTCGATCGAGCGGTACGCCGAGAGCATCGCGTCCTGCACGACGTCGCGGGCGTCCTCGTCGTTGCCGACGAGCCGCCGCGCCACGGCCAGCAGGCGCGGCGTGTAGACGCGGACCATCGTCTCGAATGCGTCCGGCCGCCGCGCGCGCAGGCCCGCGACGAGGGCCGCTTCGTCGGCCACCGCCGCGCCCGTGCCTGTCTCGCTCATGGCAGCCACGCTAGCACAGCCGACGCACTCAACTCCACTCGCCTACTCGCCCGACTGCTGCAGCAGCTTGGCGACGAGCGCCGTCCAGCCCGTCTGGTGGCTCGCGCCGAGCCCTTCACCGGTGTCGCCGTTGAAGTACTCGTAGAACAGCACGAGATCGCGCCAGTGCGGGTCCTCCTGGAACACCCGGCTGCTCCCGTTCGCGGGACGGCCGCGCCCGTCCTCGGGCAGAAAGATCCGCGTCAGCCGGCGCGACAGTTCCTGCGCGACCTCCGCGAGCGTCAGATACTGGCCCGACCCGGTCGGGCACTCCACGGTGAAGTCGTCGCCGTAGTAGTAGTGGTAGCGCTGCAGACCCTCGATCAGCAGCATGTTCGCCGGGAACCACACCGGCCCGCGCCAGTTGGAGTTCCCCCCGAACAGGCCCGATCGCGACTCGGCAGCCTCGTACCCTACGGTGTATTCGATGCCATCCACTTGCAAACGGTACGGCTCGCTCAGGTGCCGGCGGGACAGCGCGCGGATGCCGTGATCCGACAGGAACTCGTTGGGGTCGAGCATCACCTGCAGAATCCGGCGAAGCTGATCCTTGTTGACGATGGACAGCAGCCGCCGCTCGCCGAGGCCCGTCTGTGTCATCGACGCCGCGTGCTCGACCAGATCCGGGCGGTTCTCGACGAACCAGTCGAGGCGCCGCTTGAACCCCGGCATGCGCGCGAGCAACTTCGGCTCGAGCGTCACGTTCGCGATGATCGGGATGAGCCCCACGAACGAGCGGACCTTCAGCGGCATCCGGAGATCGCCCACCTGCAGGACGTCGTAGAAAAACCCGTCGTCTTCGTCCCACAAGTCGATGCCTCGACCGCCGTCCCTGCTCATCGCGTTGGCGATGTAGAGGAAGTGTTCCCAGAACTTGCTCGCGACGTCCTCGTAGACCGGGTCCTCGTCCGCCAGGTTGAACGCAATGGCGAGCATCAGCAGCGAGTAGGCCGCCATCCAGCTCGTCCCGTCAGACTGCTCGAGGATGCCGCCCGTCGGCAGCGGCTTCGACCGATCGAACACGCCGATGTTGTCGAGGCCGAGGAACCCGCCCTGGAAGACGTTGTTGCCTCCCTCGTCCTTGCGGTTCACCCACCACGTGAAATTCAGCAGCAGCTTGTGGAAGCAGCGCTCGAGAAATTTGACGTCCCCCTTGCCGCGGAGCTTGCGATCGATCTGGAACACGCGCAGGCATGCCCACGCATGCACCGGCGGGTTCACGTCGTCGAGCGCCCACTCGTACGCCGGCAGTTGTCCGCTCGGATGCTGGTACCACTCGCGCAGGAAGAGTGTCAGCTGGCTCTTCGCGAATTCCGCGTCGATCGGCGCCAGCGCCACGCAGTGGAAGGCGAGGTCCCAGGACGCGTACCACGGGTACTCCCACTTGTCCGGCATCAGGATGACGTCGGCGTTGTACAGCTGCAACCAGTCTGCGTTCCGCCCTTCGAGCCGGTCGCGCGGCGGCGGCGGACTCGCGGGGTCGCCGTCGAGCCAGTCGCGAACGATGTAGTGATAGAACTGCTTTGACCACAGCAGACCCGCAAACGCCTGGCGCATCACGCGCTTGGCTTCGACCGACAGGTGATCCGGAATGACCGTCGCGTAGAACTCGTCCGCCTCGCGCTGGCGAAGCGCCATCGTCTCGTCGCACTTGTCGAGCGGACCCGCGTGCGGCATCTCTCCCGGCGATTTGTCGGTCAGACGCAGCCGAATCTCGACGGCGCCGCCCGCCGGCACGTCGAAGCGATAGCGGGCCGCCGTCTTTGTGCCGCGGCCGTCGTTGGAGATCGTGTCCACGCGACGGCTGACGATCGCGTCGTTGATGCCGTCCTTGAACACCTGGCCGTTTCGGGGCACGCCCCAGAGGCGCTCGGCGTTGGTGTTGTTCTCCGTGAACATCCACTCCGGCGACTGATCGGCATACAGCCAACGCGGTCCATACTGGCTCGTCTCCACCTGCACCAGCGACGTGCCCGCCGGCGCGTCGCCCATCGCGACGATCACCGGGGCAGGCTCGGTCGATCGGCCCCAGGACCAGGTGTTCCGCAGCCAGAGTGTCGGCAGCACGTGGATAGGCGCCGCGGCCGGTCCGCGGTTGTCGACGCGGATCCGGATGAACAGATCGTCCGCGTCGAGCTTCGCGTATTCGACGGTGACGTCGAAGTAGCGGCTCTCGTCGAAGACGCCCGTCTCGAGCAACTCGTACTCCGGGTCGTTCTTCGTGCGGCGGTGGTTCTCGGCGACGAGGTTCGCGTACGGATAGGCACGTTGCGGGTACTTGTAGAGGTACCGCATGTACGAGTGCGTCGGCGTGTTGTCGAGATAGAAGAAGTACTCCTTGACGTCCTCGCCGTGGTTGCCCTCGATGCCGCTGAGGCCGAACATCCGCTCTTTCAGGATCGGATCGCGCTCGTTCCAGAGCGCGAGCGCGAAGCAGACGATCTGATGCCGATCGCTGATGCCGGCGATGCCGTCCTCGTTCCACCGGTAGGCGCGGGATCGCGCGTGGTCGTGCGGAAAGTATTCCCAGGCCGTGCCGTGCGGGCTGTAGTCCTCGCGCACGGTGCCCCACGCGCGCTCGGAGAGGTACGGCCCCCAGCGGTTCCAGTGCACTTTCATCTGACGCGACTCTTCGAGACGGACGGACTCGGCGATCGCGGACATGAATGACTCCCCGGGCCACAGTATCATCAAGCGTCGTGCACGGTGATGACCGCCGCGAGTGGCTCGAAGCCGACGGGCTCGGCGGGTTCGCGTCCGGCACAGCGTCGACACTTCGAACGCGCCGCTACCACGCGCTGCTGCTGGCAGCGACGACCCCGCCTGCAGGGCGGATGACGCTGGTCAACGGCGTCGAGGCCTGGGTGACCGTGAACGGCACCAGGGTGGCGCTGACGACCTCGCGCTATGCCAGCGGCGTCGAGTACCCGGACGGGAACTCCCGGCTTGCAAGGTTCGCACTCGATCCGTGGCCGCAATGGACGTTTACATTGCCCGACGGCTCGACGGTCGTCCACGAGGTCTTCGTGCCTCGAGGTCGTGCTGCAGTGGCCCTGACGTGGCGGTGTCACAGGCCGAACGGCGACGCCGGGCCGGCTGCGACGCCCGTCACGCTCGATCTCCGAATGATGCTGTCGGGCCGCGACTACCACGCGCTGCACCATGAGAACCCGGCGTTCGGGTTCGAGCCCGACCGGAATGCCGCGCGGCTGACATGGCGTCCGTATCGCGGCGTGCCGCCGATCCACGTCTGGTCGAACGGGACCTACGCGCATTCGCCCGAGTGGTACCGGCAGTTCTTCTACAGCGTGGAAGAAGAACGTGGCCTCGATGCCCTTGAGGATCTCGCGGCGCCGGGGATCTTCACGTTCGATCTCTCTAGAGGCGAAGCCCTGATGATCTGCGCGACGGACGCCGACGTCGTCGAGACGACCGCGGTGCTCGCGGCGACCATCGACATGTGGCGGACCGACGAGCGCGCCCGTCGGGGCGCATTCTCATCACCGCTCGCCTGCTCGGCCGACGCGTATGTCGTGCGCCGTGACGCCGACGGCCGGAGCGTCATCGCGGGGTATCCGTGGTTCACCGACTGGGGCCGCGACACGGCCATTGCCGTGCGCGGCCTCGTGTTGATCGACGGCGACGTCGGCCTCGCTGCCGAGATCCTCGCGACCTGGGCCGGCGCGATCTCGGAGGGCATGATCCCGAACCGGTTCGCGGACGTCGGCGAAACGGCCGAATACAACGCCGTCGACGCGTCGCTCTGGTTCGTCGTCGCGTGCGGCGAGTGCCTCGCCCGGGCCGACACGGACGGTCAGCCTCTCGCGGCGCATCTCAGAGACGCGCTCGAGCAGGCCGTGCTGGCGATCGTCGGCACGTACGATCGCGGCACGCGGTTCGGCATTCGGAGAGATGCCGATGCCCTGCTCGCGTCCGGCGAGCCGGGCGTGCAGCTCACTTGGATGGACGCGCGGGTCGGCGATCGCGTCATCACGCCGCGGATCGGAAAGCCGGTCGAAGTGCAGGCGCTCTGGGTGAACGCGCTGACCGTCGCGGCAACGCTGGAACCGCGCTGGCGCGAGATCGCCGACGCCGCCGCAGAAGCGATGCGCCGGCGTTTCTGGAACGAGGGACGCGGCTGCCTCTTCGACGTCGTGGACGAGGATCACGTCGCGGGGCAAATGGACGCGACACTGCGACCTAATCAGATCCTGGCCGTGGGCGGATTGCCCGTACGCGTGGTCGGCGGCGATCGCGGGCGGCGCGTCGTGGACGTCGTGCGGCGGACGCTGCTGACGCCGCTCGGCTTGCGATCGCTGGCGCCGGGCGAGCCCGGCTATCGCGCATCGTGCGCCGGCACGGCTTCGGAC
>JBKPSY010000268.1:0-7144 GCA_046735235.1 Acidobacteriota bacterium | reverse complement strand
GCCGTACTCCCAGCACGCCAGCACGCCATAGGCGCTCGAACGGTGTCCGATTTCAGGGGACGCGGGTGTGAAATCGGTACGGTAGTACGCAGTGTCGCTCCCAAGCGGCTCTGGTGTGTGTAACTGGAGCCACTGCAGCGCATCGTACCAGTCGTCGGGCAGCCTGGATTCGCCACCCCAGACCAGCTTGAGCCGCGAAGCGATGGGAATGGCCACAAACAGGAGCAGGGCGAGAGTCACCGCCAGCAGTGCGCCCGTCGGCTGCTGGTAGCGATCTCCGAGGCGCCTGGCCAGCCGTGCGATTTCGTCGCAGCAAAACCCGGCGAGGAGCGCGACGTTCACCGCGAGGTAGTACGCGAAACGCACCTGTCCAAAAGTGGCGCCGACGATCACCGCCGTCCAGACCAGCAGCAGCGTCTTCTTGAGGGAACTGCCGCGCGTCCGCCGAAACGTGTACAAGATGCCGCCAATGGCAGCGAGGATCAGCGGCGAGGCGAATTCGTTCCAGAGCGGGATCGGGTATCGGCTCGAGGACTTCAGCAGGGGCACCGCCTCCATGACATAGCCGGGTGGCCGAAACGGCGAGAACCGCCCGACCTCGAGCGCCAGGCCGCTCCACCCACCACGGCCGAGACCAGCGACAGCCACGGCGAGGCCCGCGACAACGACTAGGCCCGCCAGATACAGCACCAGTCCGCGGCGAATCGAAGCGGTGACACGTCCCCAGGCCTCGAGGAGGAACAGTGTGACAAGGCCGCCGAGCAGCGCCACGACGTCGTACCCGAAGTACGGCCGGACCCCGATCCACGGCGCGATGATGATCGCAGCAATCACGAACGTGGGACTCAACGGGACGAGTACGTCGCCAGCCGGCGTACCGCGAAGGCGCCGCAGGACGAGCGTCACGGCAAGCGCGGCCACGAGAATCAGGACGAACAGACTTCCGCCGCCCCACGTGAGCAGGTAACACGCGAGCGTCACACCACCCGCGACCGAGAACCAGAGCCTCTGGCGCCGTGCACGGCCCTCGTCGACCGAGAGGGCGGCCCACATCAGCGCGGTCGTGCTTAGCAGCGTCTCGGCGCAGTGGTGATCCGTATACCCCAGCAGCGATCGCGTCAGTATCTCGCCGGGCAGCACGCCGACGATGAACGCCGCCCAGAGGCCGGCGCGCCGCGAGACGAGTTCCCGGCCGAGCACGTAGACCGGAAAGGGAAACAGGGACCCGATGACCGCCGGGGTGTAGGCGCCGACCACGTCCACGAGGTACGGGGACGGCGCTCCCCACCCGAGGACGAGCGCCACGCCAGCGATGACCCAGTCGAGCAACGGTCCGGCATTCACGGGTTCGCCAGCCGGATACACGAGGTAGGGATCGAACCAGAGCCGGTGCGGAAAGTGGCGGATGGTCGCATCGACCAGCCGCATGTGGTACCACGCGTCGTTTTCGATGAACTTGACGAAGGCCTGCCCGAACACCGCCTGGTACGAGATGCCGATCCGCAGCGTCAGGGCGATGCCAGCGAACAGGAACAACCACGCCGCGGTCGGGACGCGGATTCTGCTGGCGATCACGGCACGTCCATCGTCAGCAGCGCGATCGCCGAGCCGAGCAACATCAGACCGTACAAGAGGAATACGGTGGTTCGCTGCGACAGGCCAAGCCTCATCAGCCGGTGGTGGATGTGTGCCCGGTCGCCGGTCAGCACTCGGCCAAGAACAGCACCGAGGCCACCCCGGCCATTCCCGACTGAACTGCGCCCGAACAGGCGACGTGCGATGGCCACCACCGTGTCGGCAAGCGGCAGCGCGAAGACCATCAGCGGAACGCCCACGGCGAGCGTGGTCGCACCTTTCTGCTGACCCGTTATAGCTGTCACCGCCAGCAGGAATCCCGCAAGCAGACTTCCCGAGTCGCCCATGAAGATCCTGGCGGGGTGGAAGTTGTAGACCAGAAACCCGAGCACCGCTCCGAGGAGCGAGACCAGCAGCATGGCGCTTGGCTGCTCGCCGCGCGCGAGCAACACCGTCGCGCACGTGGTCGCCGCGATGGCAATCAGTCCTGCCGCAAGCCCGTCGAGACCGTCCATCAAGTTGAAGGCGTTGGTGATCAGGACCAGCCATGCCACGGTCAGCGGAATCGCCACCAACCCGAGTTCGTGCGTGGTACCGAACATGGTGACGCGACCAATAATCAACCCGGCGGCAATCACGATCGACGCGGCGGCAGTCTCGACGAGGATCTTCAGCATCGGCCCGACGGGATCGAGATCGTCCCAGAGACCCACCGCGAAGACGAGGGCTGCGCCCGAGATGACGGGCAGCAGGCTGCGCGGATCGGGCTTCGGACCGGAGGGGTACAAGGCATCGACGATGACGGCCATGCCGAGAGCGACCGCGAGGCCGAAGGCGATGGCCACGCCGCCGAGCCGGGGTATTGGCGAGGTGTGGATCTTGCGGTCGCCCGGGGGATCGACCAGGCCCAGCCGATGACTCGTCCGCACGATGCGCGGGGTGATCGCGAGGGCGCTGACGAGCGCAGTGACGAACAGCGTCAGGTACACTACCATCGCGAATCCACCAGTCGCTCGCAGTCAGCGACGATGTCCTTGGCCGCGTCTGGCGTGGCGAATGCACGCGCGGCGGACGACATCGCCATCCACGCGCCGGGTGTACCGAGCACTTCGATCATCCTCGTGGCGACCTGGTCGTGAGCCCAGTTTTCCTCGCGGACCCACATGCACGCGCCAATGTCGGCAAACGCACCGGCGTTGGCGGCCTGATGATCCGCCGCGGCGTCTGCCAGTGGCACCAGCAGCGAAGGCACTCCGGCCAGCGCCAATTCGGCGATCGTACCTGCCCCGGCGCGGGCAATGATCATATCGGCCCAATCGTAGGCGTCGGCCATGTCGTCGAGGAACGGCACCACCTGTGCCCGCACGTGCAATTGCGAGTATTTCTGGGCGACGACGGCAGGCTCGATCGCGGCCACCTGGTGCCGCACCTCGAGGGAGAGCCCGGCCGCTTGAAGCCGCGCGGCCAATTCCGGCACTTGCGTGGCAAGGAATGCGTCGCCGCGCGATCCGCCCGTCACGAACAGATGGACCGCGCGCTCCGGGGACGGCGGCATGCGAGTGCGCCGCAGGCTCGCGCGCGATGCTCTCAGCGGAAGGCCGGTCTTGAGCACACGCGCCGGCGGGAACGCCTTGGCTGCGGTGTCGAACGCCACAAATGCGCGGCTGGCGACGCGACTGAGCAGGCGGTTCGTCAGTCCTGGCACTGCGTTGGGCTCGACGATCGCCGTCGGCAATCCGAGGCTGCGCCCGGCGAGGACCACTCCGCCGGAGGCGGCGCCGCCTGTCCCGATCACCAGCCGGACATTTCGCGCCTTCAGCGCTCGACGCGCGACGACCAGGGTCGGCACGACGCGGATCGCGCCCGCAATCCGACCGAGGACGCCGACCCGCATGAGCGGTGTGGCCGGAACTACGTGCAGGTCGTAGCCCGCTGCCGTCACGAGTCGCCGCGCGGGACCATCGTCGGCGGCAAGGAACGTGACGTCCACATCGGTCCATGCCTCGCGGCAGGCGTCCGCGATGGCCAGTGCGGGGAGCACGTGCCCGGCCGTGTCGCCGACGGCCATCGCGATCCGTCGTGTCATAATGGACGGGCTAGCCTACCATGCATGCGCGACCCTGCCGTGCCCGCCTGGCGAGGATCCCCGCGCTCGACAACCAGTGATCGCGGCGTCTGCGCGTGAGTCCCGTGAGAGCCATCGTCATCGTCCTCGGTGAGCTTGGCCGCAGCCCGCGCATGCTGTTTCACGCGCGCGCGCTGGCTGGCGAAGGCCTGGATGTCGATCTGATCGGCACGACGGCGGGCGGGCTGCCGGCGTTCATCCGCGATAACCCTCGCATCGTCGTGCACACACTCGGCGCTGTGTCGGCCCGTGGTGATGGCGACACGTCGCGCCGGTCGCTGATTGCGGTGTGTGCGCGCGGCTTACGTCTCCTCTGCTCGCTCACGCGTCTTCTCGTGTGGCGGCTTCCGGCGCCCTCGCTCATCCTCGTGCAGAACCCGCCCGGCGTCCCCACAATGGCGGCGGCATGGCTGGCGGCGAGGCTGCGAGGAGCGCGCTTCGCGGCGGACTGGCACAACCTGACCAGCGCCATGCTCGCGATGCGGTTCGGGCCACGTCATGCGCTGGTCGCCGTGACCGCGCGGTACGAAGGCCTGTTCGGCAGGGCCGCCGATGCAAACCTCTTCGTGTCGTCGCACATGCAGCAGTCGCTGCGCACTCGATTCGGTGTGGCCGGCCACGTGTTTCGTGACCGTCCGGCAGACACCTTCGTCCCACTCGATGATGCGGAACGGCGGCGGGTGCGCGCAAGCGTCCTGACACGATTCGGAGGAGCCACCACGCCCGAGTCAGCGCTGCTGGTCAGCGCGACGAGCTGGACCGCGGACGAGAACCTCGACCTGCTGCTGGACGCGCTCCGGCGCTATGACGCGCATGCGCGCCTGGACGGCGGGGGCCGGCTGCCGTCCCTCGCGGTGCTGATTACCGGTAGCGGTCCCCTGAAGCGCGCGTTCGAAGCGCGGGTCGCCCAGCAGCCGATGGACCGCGTGGCCATCCGGACGGGTTGGATCGACGCCGACGAATACCCACGCGTCATCGGGGCCTCCGACCTCGGGATTTGCTGCCACACGTCCGCGTCGGGCCTGGACCTGCCGATGAAGATTTCCGACATGTTCGGTGCCGGCATTCCCGTGTGCGCGTACGACTACGGGCCGTGCCTGCGGGAGCTGGTGCACCCCGAGAGGAATGGCGTGCTCTTCACGACGTCCGAGGAATGCTGCACACAACTCGAGCGGCTGCTTGTCGGGGGGGCCGACTCGAACGAAACGCTTAGGGTGGTGAAGAACGGAGTGCGCGAAAGCGCGGCGATGTCCTGGAGTGCTGGGTGGACGGCCGAGGCACGTGCGGCCCTGCTACACTGAAAACACGCGCCCGTAGCTCAGTTGGATAGAGCACCGGCCTTCTAAGCCGGGGGTCGCAGGTTCGAGACCTGCCGGGCGCGCCAACGCGCGCAGCGCGTTGGCTGCGCTTGGCAGGCCCCAGGCACGCCGCTGCTCGCTGCGCTCGCAGCGAGCGGGCACGAGACCTGCCGGGCGCGCCACTTCCTAAGGAATCCGCCGATTTCTCGCTGAGAGAAAATCGACGGCGAATGTTCATCGAACAAAGTGATCAGTCTCGCGAGTTCGCGCCAGAACTCCGCGAATGTGTGATCGCGGATTTCCCTGAGCAATTTTGCGAGGCATGTCTTTCGCCGATCGCGGAGACCTCTGCAAAAGGGTCGCTGATCACCGGCCTGGTATCAATGGGACAAGCGCACGCCGTCGCCGATCTTGTGGCAGCGTGTCCTCGAACTAGACGGCCGCCCCGCCTAGCGTCAACTGAAGACGCTTGGACCAAAGAGGAGTTTATCGGCCGATGAGGATTAGCACGCCTGCGAGCAACGCGAGAACGGCCATCACAGGCGCATGCAGCACAAGGGCGGTGAGGCCCGCAAGTCCATAAAGGATCAGCCAAATCGCAAGAAGCAGCATCCCGGCATTTCGTTGGAACGTGATCGCCATTTCGTCCTCCTACGTTCGAAAGAATTTGACCCTGGCGCCCGTGCTCAGTTGGATGAGCACGAACTTCCAAGCTCGGAGCCGCTGGTTCAAGCCCAGCCGGGCGCAACCTGTCATGATCATGCGAACATCGGACACGCGTCCCGAGGCTCGCGCCGTGGATCACTGAGCTTCCAAGCCGGCGGATGCCACGGCGATGTTAATCTGCCATCCGAACTGGCCGGAACGCGAGTCCGTCCCTTAAGCCTCCGTCTCGAGCGCTTCTCTGACTTTTCGCAACAGAGCGGCGGGCAAAAACGGCTTTGGCAGCAACATCAAGCCGTGCTCGAAGCCGGACCGTATCATCACGTTCTCGGTGTAGCCGCTCGTGTAGAGCACCCGGACTTCGGGCCGCTCTCCGGACAGCCGCGCCGCGAGCTCCCGACCGCTGATACCCGGCATGACCACGTCCGTCACCAGAAGGTGGATGACCTTCGGGTACCGCCGTGCGATGCCAAGCGCCTCGTCGCCATCGCGCGCATCGAGTACCGCGTAGCCTTGATGCGCCAGGACGTTGCGCGCTAGGCGGCGAACCGCTGCGTCGTCTTCGGCGAGCAGAATCGTTTGAGACCCACCGCTGACGCCGCCACCGAGCGCGAGTTGCACCGGTGTTTCCACGACATCATGCACGACGGGCAGATAGATTTCGAACGTCGTTCCGCGACCGACCTCGCTACGTACCCAGATGAATCCGTCGCTCTGCTTGACGATGCCGTAGACCGTTGCGAGGCCGAGGCCGGTGCCTTTCCCGCGTTCTTTCGTGGTGAAGAAGGGCTCGAAAATGCGGCGCTGCGTTTCGTGCGTCATCCCCGTGCCGGTGTCGCTCACTCTCAGTCGCACATACCGGCCGACCGGCATGGGCTGATGGCGACGTGCCCACGTCTCGTCCACATCGACCGTGGCCGTCGCAATGCGCAGTTGCCCGCCCCCCTCCATGGCATCGCCCGCATTGATTACGAGATTGAGCACCACCTGTTCGATCTGGCTCCGATCCGCGCGCACGTGCTCCAGGGCCGGGCTCAGCTCGAGCCGCAGGTCGATGCTCTCGGGGATGGTTCGACGGAGCAGCCGCTGAATATCCGCCACCATTTCGTTGAGGTTCAGAACGGTCGGCTCTAGAATCTGCCGCCGGCTCACCGCCAGCAGGTGACGCGTCAACGCCTCCGCGCGCATCGTCGCTTTCGCAACCTCCTCGAGATTCTCGGCGCGAGGGTCGTTGGGCTCGAGCGTTCGGTGCACCAGCTCGGTAAATCCGCCGATCGCGGTCAGCACGTTGTTGAAATCGTGCGCGATGCCGCCGGCCAGCAGGCCGATCGCTTCCATCTTGTGGGATTGGCGCAGTTGTGCCTCGAGCGAACGCTTCTCCGTCACATCGATCGAGATGCCCGCGCCACGCACCGGCACGCCCGCGTCGTCGTAGAAAAAGTGTGCGGTCGAAGAGATGCGATGCTGACTACCATCCGACCAC
>JBKPSY010000267.1:0-11722 GCA_046735235.1 Acidobacteriota bacterium | reverse complement strand
GGTCACTCGCCGCGCGACCGTCTTCATGGACGCCGCGCTTGTCTCCGTCGGGGTGTCGGGCCTTTCCACGCCGCTCAAGCTGGCCGCCACCCTGTTCATGATGGTACTCACCGCCGCCGCGGCGCAGGTCAGCTTTCCGCTGCCGTTCACGCCGGTGCCCTTTACGTTCCAGCCTATGGTGGTGCTCCTCGCCGGCGCTGTGCTCGGTCCCGAGCTCGGCATGCTGAGCCAGGTGCTCTACCTTGCGGCGGGCATCGCGGGACTGCCGGTATTCGCGGCCTCGCCGGATCTGCCGCAGGGGGCGGCACGCCTGTTCGGCGCCACCGGCGGCTATCTCATGAGCTATCCGTTCGCCGCGTTCGTTGCCGGATCGCTTGCGCGCCGCGGACTCGATCGCCGCTATCTCACCTCGTTCTTCGCCATGGCCGCCGGCCTCGCCGTCGTCTTTGCGTGCGGCGTGACGTGGCTCACGCTCTTCGCGCCAGGCGCTGAGGGACGATCGCTGCAGACGGCCCTGGCCGTCGGCTTCTACCCCTTCGTTGTCGTCGATCTCGCCAAGCTCGCAATCGCTGCCGCGGTGATGCCCGCCGCGTGGAAACTGCTCGGCTCTGACTTCGCGAAGTAGATCGACTGCGCACACGAAAAGAGTCCACAGATTTCACCGATTCCCACAGATTCGTTCTTCCTTCTGAGAAGGTTTGAATCTGTGGAATCTGTGTAATCTGTGGTTCTTTTGGACCGATCACCTCCCGAAAATCAGCAGGTACTGAAAGTCGAGGAACGACTCTCGGCTCACCAGCCGGAGGCCCGCCTGCCCCGCCTCGTCGATGACCTTCTGCGGATCGGGGCGATCGCTCATCGGCGGCCCGGGCCCGCCGCCGTCCTGCGTGAAGTTCACGATGCCAATGCGGCCGCCCGGCTTCAGCGACGCCGCGAGCTTCGACAGCAGCGCGACGGGGCTCGGGAACTCGTGATACGAGTCCACGATGAGCGCGGCGTCGAGCGCGCCGGAAGGCAGCCTCGGATCGTCGGGCTCGCCGCGCACGGGCTTGACGTTCCTGAATCCCTCGCGCTGGACGCGGCGGCCGATGGCCTCGAGCATCTCCGCCTGCACGTCCTGCGCGTACACCATGCCGTTGGGGCCGACGCGCCGTGCGAGTCGCACGGTGAACCATCCGCCGCCGGCGCCGACGTCGGCGACCACGGATCCTTCGCCGACGCGCAGAGCGTCCATGATGAGATCCGGTTTCTGCCAGGCGTCGCGGTCCGGCCCCTCGAGCTCCCCGAGCTCCTCGGGGCGGAACAGTCGCCGTCCGCGATCCTGCTGCGCGAAGGTCTGCCCGGCCGTCAGCACGACCAGCAGCGCCGTCAATGCTCCACGCACGGCCGTTCGAGTCATCGGGCGCTCCCGACGATTCCCGGCGAGGTCATGGCCGCCGGCGAGAGAATCTCATCCAGCCGCGACGGCTCGAGCAGGCGCCGCGACAGGACCACGTCCCGGATCGATCGTCCGGTAGCGACCGCGTCCTTGGCGACGTCGGCAGTGACGGCGTAGCCGAGGTACGGGCTCAGCGCAGTTGCCACGGCGGTGCTGCGATCGAGCAGCTCGCGACAGCGTGCCTCGTCCGCTTCGAGGCCTTCGATGGTTCGCGTCGCGAGAATATGCGCGGCCCGCGCGAGGATTCCGGCTGCGTGCAAGGCGTTCCAGGCGATCACCGGCATCATCACGTTCAGTTCGAGCTGACCCGCATCCGCCGCTGCGGCGATCGTCGCGTCGCAGCCGATCACCTGAAAGCAGACCTGATTCACCATCTCCGGGATCGACGGGTTCACCTTGCCGGGCATGATCGACGATCCCGGCTGCACCGCGGGAAGGCGGACCTCCGCGATCCCCGCGCGCGGTCCCATCGCGAGCAGTCGCAGATCGCTTGCGACCTTGCCGATCTCGACCGCGAGCCGGCGCATTGCGCCCGAGACGGCGAGCACATCGCCCATGCTCTGCGTCACGCGGAAGCGGTTGGCCGCGGGCACCACGGGAAAGCCGGATTCGCGCGCCAGCGCGTCGATCGCGGCGCGCGTGTAGTCGTCGCCGGCGTTCAGCCCGGTGCCCACCGCCGTCGATCCCAGGTTCAGCTCGAGCAGCTGCTCAGACGCCCGCTCCACGTCGTCTGCGCCGCGCGCCACGGAGGCGGCGTAGCCGCTGAACTCCTGTCCGAGCGTGATCGGCACCGCGTCCTGAAGATGCGTGCGGCCGACTTTCAAGACGTGCTCGAACGACGCGGCCTTCGCGTCCAGCGCCGCGGACAACGCGCGGGCTGCCTCGATCAGGGCTTTCGTTCCCGAGAGCAACGCGAGCCGCGTCGCGGTCGGGAAAACGTCGTTGGTCGACTGGCCCATGTTCACGTGGTCGTTCGGATGCACGTGGACGTACGAGCCGCGAGGCTCGCCGAGGATTTCCGCCGCGCGGTTCGCGAGCACCTCGTTCGCGTTCATGTTGTGCGAGGTGCCGGCGCCGGCCTGGTAGACGTCCACCACGAACTGATCGCGCAGGCGGCCGGCACGCACTTCGTCCGCGGCCGCGATGATCGCGTCCGCCACTCGGGGCTCGAGGCGACCGAGGTCGCGGTTGGCCTCGGCGGCGCACTTCTTCACGAGCACGGTGGCGGTGACGAGATCGGGGTGCGGCCGCATCCCGCTGACCGGAAAGTTCTCGAGCGCGCGTGCCGTCTGCACGCCGTAGTACGCGGCCTCGGGAACCGGCATCTCGCCGAGCGAATCCCGCTCGATGCGGGCTGGCAGGGGGGCCGGCGGAGGCGAGGGGGGCAAGGGCATGACGCAATCGCCAATGAAAATTATACTTCTCGCATGGCACCGGCCCTTTTCGAATCCCTGCTCGAGCTGATCGTAAAGACGTCGACCGATCTGCCCCCCGACGTGCGGGCGGCGATGCGGTACGCGATGGCAGAAGAACCCGCCTCGACCCGTTCGTCCCAGGCGCTCGGCATCATCGCGCAGAACATCGACCTGGCCGCCAAGGGGGAAGGCGCCATCTGCCAGGACACCGGCATGCCGACCTTCGAGATCAAGACGCCCGTCGGCACCAACCAGATCGAGCTCAAGAAGGAGGTGCGCCGGGCGGTCGCCGAGGCCACCAAACGCGGCAAGCTCCGGCCCAACTCGGTCGATTCGATCACGGGCGCCAACTCGGGCGACAACCTCGGGCCGGGCACGCCCATCCTGCACTTCGAGCAGTGGGAGAACGACGACGAGATCGAGGTGCGACTGATCCTGAAGGGCGGCGGCTGCGAGAACATGAACGCGCAGTACTCGGTGCCGACGGAGCTCCCGCATCTGGGCCGCGCCGACCGCACGCTCGAGGGCGTCCGCAAGTGCATCCTCCACGCCGTCTGGCAGGCGCAGGGCAAAGGATGCGCGCCCGGCGCGCTCGGTGTGGCGATCGGCGGCGATCGCACGTCCGGCTATCTCGAAGCCAAACAGCAACTGTTCCGCACGCTGGACGACGTGAACCCCGATCCGCGCCTCGCCGAGCTGGAAGCCGAGGTGATGCGCACGGTGAACGCGCTGGGCGTCGGGACGATGGGGTTTGGCGGGAACGTGTCGCTGATCGGCTGCAAGGTCGCATCGCTCAATCGGCTTCCCGCGAGCTTCTTCGTCTCCGTCGCGTACGACTGCTGGGCGTTTCGTCGGCTCGGGGTGATTCTCGACGCGAAGACCGGCGGCATCAAGCGCTGGCTCTATCGCGACCCGTCGTCACCGATCATTCCGATGATCGACCAGGCCGGCTTCCAGCGCACCGGACGCGAGATCGCTCTGACGACGCCACTCGACGAGGAGGCCGTACGCTCGCTCAAGGTCGGCGACGTCGTGCTCGTGTCGGGGACGATGTTCACTGGACGCGACGCGGTGCACGCGCATCTGATGAAGCACGAGCCACCAGTCGACCTGCGCGGCGCCGCCCTCTATCACTGCGGCCCTGTCGTCAGGAAAGACGGCGACGCCTGGACCGTCACCGCGGCGGGCCCCACGACGAGCATCCGCGAGGAGCCATATCAGGCGGACATCATCAAGCGCTACGGCGTGCGGCTCGTCATTGGCAAAGGCGGCATGGGCGGGAAGACTCTCGCGGCTCTCAAGGACGCCGGCGCCGTGTACCTCAACGCCATCGGCGGCGCCGCGCAGTTCTACGCCAGGGCCATCACCGGCGTTGACGGCGTGTCGCTGATGGAGTTCGGCACGCCGGAGGCGATGTGGCACCTGCGCGTGAAGGATTTCCCGGCCATCGTCACGATGGACGCGCACGGCAACAGCCTGCACAAGGACGTGGAGGCAGCTTCGGGAGCGGAGCTCGAGAAGCTGGCGACGTGCGAGCGTTCGTAGGGCGGGACTTCAGTCCCGCCTGAACCCGGGCCGACTCCGGCGGCGGGCCTGAAGCCCCGCCCTACGTACGGAGACGCGGATCAGACGCCGAGAGTCGGCAGCGGCAATCTCTTGAAGCCGTGGTGCAGCGCCGCCTGATCGAGATCCGAGCTGCCGAGATCCTCGATCGCGACGAGCGGAAAGGGCGTGATGAGCTCGACGTCGAGCGTCTTCAGGAAGCCCCCGCATGATCGACACAGCTCCAGCCGCCGCCCTGGCTTCGCGCGATCGGGGACCACTGTACGGAACTGGGAGTCGGTGGTGCCGCAGTAGATGCACCGCTCGCCGGCGCGACGCCACGTGGCCGCGCAGAACGCGCACCGCAGCAATCGCTCGCCGTAGAAGAACTCCGCCAGCGCAGGCCACGAGCCGCAGGCGGGACAATAGCCGTGCTCCCAGCGCTCGATC
This sequence comes from Acidobacteriota bacterium, assembly GCA_046735235.1. Taxonomy (GTDB): domain Bacteria; phylum Acidobacteriota; class Vicinamibacteria; order Vicinamibacterales; family JAENWD01; genus JAENWD01. The sequence goes on along the minus strand of JBKPSY010000267.1, from coordinate 6,877 downwards.
GCCTCGCGCACGGGCGAATCGGGCGAGCCCTCGCGAAGCGCGGCGACCTGTTCGAGATAGACGACCGGCGCCGTGACGAGATCGCCGACGAGCCACAACAGGTCGACGACGAGACGATGCTCGAGCGCCATCTGACGCACGGCCTGCTGGTCGCGCTGGTAGACATGTGCCAGCAGGGCCGCGGCATCCACTTCAGCGCCGCCGATCGCTTCGCCGACCCTGGTAGCGGCCGCGTAGCCGCTGATCTCGGCGACGTCTCGCGCGAGATCCACCATCACTGGTCGCAACAGATCGACCGGCAAGGGGCCGATACCCCCTCTGAGGACGGGGAAGCCGTCGGCCAGCGAGTGCAACACGCGCACTTCCGTCGCGGCCGGCATCGAAGAGATGGAGGGACCGAGCGCCCCCAGCAGGTCCAGTTGCCGCCCGACCAGGCGCTGTTGCAGGTCGAGTGCCCGGCCCAGTTCGGGTTTTTCGTGCGCCAAGCCAGCCCAGCGGGTGGCTGCCCGCTCGCGGCGCGCGCGCACTTCGTCCTGTAAACGACTGATCTGCAATGAGTTGACCGTGTATGTGGCGGCCCTGGGGAGGGGCTGGCGGCTTGTAGAGCCCGCCGGACGGCCGCTATAATCGAATGGTAGGAGAGCTTACCAGATGATCAACGTAACCTCGACAGCGGCCGGCAAGATTTCCGAGCTGCTCGCGGAAGAGCAGAAGGATGGCAGCGGGTTGCGCGTGTTCGTCCAGGGCGGCGGCTGCTCCGGCTTCCAGTACGGCTTGATGATCGACGAAGGCAACAGCGACGGCGATCAGATCTTCGAGAGCAACGGCGTGCGGCTCTACGTCGATCCGATCAGCGTGCGCTACCTGGCCGGCGCCGAAGTGGACTTCGTCGACACCGTCACCGGCGGCGGCTTCACGATCAAGAACCCGAACGCGGTCTCGACCTGCGGCTGCGGCCAGTCCTTCAGCGTCTAGCCCGCGCGAGCGGACTGCAGGCCGACGTGACACCCCCCGCTCTCGATCTCGATCGGCTCCGGCCCGCGGGCGGAAAGCGCTCCAGCAAACGCGACCTCATCGTCAATGTGTTCCTGCGCCAGGAAGGGCACCTGAGCGCCGATGATCTGGTCGAACTCATCCGGCACGAAGATCACCGCATCAGCCGAGCCACCGTCTACCGCACGCTGCAGTGGATGGTGGACGCCGGCATCGCTCGCAAGGTGGACTTCGGCGAGGGGCGATTCCGGTTCGAGCACTCGTATCGGCACCCGCGCCACTTCCATCTGATCTGCAAGACCTGCAACCAGTCCTCCGAGTTCCTCAGCTCCGACATCGAGGCGCTCATCGAGGAAGTCGCCGCGGCGCGCAACTTCACCGCGCGCCAGAGCGTGCTGCAGATCTACGGCGAGTGCGAAGACTGCCGCACCGGGCGCCGCGGCGAGCCCGTCAACGGCGCGACGACGGAGCTCCTCTTTGCCAGGGACGCGCTGAGAATCGCGATTGCGACCGAGCGCAGCGGGCTCGAGTTCTACACGAAGGCCGCCGCCATCACACGCGATCCGCGGGGACGAACGGTGTTCCAGAAGCTGTCCGAGGAAGAGAAGGAACATCTCTCGACGCTCGAGGCGCGCTACCGGAAGCTCCTCAAGCGCGATCCGCAGCTCGAATCGCGGCCGACGTTCCTGTTCTTCAAGGGCGCCGCCAACGGCCTCTTCTCCGAGGGCGCCGAACGGCTGACCCGCGGCGTGAACGATCAGCAGGCGTACTTGATCGGCATCCGGTGCGAGCGCGGCTCGCATCGCTTCTTCAAGCGGTACGGCGAGCGGTTCGAGGACTCCGAGGGCAAGCAGATCTTCCTGGAGTTCGCCGAGGAGGAACGCAACCACCTCGACCTTCTCATCCGCGAGTACAAGGCGCTCGTCGAGCGCCAGGGCCGTGCCCGCGGCCGCGCCCCGGCAAAATCGGCTCGAGCGCCGGGGGCGAGCGCCCGACGCGCCGCCGTACGGTAGCCCCGCCTCCAGCGTGATCGACCTGCATACGCACACCGCGGCGTCCGACGGACGCCTGACGGCGACCGACCTCGTGCGCCAGGCCTGGCTGGCCGGTATCCGCGTGCTCGCCGTCACCGACCATGACACGCTCGGCGGCCTCGACGATGCCGCGCGTGCGGCGGAGTCGTTCGGGGTTCGACTCGTCGAGGGCGTCGAGGTCACCGCCATCGAGCGTGATCGCGACGTTCACGTCCTCGGCTACTTCGTGAATCGCGCGCACGCCGGATTCCAGGCGTTCCTTTCAGCCCAGCGCGACGCGCGCGTCGTACGCGTCCGTGAGATCGGGAGCGCGCTGACGAAGCTTGGCGCGCCCATCGACGTCGACCGCATCCTCGCGGCCGATCCCGGCGGGGATGTCGCGGTGGGGAGGCCGGCGATCGCCGCAGCACTCGTCGCGGCGGGGCACGTGAGGACCTCCAGGGAGGCGTTCGATCGCTTCCTCGGCACGCGCGGTGCGGCGTTCGTGCCTCGTTCCGGCCCGACGGTGGTCGAAGCCATCGCCCAGATCCACGAGGCCGGCGGCCTCGCGTCGCTGGCCCACCCGTCGCACAACCGCGCCGACGCCCGCATCCCCGAGTGGAAGTCGGCGGGGCTCGACGCGATCGAGGCGTACCACAGCGACCACGACGCCGTCGCCCTGGACCGCTACCTGCAGATCGCGGCGCGCTGCAACCTCGCGGTCACCGGCGGCTCGGACTATCACGGCGACGACCGCGCCGAGCGAGCCCGGCTCGGCCGTGTCACGCTGCCGGAGCCGGAATTCGAGGGGTTGTGTCGGCTCAGGTCCTGACCGTCGATGGCGTCAGCAAAGCGTACGGCGGCCTGCGGCCACTGCGCCTGCGGCAGCTCCGCGTCGAGGCCGGCGAACACATCGGGCTTGCGGGGTTCGATCAGGTCACAGCGGAGCTGTTCGTCAATCTCGTGACCGGCGCGACATTGCCCGACGAGGGAAGCGTGACGATCTTCGGACGCGCGACGTCTGCCATCACCGACAGCACCGACTGGCTCGCGACCATCGAGCAGTTCGGCATCATCAGCGAGCGGGCGGTGCTGCTCGAGCAGATTTCGGCGGCGCAGAACATCGCGATGTCGCTGACGCTCGACATCGATCCCATGGCGCGGGACGTGCGCGAACAGGTTCAGGCGCTGGGCGACGCGGTGGGATTGGATGCGCCTGCGCTCGACCGTCCGATTCACGGGACGAGCGTAGCCTTCCGTCACCGGATCCGGATCGCGCGCGCGATCGCGGGCCAGCCGAAGCTGCTGCTCGTGGAGCATCCCCTTGCGGGCGTGGACGCCGGAGACGTCAGCGCCCTTGGCGCCGACCTGGCGCGCGTGGCGCGGTCGCGCGGCCTGGCCGTCGTCGTGCTGGCGGGAAGCGTCGAGGCGGCGCGGCCGTTCTCGCCACGCGTGCTTGCGTTGAACGCCGCAACAGGAGATCTGACGGAGACGAAGTCGGGCCTCCTGCAGCGGCTGTTCGGATCGGGCCGGTAGTCGACCTACTTTTTCGTGATGACGCCGCAGGCGACTCTCGGGCCGCCCGAGACGCCGGACTTCGACTCGCCGGTCACTCCCTGATCGGGGTTGCCGTGGATGATGATCGCCGAGCCGTCGGTGTCGGCCAGCGTGAGCGGCCCGTCGCTGATCGTCACGCGCGTCGTCGTGGCGTCGAGCTGGCCCTTGCCGTCCGCGCCGACCGTCAGGTTCGGCAGATCGCCCATGTGGTACGGGTGATTGGCGTCCGGATCGGGGTTGCCGGCAGGCCCCGGATCGTAGTGGCCGCCGGCGCTCGTGAACGGCGCCTCGCACTTGCCGACGGCGTGCAGATGAACGCCGTGCTGGCCTGGCTTGAGGCCCGAGACCGTCAGGTGAATCTGCACCAGGCGGCTGTCGCCGTGCTGGTACTCGGCAAGGGTGGCCGTGCCGGTGATGCCCTCGCCCGCAATCGCGGCGGTGGCTTCGGCCAGCGGCTTCATCGTCTGGTGCTCGTTCGCGGTTGGCTGCTGCTGCGCCGCCAAGAGCGACGCGCTGGCGAACGCGACCAGGATGGCGGCCGCCAGATGTGTCGGGCGAGTCATGGAGCGTCTCCTGTAGCGGCAGGGGTTCGACCCTGCCTTGGAATGGGTCGATTGTAGATCGCCGGTCTGGATGGATCGTGCGCGCATCGGGAGGAATCGTTCTGCAGCATCAACTCATGCTCTTCGACATCGACGGCACGCTCGTCGTCACCGGCGGCGCAGGGCAGCGGGCCATGAACCGCGCGTTCGCGGACGTCTTCGGAATCCCTGACGCGTTCAAGCACGTCGAGCTGGCGGGCCGCACCGACACGAGCATTCTGGGCGACGCATTCGAGCGGCAGGGCATGACGGCCGGGCCCTCCGACGTGCGTGCATTTCGCGAGCGATATCTCGTGTGCCTGCGGGAAGAGGTCCCGCTGCCGGGCAGGAACAAGCGCGTGTTGCCTGGCATCACCCCGCTGCTCGACGCGTTGGCGCCCGAGCCGCACGTCTTTCTGGCGCTGCTGACGGGCAACTACGCCGACGCGGCCGAGGTCAAGCTCGGACATTTCGATCTGTGGCGCTACTTCCGATGCGGCGCGTTCGGCGAGGACGCGCACGACCGGAATCACCTCGTTCCCGTCGCGCTCGGCCGCGCGCGCGAGCAGGGGCTGCCCGAACACGTCGAGGCAGGCCACGTCGTCGTCATCGGCGACACGCCGCGCGATGTCGCCTGCGCCCACGCCCACGGCGCACGTGTCATCGCGGTCGCGACCGGGCAGTACACCAGCGCCGCCCTCGCTCAGGCGGGCGCGGATGTCGTCTTCGACGATTTCACTGAGACCGAAGCGGTGCTACGGGCGCTGCGTCCGTAGGGTGAAGTCGGAAGTCCGTAGTCCGTCTCCCGAGTGGCGGAAGCGTCTGGGAGTCGAACCCAGCCTCCCCGGCTAGCGGAGAGCAGCCGATTTTGAAGACCGGGAGGGCCACCGGGCCCCGTTCGCTTCCGTGATGATGCGAGTGTGTCGGTGGAGGTGGGATCGGCCGACGGTCCCGGCCCCGGTATGACGGGGGCCGGGGACGACCGACGGCAGTTCAGTTCTCGATGAGGCGAATGTCGCTCGCGCGCGGCCCCTTGGCCGATTCCTCGGGTGTGAACTCGACGCGCTGCCCTTCGCGCAGCAACTCGAACACCGCGCCGCGAACCGCGCTGCGATGGAAGAAGTGCTCCACGCCGCCCTCGTCGCGGATGAACCCGAACCCCTTGTCGATCAGGAGCCGTGCAATTGTGCCGGTCGGCATACCCGTGTCCTCCGATGAACGTGTCCGTGAGGATCTGTAGGGAGGGCAGGCGAGACATGTCCCGCCACGGTACGACGCCCGAACGCCTCGAAGCCGGACAGAGAAGCTCTGTCAGACTTACCGCATCCCGATGACGCGGTGAGCTGCTCGTCGGGGATGCGGTCCTGTCGACCTTAGCAAATCCCGAGCGCACTATAGGCCCAATCCCCGGGCAAGTCAACGCGAACACCCCGGTTTATGGGGATTTTTCCCCGCTTCCGGCCTGCGATAGAGTGGCGCATGCTCCGCCGTATTGGCGTCGCACTCGGCCTGCTGGCCGTCGTGGCGGGCGTCGCCGTCGTGGCCTTGACGACGACGCGGGGCCGGGGTTACCTCGGGCCCGTCTTCGCACCGAACGGCGCCTCGGTTTACGTCCTCGTCCGCGACGTCAACGCGTCGGTCGTGGGCCTGGGCTACGACACCTTCACGCCGCCGGCCTCCGTCTGGATTCATCGCGACCGCTTCAGCCTGATTTCTATACGCCTCGCGGATCGCGCCGTGACGATCATCCGGGAGTTTCCGCCAAGCCCGCTCGAGGGCACGCGAATATCCGCCTATCACGGCGCGATCTTCGGCGAGGCCTCCGGACACCTGCGGTGGGCCGATCCGCAGCACCTCGAATACGAGCTCACCGTGACGCGCTCCGAAGTTCCCTCGAGCCGGACGTTCGTGTGGCGGCACCGCTGGAACGCGAAGACCGGGACGACCGAGGACAGCACGGCGTGGCAGCCGGGCAACCAGAACATGTCCGGTGACGAGCCTTCACAACTGGCGGGCGACCGGGAAGTCATCGCCCCGCGCGGAGCCGAAGGGATGGGGTGCGCGGTCGTCGTGCTGCACACGGGCGATTCGGCCGCGACGGCGCTCGCCGACTCGGGGCGGTGCGGCGATCGCTATGCGGGCGGATTCACGCGCGAGGCGCTCGAGTCGCGCCGCGCGGCGATCGAACACGTCGCGATGCTCGAGAAGACGTACGCGGATCTCGTTGCGGAGGGGCGCGCGCAGGGACTCTCGGAAGGCGCGGCGATGCTGCAGGCCAACAAGGGCATGCAGCGCCTCGGCCTCTATCCGAAGACGCCGACGATCACTGCCGCGGCGTCGGCCTGCGACGCATTCCAGCCGGTCTTCCACATCTCGGACGAAGAGTTTCGCGTCGGCCTGTTCCAGGACATCCAGGCGGCGATCGATCGCCCGGGCGAGCCGGCGGACTTCAACGGCGAGTACGTCACGCACCGGGACTACACCACGAGTCGGCAGTTGAACGACTTCCTCGCCGATCGCGCCCATCGCGAGTTCCTCGTGGACGGCCGCGGCGGCTGCTGGCGGATGCGGATCGACCACCGGTAATGGCTGCGATTCCCGGAATCGTCCTGGCTGCGGGGGCGTCCGTTCGGATGGGCCGCCCGAAGGCCTTCCTGGCGATGACGCCAGGCGGAACAATCCTCGGCCGCGTGCTCGGCACGCTGGCCGACGCCGGCGTCGAGCGGCTCGTGG
>JBKPSY010000266.1:0-26564 GCA_046735235.1 Acidobacteriota bacterium | reverse complement strand
CTCCTGGTGTTCAACAGCTTCGTCGTGCGCCGGCTGTACGGTCACGCACGGCTGGAGAAGTGGCTCGAGGGGAAGCCGGACTTGCTGATCGAGCATGGCAAGGTGCGTGAGGACATCCTGAAGCGAGACGGGGTCTCGAAGCACGAAGTCGTCACGGCAGCCCACAAGCAGGGTTTCGACTCGCTCGACGAGATCGAGAAGGCGGTGCTGACGCCGGGTGCCGGCCTCTGGTTCTTTCGCCAGATGCCGACGACCGACGAGTCACGGCAGACAGAGCTGCTGGCCCGCCTCGACCGGATCGAGCACCTTATATCTATATCTGCGAGAACGCCGCCGGCCGCAGGATGAACGACGTGATATTGGTCACGATCTCGGCGTCGGTGAACCCTGGCGTCGTCGAGAGCGTCTTCCACTCGGGGTCGCCCGCGAACTGGCCCCAGTTCTTCTCGCGGGCGGCCATGTTCTCGAAGACGAGCATGTAGGTGAGGCTCGGCAGCTTCTGGCCAATCAGGTTCGATCCGAAAAAGACCGGTTGAAGACCCGTGCGCCGGAAGATGGCGATCTCACCGGTGTTGAACATCTCCATCTTCTTCCGGTGCGCGGCCTTGCTGTGGCTCTCGTAGGTCCTCAGCTCGAAGACGCGCGAGGCCGCGGCCGCCGGGCCTGACGGCGCCTCGAGCACCGGCATGCCATCGAAGGCGATCATCAGCTGCGACTCGATCCGCATGTAACCCGGGTTCGAGGCCGGCCGCGAGTGATGCTCGGCGCCGAGCGTCTTGTAATCGTGGTCCGCCTGGAGCTTCGCGTCGAGCGAGAACACCGACTCGGCGTCCTTGTGCGGCAGCAGCATCCAGAAGGTCGGAGTGTCGGGACCGAACCCGACGCTGAAAACCCCAACCGGCGAGATGCCAGCCCGATTCAGCGCCGGCACCGAAACCGTCTTCAGGTAATCCGAAAAATCCTGTCGCATCGGCATGCGCAGGTGGTACTGACGGAGCTCGTAGTATTGGGGCATCGGCTTCGACGGCGCCTGAGCGGACGCATCGCTGCCCATCGCGCTCGCGCCAGCCGCGGCGATGGACGAGGCCAGGAAGTCTCTGCGGTTCATGCGGTTTTCGCCTCCTCGCGTCCGCTGAAGAACGCGGCGAAGAGCGCCAGGACGCCAAAGGCCATGGCAGCGGGGACCAGCCAGATCGTACGCCAGTCGTGTCCACCCGGCGTCACGTACTGATCGACGATCCAGCCCGAGAGGTACGAGCCGATGAACATCCCGACGCCGTAGGTGACGAACGTGATAAAGCCCTGCGCGGCGGCGCGAATGTGCAGCGGGGCCTTGGCGTCGACGTAGATCTGCCCGGTCACGAAGAAGAAGTCGTAACAGACGCCGTGCAGCAGGATGCCAAGAAAGAGCATCCACACCAGGCCGTGGTTGTCGCCGAAGGCGAAGAACAGGTACCGCGCCATCCAGGCGGCCATGCCGACGAGGAGCATGTTCTTCACGCCCAGCCGCACGAAGAAGAACGGCATCAGCAGCATGAACCCGACTTCGGACACCTGCCCGAGCGACTGCGTCACGGCGGTGCTCGTGCGGCCGATCTCGTTGAGGAACGGGTTCAGGAAGGCGTAGTAGAACTGCAGCGGGATGCAAACGAGGAACGAGCCAAGAACGAAGATCGCGAACGACCGGTTCTTCATCAACTGCAGCGCGTCGAGGCCGAGGACGTCGCGCACCGACACCGCGTGTCCCAGCTTGGCCGGTGGCGTGTGCGGCAGCGTGAACGCGAAGAGCCCGAGCGCCAGCGAGGCACCAGCCGCAAGCCGGAACTGCAGCGCCAGCGGCTCGGCACTCAGCGCGCTGATGACGACGCCCGCCACGATCCACCCGACGGTGCCGAGCACGCGAATGCCCGGGAACTCCTTCTGCGGATCCTTCATCTGGTGGAACGCAAGCGCGTTGGTCAGCGCCAGCGTCGGCATATAGCACAGGGCGTAGGCCAGCAGCACCCAGTAGAAGCTGCCGAAGGTCGGCAGCGTCGACACCCAGTAGAGGAGCACCGCGCCGATCAGGTGCAGCGCGGCGAGGACCTTCTCCGTGGCGAAGAAGCGGTCCGCCACCATGCCGACGAAGAACGGCGACACGATCGCCGCCAGCGCCGTCGTCCCGTACGCCGCCCCGCTCTCCGTTCCGGAGAAGCTCAGCGTCTTCAGCAGGTACGTGCCCATCGTCACGTACCACGCTCCCCAGATGAAGAACTCGAGGAACATCATCACGGAGAGCTTGAGTCGTATGGTTTGTGTCATCGCTGTCGTCGGTTGGCAGGGCTGAAGCCCTGCGCTACACGTGATTGGCTACACGAGATTGGCGTGACGGATGTAGCGCATGCCTTCAGGCCCGCCCTCAGAGCACCTTGATCTTGATATTCCGAAACGCGACCTCGGCCTCGTGCTCCTGCAGGACGATGTGGCCGGACTTCGCGAGGCCGTAGTCGGACCATGCCTTGAACTTGCTGGCCGCGACCTGCGCCTTCCACGCATCGCTCCACAGCTCGTATTCGAGCAGCTTCCTGCCGTTCATCCAGTGCTCGACGTGGCTGCCCTTGATCACGATACGGCTTTCGTTCCACTCACCGGCGGGCTTCGTGACATCCGCCGACGGCGGATACAGGTCGTAGTCGGATCCCGCGGTGCGGTTCCCGTCCTTCCCGGCCTTCGCATCCGGATGGCGCAAGTTGTCGAGCAGCTGATACTCGGGCCCCGTGAAATAGCTCGACTTGTAGGTCGGCGACTCGACGACGTGGTACATGACGCCGCTATTGCCGCCCTGGGCAATCTTCCAGTCGAACTTGAAATCGAAGCTGGCGTACTCCTTGTCGCTCGAGATGTCGGTGGTCTTGCCGACCCGCGTCAGCGCGCCGTCCTTGTCTGCCCAACCTTCCGGCATCGTCGCCTGGTTGTAGCCATGCCAGCCCGCGGTCGTCGAGCCGTCGAAGAGCAGCACCCAGCCGTCGGCCTTCTCCTGCGCCGTCAGCGTGTTCGGCGTGTCGGCTCGCGTCGCCACGCCTACTGCCGCGGCCGCGAGCATCGTCAACGCAAGCATCCGTCTCATGGAAATCTCCGCGATGTCACCCAGTGGTCGCCGGCAGTTCCGTCGCGCATGCCGATCAGCGCCGACGCGCCGGCCCATCCATCGACGAGGCGACGGCCCGCCTCTGGGCCGAGCACGTCGACGGCGGTCGCCAGCATATCCGAAGTCGTCGCGTTGCCCGCAACCACCGTCACGGACGAGCGTCCGGTGAGGGGCTGGCCCGTGCGCGGATCGAGAATGTGGGAATAGCGCACGCCGCCGATCTCGACCCACTGCTCGGCGTCGCCGGAGGTGGACACGCCCGCGTGCGAGAGGGTGAGCGGACTTCCCGGCGCGGGCGTGTTCTCGAGACCCGCGAGCGCGATATCCCAGCCCGACCGATCCGGGGGCGGATCGCCGATTGCGATGTCGCCGCCCGCCGCGACGATCGCGCGTGACACCCCGAGGTCAACCAGCACGCGGAGCGCCCGATCCGCCGCGAAGCCCTTCGCGATGCCGCCGGCGTCGAGCTGCATGCCGGCCCGATCGAACTCGACGGTCCGAGCCGTCGTATCGAGATGCAGCATCCGGAAGCCCGTCGCCCGGCGTGCGGCGTCGAGGTCTGATGTCGCAGGCAGCTCGACCTCGCGCCGTGCGCGGCGCCACAAGCGGGTCAATGGCCCGACGGTGATGTCGAAGGCGCCGTCGCTGCGGAGCGCCAGGTCCTGCGACTGCACCAGGACTTCGAACAGATCATCGCTGACGTGAATCGGGTGCCCGGCGGCTTCGCGCGTGACGCGGCTCAGCTCACTGGCCGGCTCGTAGTCCGTGAGGATCTGATCGAGGCGGGCGATCTCCGTAAAGGCGTGCTCTGCCGCGAGCCGACCTGACGATTCGTCGCTGGCGTACAGGACGATCCGGAAGGTCGTCCCCATGTGCGCTTCGCTGAACTCGAGCCTGACGGCTTGGGTGTCCGCGGCTGCGCCGAATGCAAGCGCAACGAAGAGGGCGCAGTAGGCCGGGGCTTCAGCCCCGGCGAGGACACGCCTGCTCACGAGAAGTCTGTCGTCCTTTGCCGGGGCTGACGCCCCGGCCTACTGCCTCTCGACGATTACATCGTGCCGGCGGTGCCGGGGATAGCCACCGGCGGCACCGGTATCGGCCCGAACTCCAGCGTCTGCGGCATCAGGCTGAACGGCGCGGTCAGGAACTGATCGAGGACGACGACCTTGCCCGTGTACGCCGCCTCGCGCCCTGCGATCGCGGTGAGCGTGCTCTCGGCGACGCGACGCAGCTCGTTCAGTGGGGTCCCGCCGCGAATGCTCGCGATGAGATCGGTGTGCTCCTGCTGGTACGGGTTCGTGTATTCGCCGGCCCACTTCCAGGCGTTCACTCCCTTGATCTCGTAGCGCACGCCGTCCTGCGTTTCGCAGGATCCCTTCGAGCCGGCAGCGAACTCGGCGACCAGGCCAGGCGTGCCGGCCTGCTGGCGGCACATGCTCAGCGCATGCGTGCCGTTCTCGTACTCGAAGTCGAGGCCGAAATGATCGAAGATGTGCCCGTACTCCGGCCCGGTGCGCGCCTGACGCCCGCCGACCCCAAACACGCGCACGGGCTTGCCGCCCATCACCCAGTTGGCGACGTCGATGTTGTGCACGTGCTGCTCGACGATGTGGTCGCCTGAGAGCCAGGTGAAGTAGAGCCAGTTGCGCAGCTGCCACTCCATGTCGGTCCATTCCGGCTGGCGAGGCTTGGTCCAGAGTCCGCCTTGGTTCCAGAAGACGCGCAACGCCACGACGTCGCCGATGGCTCCATCGTGGATACGGCGCATGGTCTCGAGATACGCGGCGTGGTGACGGCGCTGCGTGCCAGCGGCGATCGCGAGGTTCTTCTGCTTCGCGAGGTCCGCGATCTCGAAGCAGGCCTTGATGCCGGCGGGATCCACGGCCACCGGCTTCTCGGTGAAGATGTTCTTCCCGGCCTCGACGGCGGCCCGCAGGTGAATCGGACGGAACGCCGGCGGCGTCGCGAGGATGACGTAGTTGACGTCGGTCGCCAGCACTTTCTTGTACGCGTCCCAGCCGACAAACTGCATGTCCGGCGCGACCGCGGCCTTGTCGCCGTGGCTCTTGAGGTTGTCGAGGCTGCTCGCCAGGCGATCCTTGAAGATGTCGCCCGCGGCGACGAGGCGTACGCCTTCGGCCGCCTTCAGCACGTTGTCCACCGCGCCGGTGCCGCGGCCGCCACAGCCGATCAGGCCCACGCGGATCTCGTCGCTGCCCGCAGCGTAGGCGCCAGGCAGGACGAGGCCCGAAGCCAGCGTCCCGCCGACGACGGCAGCGGATGTCTTCATGAAGTCGCGCCGGGACGGCGTGCGGGGATGCTCGGCCATGGCAATGAATCCTCCGGAAGTGTCGAACGAGTGGTCTGACACCCTACTATCAGCGGGGCGGATTGTCCATCTCGGCCACCACCCGGAAGCCGACGAAGGTGGCGTCGGTGTGCCACCAGAGACTCTTGGGGTTCTGCGGATCGCGGCGGCTCCAGGCCTCCATCGACGTCCGCCGTGCCGCGCTCCTCAGCCGCGGCGCGTCGTCGTCCCAGGATCCGCCGCGGACGGCGTGCGGATACAGCGCTGCGCCGGGATCATCGAACGGGTTCGTCTTTGGCGAGGTCGCGTAGTAGGCCGCGTCGTATTTGTCGCCGGTCCACTCGGCGGCGTTGCCGTGCACGTCGAAGAGGCCCCAGGGGTTGGGTGGCTTGAGACCGCCGACGTGCGGCTGCTCGCCCGCATTGGACCTGAGCCAGGCATATACCTCGACCTTCGATATGTCATCGCCGAACGAGTAGGGGGTCGTCGTGCCCGCCCGCGCCGCGTATTCCCACTCAGCCTCCGTCGGCAGGCGATAGCGCTTCCCGGTTCGCGCCGAGAGCCACTGGCAGTAATGCGCCGCCGCGTACTGTGTGATGCCGATGACGGGCTGCTTCTCCTTGCCCCAACCCCACGACTCGTCGGCGTACGGCGGCGTCGGGCGCGACATCGCGTCGGCGGCATCAGCGGGCATTGTCAGGCCGAGTTTGCGTTTCCGGAGCAAGTCCTGGCTGAAGGCGAATTCGTCGTACTCGTCCCAGGTCACTTCCTTCGTGCCGATGTAGAAAGCCTTCAGCGTCACCTGATGCGCCGGCCCTTCGTCGTCGGTGCGTCCGGCTTCGCCCGACGGGCTGCCCATCGTGAAGGTGCCCGCAGGAATCGGCACCATGTCGAAGACGACCTTCGTGTTCGGGATGGACTCCGTGTAGGGCGCGGGCGCGGCGCCCTGGGCGACGGGCGACATCTCCAGGGCGATGACGAGCGCGGTTGCGAGCAAGCCCGCCGCCAACGTCAGCGCAGCGCGGCGTGAGCCATCGGAAGTGGAGTTGCCGTGTGCCACGAAGCCCTCGATGGCCGATTCTGGGCTTCGGAGCGCCGAGGGGTCAAGCGATGCGTCGCGCGTTCGAGCGTTCGGACGCCGCGGCCGTCTCCGCGCGCACAGCCTTCAACATCTTTCGCGAGAGGATGATCACGCGACCCTCGTCGTGCTTGCGATTGGTGTGTCTGTCGCCGGGCGTGATCTTCACGCGTCGAATCCGCACGCCGCGTGCGTAACCGACGGCGGCCACGGCCGCCGGGATGTTCAGCCGATCGACGAGGCCACTGAAGTCATCGGCCGGCACGAGGGTCGGCGCCGCAGCGGCCGGCTCGCCGTGGTCGGCCCGCCACACCCACATCGAGAGCGGTCGTGGGCTGCTGCGCGGTCTGTCAGGCGTAGACGCCAGGAGATCGGCGGCGCTCGGGTCGTCCTCGACCGGTTCGCCGTTGTCGATCGCGTCGAGCTTTGCGAAGAGCGCGCCGAAGCCGGCCTTGTCCGGATCGTACAGGCCCCACTCGTCCTGCGTGGGCCGTGCCGGGTCTTTCTTTGGCGCGCGCTCGCGAACGGGTTCGGGCGTGGGGCGGCGCTTTGCCTTCTTGACGACAACGGCCTTTTTCGGCCGTGACGCCTCACGGGCGTGGCGCTCGGCTTCCTGCTTCGCGCGTGCTTCGGCGGCGGCCCGGCGCGACGACTCTTCTCGCGCCCGACGTTCAGCCTGTTCGCGGCCCTTTCGCTCTTCGGCCGCGCGACGCTCGGCGAGCTCCCGTGCCTTCCGTTCGGCGCGGGCCTCTTCGCGGGCGCGGGCGGTGCTCTCTCCCGCGAGGCGTTCGGCCTCTTCGCGCGCCTTGCGTTCCATCTCGGCACGCTTGCTCGCTTCGAGCTTCGCCTGCCGCTCGGCGTCCCTTCGGGCCTTGCGCTCGACTTCGACTCGCGCCTCGGCGTCTTCATGCGCCTGTCGCGTCGCCTCCTCGCGTGCCTGCAGTTCGATGGCCTCGCGCACGCGTCGCGCTTCGGCTTCTCGCGCGACGGCCTCGGCATGCTCACGAGCGCGCTGCTCGGCGGCCTCGCGGGCTTTCCGCTCCGCGGCCGCGCGGGCTTCGGCCTCCTGGCGACCCTTGCGCTCGGCTTCCTCGCGGGCCTTCAGCTCGGCCGCCTCCTTTGCACGACGCTCCTCGGCCGCGCGGGCCAGCGCCTCGGCATGTTCTCGCGCCTTGCGTTCGACCTCCTCGCGGGCCTTGCGTTCGGCGGCGGCTCGGGCTTCGGCGTCCTGGCGTGCCTTGCGCTCGGCCTCTTCGCGCGCCTTCAGTTCGGCCGCTTCCTTCGCACGACGCTCCTCGGCAGCACGTGCCAGGGCCTCGGCGTCTGCTCGGGCCTTGCGCTCGATCTCTTCACGCGCCTGACGTTCGGCCGCGGCTCTGGCTTCGGCGTCCTCTCGGGCTTTACGCTCCGCCTCTTCGCGTGCCTTGAGCTCGGCCGCCTCTCGCAGGCGGCGTTCTTCGGCCTCGCGCGCGACGCGCTCGGCGTGCTCGCGGGCGTTGTGTTCGGCCTCTTCTCGCGCGCGGCGCTCGGCGTCGGCTCGCGCCTCGGCCTGCTCGCGCGCCCGGCGCTCGCTGGCTGCCTCCGCCTCGGCCTGCGCGCGCGCCTGACGTTCGGCGCTCTCACGCACCTCACGCTCGGCCGCGTCCTTCGCTCGGGCAGCTTCGGCTTCTCGAGCCGCGGTCTCGGCCCGTTCACGGAGACGTCGCTCGGCCGCCGCTTCTTCGCGGACGCGCGCTTCGACTTCGCGCGTGAGCCGCTCGAACTCCTCGCGCGCCTGCCGTTCGATCAGCATGCGCCGATCGGCCTCGTCTCGCGCCTGTTGCTCGTCGCGCTCGCGCGCCTTGCGCTCGGCAGCGGCGTCCTGTCGCGCGCGCGCCGCCAGCTCGTCCTGATGTTTCGCGATCTCGTCGCGGGCGTGCTGCGCGGCGTCCGCCGCTGCGACTTCCGCGCGCTCCTGCGCGGCGCGGGCCTCGGCCAGGGCCGACTCCACGGACTCGCGATCGGCGCGCAGCCGATCGACGTCCGCCTGCAGCGCCGCCATCGCCGTGTGGTCTGCCTCCGCCGTGGCCGGCGACTCCGGCACCGGCGCAATCACCGGTCGATCCAGCCAGGCGTTCAGATCCACTGCGTCCTGCGGGAGCGTGTAGATGTCGCCGGCGATCGCAGGGCTCTCGGCTGGTGTCGAGGGCTTTCCGTCGTCCAACAGCGCCGAGAGATCGATTTCTTCGCCGGGAGCAATTGGTGCGTCCGCGAGCAGATCGGCGGCGGTCGGCCGAGAGGGCTGATCGAGCAGGGCCTCGACGGCATTGCCGGTCGCCATCGGCACGCCGCCCACGTCGGGAATGACGTGGTCGTCGAGGTACGTGGCGGGCGCTGGCGCGGCCGCGAGGCCTTCGAGCGCGGCGCGGGCTTGCGCACTCCACTCTGTTGACGGCGGCGGGTGCGACGCCGGGTCATCGGATCCCTCAGAGGCCACGACTGCCTGGGTCGACGACGTTGGGGCAGCCACTGATTTCGAGATGTCCCACGGGTTCGCCCAGGATGAGTAACTCCCGTCGAGCGGCTTCTGCGCGTCCGTCTTTTCTGGCGCAACAGCCTCGGCGACGCCGGGCTCCTTGTCCTTTGCGTGGCCCGCCGGATCCCAGGCCCAGTAGCTGCCCTGCGGCCCGCTCACCGGCTCGATTGCCGGGACGGCGGTGTCCATCGCCGGCGTGTCGCCGACACGCGCAGCCTCGGCGGGCCTGATGAGCACCGACGGCTCGGCAGCCGCGCTCTTCTTCTTCCGCGAGACGCGCTTCCGCTCGCGATCGACCGACGCAGTGGCCTTCAGGTCTTCGGCGCGCGCGATGTAGTTGCGAATTTCTTCCGCGAAGACGGCGGGGTCACAGCCTGACGGAGAGGCGGGCGCCTCGGTGTCGCTCGTGAACGCGCTCAACAGTCCGCGGCGCTTCTTCTTCGGCTCGGCAGCCGAGCCGCTCGCGGCGAGCAGGGGAATCGTCAGTGTCTGGAGGTGCTCGGCGCCCTCGAGGTCGCGCAGCCGGTCGGTCAGCTCCGATTCATCGCGTGGCGACAGCAGCGTCGTCACCAGGATCAGATCCGGCACACGTTCGGCGATCGCGGCCAGTGCCGCGTCTTTCGAGTCGGCGAGCACGAGCTGCGCGCCGACGCGGTCCCGGACGACCTGCTTGAGAACCGCCGCCTGTTTCGGATCGGGTTCGAGTGCCAGGACGAGCGACACCGAGCTACGTCCTCACCATGAACCCGACCAGAAGCACCGCAACGGCCGTGAACACGAGCATCGGCGCATGGTCGATGCTCTGATCGCGGATCGCCCCGAAGAGCGCGGATCCGAGCGTCGTCGCCTGGTCGGCCACGCCGCGGAACTGTCCCGCGGGGCTGCCGACGGCGAATTGCGAGAAGCGGTGTGCAACTCGCGGATCCATCGCCACGAGCACGCCGAGTACTGCAAGGAACCCGGCCGCCGATCCGGCCCAGTCGCGGGCCCGCAGTCTGCCGAAGGCTGTTTTCGCTGCCATAGACACTTCCACCTTCGCCGGTGCGAAGAGCAAGGCATGTACCCGCTTCGATGGCGGTCGCGAACAATCCTCGTCTCGAAAAAACGCCAATGTAATCGCGCGTTCGCCTGGCGGGCGCGGCGCCGCGTGGCACGCCGCTGGGGCGTTCGCCACGAAAAACCGCGTCGCTGATTACGAATGTGTGGTTCGAGACGGGTCCGCAGCGCACCGCGCGGCGCGTCCAAGACGCCGCGGGAATGGCGCGCTTCTACTCGACGACTCAGCCACTTAGCCGCTGCTCACACCACGCGATTGCCGCGCGTGGCACAGCCGTTGCCTTTTAGCCGGCCGAGCGCGGTGAGGCTGCCAGCAAGCAACCACACGCCGCGGCCAATCGGACGAACGCTCGTGGCGCGCCGCGCCCGGGATATCGCATCGCGCGGGGCGATGCCTTCAGGAGGAACGAAATGACGGCTCTGGTGAACTTCTTCAACTCGGTCGTACGCAAGGACGAGGGCCAGGACCTGCTCGAGTACGCGCTGCTCGTGGCGCTGATCGCTCTCGTGGCAGTCGGCGCGGTGACCGCGGCCGGCACGCAGGTGAGCGCGATCTTCAACCAGATCGCCGGCGCCATCTAGGTCGGCGTCGCCCCCAACACATCGATTCATCTGAGACCCCCAGAGGAGACCCGACCATGTTGAACTTTCTGATGTCGCTGAAGAAGAACGAGGAAGGCCAGGACCTGCTCGAGTACGCGTTGCTCGTGGCGCTCATCGCCCTGGTGGCGGTCGGTGCGGTCACCGCGGCCGGCACGCAGGTCAGCGCGATCTTCAACCAGATCGCCGGCGCGATCTAGACGCGACCCGCGCGCGCCCGGACCTCCGCGAATGTCGGTGTTCCGGGCGCGTTCACTTCGACCCCTGTGCTCCCCAGGAATGCGAGTGTCCGTCATGGATCGCCTTGTTGCACTCGTTCGGTCGGTCCGTCGTGAAGACGGTCAGGACCTGCTCGAATACGCGATGCTCTGCGCTCTCATCGCCCTGGTGGCGATTGGCGCCGTGACCGCGGTGGGCACCCAGATCAACACCGTGCTGTGGCAGGTCATTGCCGCTTCGAACATCTGATCTCGTCGTCCTGGCCGTCGTCGTGACGGCCTCCGGCGCCGCAGCCGCCATCGACTTGCGGACCGGACGAATACCCAACCCGCTGACGGCGCTGGTCGCCATCACCGGGTTCGCGCTGGCGGGCCTCGGCCTGTCGGGGCACTCGATGGCAGGCGCCCTGGTGGGCGCCCTGCTCGGGTTCGCGCTCATGCTTCCGGGTCACATCCTCGGAGGCACCGGCGCCGGCGACGTGAAATTGCTTGCGGCGCTCGGCACCCTGCTCGGACCCGGCGGCGTGGTGATGGCGTTTCTCTACAGCGCAATCGCGGGAGGCCTGCTGGCCGTCGCGCACGCGCTCAGGCGACGCCGACTGACCACGACGCTCTCCAGGACCGCGCGGCTCGTGGCCGCACCCGGAGAGACGAAACGCGAGATTGATGGAGCCGCCCACGCAAGCCGGTTCGCTTACGGACCGGCATTGGCCATCGGGGCCATCGCGGCTGCGCTCCTCGTGAAGGGATGAGGACGACCATGCGACGCATCAAATCCGAACGCGGCGCGGCTCTGCTCGAAGCCGCGATCACGCTCCCGATGCTGCTGCTCGTCTCGGTCGGGATCTTCGAGTTCGGCCGCGCCTATCAGACGTGGC
Source organism: Acidobacteriota bacterium (assembly GCA_046735235.1). GTDB lineage: Bacteria > Acidobacteriota > Vicinamibacteria > Vicinamibacterales > JAENWD01 > JAENWD01. Next base: position 14,784 of record JBKPSY010000266.1, on the reverse strand, counting down.
AGATCCTGACGAACGCGGCACGGGAAGGCGCGCGCATGGCGGTCCTGCCGGACTCGAGCAACGGCGACATCGACGCACGCGTCACGCAGTACATGACCGATGGACAACTGGGCGCCGCAGCAGGCGCCACCATCGGCGTGAATCGCTCGGCCGTCATCGACGTAAACGGTCGCGCCGTGTCGGCCTCGGATGTCACCATCGATTACCCGTTCAGCTTCATCGTGCTGCAGCCGGTGGCGCGGTTGATTGCTCCTCAGACCTCGCTCGGCGGAGCCATCGTGATGCACGCCGAGGCTGTCATGCGGAACGAGACGCAGTAGGTTCACGGAACGCCGAGTAGGAGAACACTCATGGCTCGCATGCGAATCACCCTCGTGCTGCTCCTGGCGCTCGCCGCCGGCGGCGGCCTCGCCTTCGGGACCTATCGCTACATGCAGAACGTCCCGGTGAAGACCGTGTCGCTGCCGACCAAGCCGGTCGTCGTCGCCGCGACGGACCTCGAGCTCGGCGCGCAGATCCGTCCTGACGACGTGCGCGTCGTCGAGTGGCCTGCCAGCGCGATGCCGGCCGGGGCGTTCTCGAGCGCGGACGAAGTGGTCGGCCGCGGCCTCGTGATGCCGATGATTCAGAACGAGCCGCTGCTGCCGATGAAGCTGGCCGGCAAGGACTCGGGCGCCGGCCTGCCGGTGGTCATTCCGGAGGGCAAGCGCGCTGTGTCGGTGCGCGTCAACGACGTCATCGGCGTGGCCGGCTACGTGCTGCCCGGTACGCACGTCGACGTTCTCGCCACCGCGACCCCGACCAACAGCGACGTCGACACGACGACGAAAGTCGTGCTGACCAACGTGCAGGTGCTGGCCGCCGGCACGAAGATGGAGCAGGACAGCGAGCAGGGCAAGCCCATGGCGGTCAACGTCGTGACGCTGCTCGTCTCGCCCGACGAAGCCGAACGCCTCACGCTCGGCGCGACGCAGGGCAAGATTCAGCTCGCGCTCCGCAACCCGCTCGACAAGACGACCCCCGACACGCCTGGCATTCGGCCGGCGGTATTGCTCGGCTTCGCGAAGGCCCCCGCGCCGAGAGGTACGGGCACGTCCGCCCACTCACGTCCAGTGGCCACCATGGCTGCGGCCCCGACTGCGGAGCCGACGGTCGAGATGATCCGTGGAGACAAGCGCAACGAAGAAGTAGTGCGCTAGGAGGAACTCAATGAACGCCCAGTGTCCGACTGGCGCCCCCCGGCTCAAGAGCCCAGCGCGCGCCAGCGCGATGTTCGTGGCCGTCGCCCTTACGGCGAGCCACATCGTTTACGCGCAGCAGACCCTCGCGCCCGTGGCGCGCAACGCTGACACCGCCGCGGCCAACACCGCCGCCGGTGGCGGCGAGAACACCGCCGAGGTGCAGCTCCTCGTGGGCCGCTCCACGCTGCTGAACATCGGCTCCGCCATCACCCGCGTCTCGCTCACCAGTCCGTCGGTGGCCGACGCGATGGTGACCACGCCGAGCCAGCTGCTTATCCACGGCAAGACCGCCGGCACCATCTCGATGTTCGTCTGGGACAAGGCCGGCGGCATCAAGCGCTACGAGGTCGTCGTCCGCCGCGACCTCAGCCAGCTCGTCGAGCAGATGAAGCAGCTCTTCCCCGGTGAGCCCATCGCGGTGCACAGCAACGGGAAGGACGTCGTCATCTCCGGCGTCGTGAGCAGCAAGTACGTCGTCGACAAGGCGAGCGAGGTCGCCGGGGGCTACGTCGAGAAGAAGGACGACGTCGTGAACCTGCTGCGGCAGGCCGAGGGCGTGGCCAGCGATCAGGTCATGCTGCGCGTCCGGTTCGCCGAAGTGAGCCGCACCGCGATGACCGAGCTCGGCGTCAACCTGCTGGCCGCCGGGTTCAAGGACGGCCGATGGTTCGGCCGCACGACGACGCAGCAGTTCGCCGCGCCCAACTTCGAAACGCAGGGCTCCTCGGGCAACAACACGCTGAGCTTCAGCGACTTCCTGAACCTGTTCCTCTTCGACACCAAGAACAACATCGGCACGGTTGTCAAGGCGTTGCAGACCAAGGGCCTGTTCCAGAGTCTCGCCGAGCCGAACCTGATCGCCGACAACGGCAAGGAAGCCAGCTTCCTCGCCGGCGGTGAATATCCCTATCCGGTCGTGCAGGGCCAGAGCGGCGGCACCACCGTCACGATTCAGTTCAAGGAGTTCGGCGTCCGCCTCCACTTCACGCCGACCATCGTCGGCGGCGACCTGGTGCGGTTGAAGGTCGCTCCCGAGGTCAGCTCGCTCGACTTCGCGAACGCCGTCTCGATCTCCGGCTTCCGCGTGCCCGCGATCACGACCCGTCGCACCGAGACCGAGGTCGAGCTGCAGGACGGCCAGACGTTCGCGATTGCCGGCCTCTTGAACAATACGGTTACGTCGCAGCTGCAGAAGATCCCCGGTATCGGCGACATCCCGATCCTGGGCCTGCTGTTCAAGAGCAAGGCCGCGCAGAAGGATCAGACCGAGCTCGTCGTCATGATCACGCCGCAGATCCTGAAACGCGGATCTACCGGCGTATCGCCGAAGCTGCCCGATCTGGTCGAGCCCTTCATGCCGCCGTCCGCCAAGACGCTGCCTCCGCCGGCGCCGTGGAACCCGGGCGCCACCGGGACGGCCTCGATGCAGCAGCCAGCGCCAGAGGCTGCTCCGTCCGCGCCGTCGAACCAGCCCGCGCTCGCGCAGGCGCCCGCGTCGCAGCCCGCGCCCGCTCCGGTGACAGCGACAGCCAGCGCAGCGTCGAAGCCCGCCAAGCCGGCCAAGCCAACTAAGGCCGAGAAAGAGGCCATGGAGCGCGCGGCGATGCAGCAGGAAGAACAGCAGAAGCAGGCTGCCAAGCAAGGCGAGGCCGCTCGCAAGAGGGCCGCGCAGCAGGCTGAAGTCGACAGGAAGAAGGCCGTCGAGCAGGCGAAGCTCGATCAAGAGGCGCAGAAGAAGGCCGCGAAGGACGCCAAGGAACAGGCGAAGGTCCAGGCCGAGCTCGATCGCCGTCAGGCGGAAGCGAACAAGCGCCAGGCCGAGATCGACAAGAAGAAGGCCGTGCAGATGGCCGAAGCGCAGGCGAAGCTCGACGCAGCCCGCCAGGCCTACGAGCAGCAGGTCTCGAAGATCACGCCGCAAGCCCAGGCGCAGCCCGCTCCCGCTGCGTCACCGAAACAGTAACGACCCGTTACGCCGAGGAGGAGCCGAGCCATGAAGAGAACACTGACGCGCCTGCAGCACGACGAACGTGGGATGTCCTTCGTGTTCGTCGGCGTCGGCTTCATGGCGTTCCTCGCGGCGACGACGCTGGCGATCGATGTCGGCATGTTCATGACGGCCCGGAGCCAGGCGCAGACGTCCGCGGACTCGGGCGCGCTGGCCGGTGCTCTCGCGCTCTATTACGACGACTACGACAACCGCGCCGCGAACGGGCCGGCAGTACAGAACGCGCTCGCCGCGGCCCGCGACAACCAGGTCATCAACGCGCAGGTGAACGTACTACCGGGCGACGTCACGTTCCCGACGTCACCCGCGGGGCTCAACAACCGCGTGCGTGTGCACGTCTACCGCACAGCTGCCCGGCAGAATGCCCTCCAAACGCTGATGGGCCGCGTCTTCGGCGTTGACACCGCGAACATGGACGCCGTCGCCACCGCAGAGGCCTCGCCGGCCAACGCGATTACGTGCGTGAAGCCGTTCACGATCCCGGACAAGTGGGTCGAGAAGCAGGATCCGGGCGGCTTCGATTCCCTGACCTCGACCTTCGACAATGAAGACATGCACGGATACCCGCTGGCGAACCCCGACATCTACATCCCGGCGGACCAGCCTGGGTACACCGGCTACAACGCCACAACCGACAAGGGCACCGAGATCATGATCCGGGCGGGCACGGGCAACGACATCATGCCCAGCTTCTACTTCTCGTACGCGATTGGCGGCAACACCGGCGGTTCCGAGTACCGCTGGAACATCGCCAACTGCAACACCACCGTCATGGGCTGGGGCGATCTGCTGCTCATGGAGCCCGGCAACATGGTGGGTCCGACCGATGATGGTGTCGACGATCTTCTGGCCCAGGATCCGGATGCCTATTGGGACACCGGAACCAACAGCCCCGTGTCCACTGTCCATCCCAGCCCGCGTGTCGTGGCAATTCCCCTGTATGACCCGGTCTATTACGACACCGGGAAGCTGAACGGCCGCGACGCGGACCTGAAGGTCGCGAACTATCTCGGGTTCTTCATCGAGCGTCGCCAGGGCAACAACGTCTACGGCCGCATCACGCCCATCGGCGGGCTCATCAAGGGTAACGGCTACGGTTCCGCCCCTCCGGGCGCGTTCCCCAAAGCCATCCGTCTCGTGGAGTAGCTCCCCATGGCCCAACTTGCAGCGCTCGTCGTCTCGCACGACGATGACTTTCGACGCACCATAGGACGCCTGCTCCGCGCGAGCGGCGTCCCCATCGGCGTGATGGAAGGCGCCCGCCAGGGCGCCGAAGAGACCTCGCCGGACGTCGTCACCGTCGACATCCGCGGCGACGCGGCCTCCGGCATGGCCGCGATCGAACGCCTGCGCGCTGCGCACACGACGACAGCGATCTTCGCCGTCGCGCACACCACCGATCCGGAGCTGATCCTTCAGGCGATGCGCGCCGGCGCCAACGAATTCTTCATGTGGCCCGTGCCCGAGGACTCGTTCGAAGGCGCCGTCCGGCGCATGGCGACGCGGCGCGATACCGCCAATGCCTCGGCGAAGCCGCCGTCGGAGACGCTCGTCTTCTTCGGCGCCAAGGGCGGCGCAGGGACCACGACCGTCAGCGTGAACTGCGCGGTCGAGCTCGCGCGGCTGACCAAGCGCCCGACGGTCATCGTCGATCTCAAGCCGGGATTCGGTGAAGTCGCCCTGTTCCTGGGCGTCCGCCCCCGGTTCACCGTGCTCGATGCCCTCGAGAACCTGCACCGGCTCGACAAGGACTTCCTGCACGAGCTCTGCGCGAAGCATAAGTCCGGTCTGGAAATCATGGCCGGCTCCGAGCAGTTCGAGCGGCCCGGCGGTCAGGACTCCGGCGCCATCGAGGAGCTGTTCCGGGTGCTCGGCAAGTCGAACGACTACGTGGTCGTCGACGCCGGCAACCAGATCAACGCGTGCAGCATCGCGGCGCTTTACGCCGCCGACTCGATCTTCGTCGTCGCCAATCCCGACGTGCCGTCCGTGCGCAACGCGCAGCGGCTGGTCGATCGCGTGCGCCAGCTCGGTGTCGGAGGCGAGAGGATCCGCATCCTGCTGAACCGCGCGTCCGATCAGCACATGATCGCGCCGAAGCAGATCGAAACCGCTCTCGGCTACGGGATCCACCACACGTTTCCGAGCGACTACAAGACCGTGTCCACCGCGCTCAACTCGGGCGTGCCACTGGCGCTGACGAACAACTCGGAGATCGCGGCGCAGTTCGACAGCTTCACGCGCCAGATCATTTCGCCCGGCGACGGCGGCGACAAGGCCGCCAGCGACAAGCGCAAGCCGGCATTCAGTTTCTCGTTCAGCTTTCTGAGTTAGACACGAGGTAGTCATGTCCGCGACCGCTCACGCTCCCCAGAACGGCCCGAACACCTCACCGACGACAGGGTCGGGGTCCGGGCCCGCCGCCGTTCCGCGACCCGCCGACGTTCGGCCGCAGTACATCCAGCTGAAGGGCAACGTCCACCGCAAGCTGCTCAATCGCCTCAACCTGGAGGCGCTGGCGTCGGTGGATCGGCAGCGCGCCGAAACCGAGATCCGCACGCTCGTCTTCGAGCTGATGTCCGAGGAGGCGACGCCGGTCAGCATGGCCGAGCGCGAGCAGATCCTGAGCGACATCCTCGACGAGGTCTTCGGCCTCGGGCCGCTCGAGCCGCTGCTGCGCGACCCGAACGTCAACGACATCCTGGTCAACACCTACAAGCAGGTGTACGTGGAGCGCGGCGGCCATCTGCAAAGGGTGGCCACCTCGTTCCAGGACGACAGGCACCTGCTGCGCGTCATCGACCGCATCGTCTCGGCCGTCGGACGGCGCGTGGACGACAGCTCGCCGATGGTCGACGCGCGTCTCGCGGACGGGTCGCGTGTCAACGCGATCATCCCGCCGCTGGCCGTCGACGGTCCGCTGCTCTCGATTCGCCGATTCCCGAAGGAACGGCTGAAGGGCGAGGACCTGGTCCAGTACCGCGCGATGACGCGGCCGATGCTCGACTTTCTCGGCCACTGCGTGCGCGCGCGCCTGAACGCCCTGATCAGCGGCGGCACCGGCGCCGGCAAGACGACGCTCCTGAACGTGATGTCGAGCTACATCAGCGAGCACGAGCGCATCGCGACGATCGAAGACGCCGCCGAGTTGCAGCTTCACCAGGAACACGTGGTGCGCCTCGAAACGCGTCCGCCGAACGTGGAAGGCAAGGGCGCGGTCAAGCAGCGTCAGCTGGTCGTCAACGCCCTCCGTATGCGTCCCGACCGCATCGTGGTTGGCGAGGTGAGAGGCGAAGAAGCGCTCGACATGCTTCAGGCCATGAACACGGGCCACGACGGATCCCTGACGACGATTCACGCGAACACGCCGCGCGACGCGCTGAGCCGCGTCGAGACGATGATCGCGATGGGCAACGTGAGCCTGCCCGAGAAGGCGATCCGGCAGCAGATCTCGTCGGCGATTCAGATCGTGGTGCAGCAGACGCGCCTGGCCGACGGCTCTCGCAAGGTCACCAGCATCTCGGAAATCACCGGGATGGAAGGTGATGTCATCACCATGCAGGAAATTTTCACGTTCGAGAAGCTGGGCATGACGCAGGACGGCAAGGTCATCGGCCGCTTCAAGGCGACCGGCGTGCGGCCGAAGGTCGCCGAGCGCCTGAAGCAGGCTGGCATTCACCTGCCGACCGACATGTTCGAAGGCATGACGGAGGTCCGGTAATGGCGCCTCTCCTGATGGCGCTCGGCGTCTTCGTCGTCGGCGCCGTCGTCGTGTTCGGCGCGTACCTGCTGCTGGCCGGCATGCCGCAGTGGATGGTGCAGCGCAAGATCCAGCGACGGATGGACGACGTCGGGCTGGCGTTCAAGCCGGAAGCGGTGGAAGCCACGCTCGTCAAGGGCCAGATCAGGGGCATCCTGCCCGCGCTCGATCGACTCACGCACGGCACGTCGGCCGGTTCCTGGCTCGCGCGCCTCATCGAACAGTCTGGCGCCAAGGTCGGTGTCAGCACCGTGGCGCTGGGCGCGCTTGGCCTTGGCGTCGCGGCCGCCTTCGCGCTGGCCGCGGTCCTGCGCGAGCCGGTGGCGATGATTCCCGGCTTCGGGCTCGGCGCGGCGATTCCCTTCGTCGTCCTGCTGCGGAAGCGCACGGTGCGCATCCGCCGGTTCGAGGAGCAGTTCCCCGAGGCGCTCGACACGCTCTCGCGCGCGATCAAGGCCGGCCACGCGTTCACGACGGCGATGGGCATGGTGGCCGACGAGGGGCAGGACCCGATTGGCCCCGAGTTCCGCAAGACCTTTGACGAGCAGAACTTCGGACTGCCGTTGAAGGACGCGCTCAACAACCTGGCCGTTCGCGTGGGCCTGCTCGACGTGCGGTTCTTCGTGACCGCCGTGCTGATCCAGCGCGAGACGGGCGGCAACCTCTCGGAGATTCTCGAGAACCTCGCGTACGTCGTGCGCGAGCGCTTCAAGATCCTGCGGCAGGTGCGCGTCTACACGGCGCACGGTCGCATGACGGGCTACGTGCTGCTGGCGCTGCCGGCCGCGCTGGCCGTCGCGCTCAAATTCATCAACCCGGAACACATGGACCTGCTGTTCACCGAACGCATGGGGCGCCTGATGCTCTGCGGCGTCGTGGTGATGCAGACAATCGGGTACTTGTGGATCCGCAAAATCGTGTCGATTGAGGTGTAGCCCATGGCGATGCTGCTCCCCCTGCTCGCATTCGTCTTCGCTACGCTGATCGTCGCCGGGCTCGGCCTCCGATTTGCCGGCGCCCGGGGCAACGTCATCGACCGCCGCCTGGCGGAGGTCACCGGCACGGCCGGAGCCGAGACGCCGAACCACACGATGGAGGCCGTGAAGTCTGCCGTCAAGAAGTTCGGCACGAAGGTGCCCGTGTCGCCGTCGGAGATGGGCAAGGTCCGCCTGCGGCTCGTCCAGGCGGGTCATCGCGGCGCGGAGGCGCTCCCGGTCTTCTACGGCACGCGCATGGCCATTGCGATCGGCACGTTCGTGCTCTTTGCGACGCCGCTCGTGCTTCGCCCGAACGTCCCCATCGGCCTCGGCGGCTCGCTGCTCGGCTACCTACTGCCGGGGATCGTGCTGGCCAAGATGGCGAAGAAGCGCCAGAAGAAGATCCAGCTCGGACTGGCGGACGCGCTCGACCTCATGGTCGTCAGCGTCGAGGCCGGCCTTGGCCTGGACCAGGCCATCATGCGCGTGGGCGACGAGCTGTCGTTCGCGCATCCGGACCTCTCCGAGGAGCTGCGGCTGGTCAATATCGAGATGCGTGCCGGCAAGGGGCGCACCGAGTCGCTCCGCAACCTGGCCGACCGGACCGGGCTGGAAGACATCGCCTCGCTCACGGCGATGCTCATTCAGACCGATAAATTCGGCACGAGCGTCGCGCAGTCCCTGCGGGTGCACTGCGAGACGCTGCGCACCAAGCGCCGGCAGCGTGCCGAAGAGGCCGCCGCCAAGACGGGCGTCAAGATGGTATTTCCGCTGGTGTTCTGCATCTTCCCGGCCATCTGGGTCGTGACGATCGGCCCGGCAGCCATCAAGTTCGTCCAGGTGCTGGTGCCCATCGCTCAGAACATCAAGAAGCACTGACGCGGCGATCCCCGGGGAACCCACGTGACTCCAGCCACCGCCCGCGCCGACGACGCGCCACTTGATTGGAAGGCTCCGGTTCCTCCGGCGCCGACCACGTTCGAGGAGACTGGTCTCGGCTACGAGGCCCTGAAGCAGCTGCTCGCGAAGTCGCTCTTCGCCGGCGAGCTGAGCGGCCGCGAGCTCGCCGACCGGCTCTGTCTGCCGTACGCACTGCTCGAGTCGCTGGTCGAACACCTGCGCGTCGAGAAGCTCGTCGAGGTCCGCGGCGCCGCCGGCTCTGGCACGGCGGGTTTCCGGTACGCGCTCACCGATCTCGGCCGCGATCGCGCGGCGATCTACTTCGAGGCCAACGGCTACGTCGGGCCGGCGCCCGTCCCCTTGAAGCAGTACGCCGCCGCGATGAACACGCTGAAAGTGCAGCGCGGGTTCCTCGACAAGGAGCGCATCGCGCACGGGTTCACGCACCTGGTCGTGAACGGCGAGATGCTCGATCAGCTCGGGCCGGCCGTGAACTCCGGCAAGTCGGTGTTCATCTACGGGCCTCCCGGCAACGGCAAGACCGTGCTCGCCGAGGGCATCGGCCGCGCGCTCGGCGGCGACATGTACATCCCGTGGGCGCTCGACATCGACGGCCAGGTCATCACGATCTTCGACCCGGTGAACCACGAGAAGCTCGAGGACGAGGTGAGCGGCAGCGTCCTGATCAAGGCGGTCGATCGCGATCGCCGCTGGGTGCGTGTGAAGCGCCCGGTCGTGACGGTCGGCGGCGAGCTCACGCTCGAGATGCTCGACCTGAACTTCAACCCGATCGCGAAGTTCTACGAGGCGCCGCTGCAGATGAAAGCCAACGGCGGCGTCTTCGTCGTCGACGACTTCGGCCGGCAGCGCATCCGCCCGCGCGACCTGCTGAACCGGTGGATCGTCCCGCTCGAGAGCCGTGTCGACTACCTGACGCTGCACACGGGCAAGAAATTCGAGATGCCCTTCGACGTGCTGATCGTCTTCGCGACGAACCTGAATCCGGAGTCGCTCGCGGATGAAGCGTTCCTGCGCCGCATCCCGTACAAGATTTACGCGAAGAATCCGACGCACGACGAGTTCGGCCGCATCTTCGAGCTGAACTGCAAGCGCCGAGGCATCGGCTACGACCCGGTCATCATCGAGTACCTGGTGCGCCGCTACTACGAGCCGCGCGGGCTCGAGATGCGCGGGTGCCATCCTCGCGACATCGTCGAGCAGGTGGTGGACATCTGCCGATACCAGGCGAAGCCACTCGTCATCACGCGCGAGCTGCTCGACCAGGCGTGCAAGAACTACTTCCTCGAAGAGCAGAAGGGGCGGCCCGGGAGCGGCGCGCGGCGCCCGATGGCCGTGATGAAAGGCGGCCAGCGTCCTGCCGTGGCGCAGCCCGACGAGAAGCCGGCGGGCAAGGCCGAGGAATGGCTGTCCTGAGCCCGTCGCTGCCAGTCACCTCCGAGTTCGCCGCCGACGACACGGGTCGTGGAGCATCGCGCGAACGGCTGGCCGAGTTCGGCGCCCGCGCATCGATCTGCGCGCTGTTCGTCTTCTTCGCGACGCAGATCGGCGGCGAGTTCGCGCGCACCGGCCACGTCACCGGGCTGCTGCTGCTCGTCAGCGAGCTGTTGGTCGTGCTGTTGACGGTCGTGCGCCGGCCGGCGATGGTCGTCGATCGCGCGATGAGCACGCGGCTTGTCGCCGCGGTCTCGATGATCGGGATCTACTTCATTCGCCCCGTCGGCACACCGCTCGTGTCGGATCTCGGCACCGCGACCGTGTCGGGCGCCGGGCTCCTCGCGATCATCGCCGCCAAGCTGACGCTCGGACGAAGCTTCGGGCTGATGCCGGCCAACCGGGGCGTCGTCAGCCGCGGCATCTATCGCGTGGTCCGTCATCCGATCTACGCGGGATACCTCGTCACGCACGCGGCGTTTCTCGCCGCCCATCCGACGCTGTGGAACGCGATGCTGCTCGTGACGAGCGACGCCGCGCTGCTCGTGCGCGCCGTCTACGAGGAACGCACCCTGGCGCGCGATCCGGCCTACGCGACCTACATGCAGCAGGTGCGCTGGCGCGTCCTGCCGGGTTGTTTCTGAGCGAGGCGCAGCGCCAGTGCGGCACTCGACGCGCGTCTCTCGACTCATCGACGCCCTGGCGCTGAGTGCATACATTGTCGCGGGCGCACCCGCACAGGCCGCGACGAAGACGTTTACCATCCGACCGCAGCAGACGGTGGGCGTGACAAGCGTCGACAACCCCGCCAATGCGATCGACGACAACGCCGCGACGTTTGCCGCAATCAGCCTTCAGCGCGTCTGTCGAGACCATGACGAGCAGCTCCAGCGCGGGACGGTGACTCTCGACCAGCTCCCGCCGGGCTATCGTCCAACCCGTCTCGAGGTGAACTGGACCGCAGGGTCCGTCTTCGCGGTGATGCAGGACAACAAGGCGTCAGTCTCGGCCACCGTGGAGTTCACCACCGGGCAGAAGTGGCAGCGGCTGGAGTCGGCGACCTGGACGACGTCCTCGAAGAACTGTCCGATGATGTCGGACGGCAGCCTCGCGTGTCTCGATCACTCCGTCAGTGCCGGCCTGCCTCCCGGTCTGGATTCGGCACGCCTGCGCGTCCGCGTCACCCTGGCAGCGGGTTTCTCGGAGTGTCAGCCAGCAGGCATGTCAGGCGTCGCGAACCTCGTGGCGCACGCGAAGATTTACGACGTCCGGGTGGTTGCGCAGAAGGCCCCCGCCAAGCCGGCGGCCAAGGCGCCGTCGAAGAAGCCGTCGCGGCCTAAGACGCCTTGAGCCGCGCGACGGTCGCGCCGAGATGGCTCTCGGGCGCGTCGCCGTACGACTCGACCAGCGGGTGCTCACGCAGCACCTGCTGAACCCGCGCGCGCTGCACGCCGATGCCGCGTCCGTGAATCAGTCGCACTTCACGCAGGCCGGCCTCGTGCGCCGCCCGCAGGTACTCATCGACCACCGACGGAATGTCCCGCGGCGCGAAGGTGTGGAGGTCGAGCGCGTCGTCGATGGGGATTCGGTGGGGATCCATGTCAGCAGGCAGCGGCTGGCAGTGGGCTGTCAGCGGACAGCTGTCAGCGGGCAGCAACCCTCTCGTTCAATCGTGCGTGCGGCGCCGAAGGGCGTCCAGGCGCTGCCAGCCGCCTGCGGCCGGCCGCCAGCTACTTCTTCTCGTACACCGCCGTGACCGTCGTCCGAATGCCGCCACGTGGCGTGAAGGCGCCGACGACCTTCATCCGCCGCGGGCTGCAGACGGCGACCAGATCGTCGAGGATCTGGTTCGTGACGCTCTCGTAGAAGATGCCCTTGCTCCGGAACTCGAGCAGGTAGTACTTCAGCGCCTTCAATTCGATACAGCGATCGTCGGGCACGTACGAGATGTGAATGGTGCCGAAGTCGGGCAGTCCGGTCTTCGGGCACATCGACGTGAACTCGGGGCACTCGATGTCGATATCGAAGTCGCGTTCGGGTCGCGGGTTCGGAAACGTTTCTATCGCCGTGCTTGACATCACGAAAAAAGTGTAGCATTGCGCGCGGATTTCCTAGGAATCTTGCTGAAATCGCGTTGACACCCGTAGGGACAGGCGCTAGGATACGCCGGATTTCGGCCATATTTCGCGACGGGGCCTGCGCGCGCGGTCCATGTCTGCGGCCCGTATGTCAGCGCGCGACGATATTCAGATCCAGGGGGACGCACATGGTAGAGGCCCGGAGAATGGGCAAGTCCGAGCTCTTCTCGCACTTTGCAGAGCGCTTCGAAGTGAAGCGCACGACAGCGCGCGAGTACTTCGACGAGCTGGCGGCGCTTGCCGAAAAGGAACTGAAGCGATCCGGGGAGTTCATCCTGCCCGGCATGGTGAAACTCGTGGTCCAGAAGCGCAAGGCGCGCATGGGCCGCAACCCGGCCACGGGCGAGGCGATCAAGATCCCCGCCAAGACTGTCGTCAAGGCGCGGATCCAGAAGGCACTGAAGGACGCCGTTCTCCCGCGCAAGTAGATTTTTCCAGCAAGCAATTGGATGGGGTCGCCGCCGCCAGGCCTGAAGGCCCGGTCGGCGCCGACCCCATCAGCCCGTACGGCGATCGCTTTCACGGTGTCACGCTGCCTTCCTGTCCGGTTAACCGCAGATTACGCGGATGACGCAGATAAGAAGTTGCGTGTCACGCCGCGCTTCGCGTGTCCTGAAAGGGACACCAGGATTCTGAGATTTCAGGGATTGCGAAGGTTGAGGTCGCAGCGTGACGGAATCCTGGTGAATCCCGGAATCCAGGTGTGTTTTTGTCGTTGTCCGAAGAGCCTGAGGATTCAGTTCCCGCGTAATCTCTTCGCGAACTCCCGGACGTCCAGCTTCTCGAGCTTGAACTTCAGTGTGCTCAACGGGAGGCCGAGGTACCTCGCGGTGCCGGTGACGTTCCAGCCGTTCTTTTCGAGCGCGCGGATGAGCAGGTTGCGCTCGAAGGCGGTCATCGCCTCCTGGAACAGGCTCTCGCCCTTCCGCTCGTCGCGATCGAGCTCCGCCATCCGGAACTCGAAGGGCAGGTCGTCCTCCGTGATCCACGTCTTGTCGGTGATGGCGACGAGTCGCTCGACCAGGTTCTCGAGCTCGCGGATGTTGCCAGGCCACCAGTACGCGGTGAGCATGCGGAGCGCGGCATCCGAGATGCCTTCGACGTGCTTCCTGAACTTGGTGTTGTAGCGCGCCAGGAAGAAGCGCGCGAGCTCTGGCAGGTCTTCAACGCGCTCACGCAGCGGCGGCAGCTTGATCGGGATGACGTTGATTCGATAGTACAGGTCGTCCCGGAAGCGCCCGTCCTTGACCGCCTTCTCGAGATCGACGTTGGTCGCCGCGATCAGCCGGAAGGTCGCCTTGATTGGCCGGTGACTCCCAATCCGTTCGATCTCGCCTTCCTGGATCGCGCGCAGCAGCTTCGACTGCAGATCCAGGCGCAGATCGCCAATTTCGTCGAGGAAGAGCGTGCCGCCGTTGGCCAGCTCGAACTTGCCGATCTGCTGGCGCACGGCGCCGGTGAACGCGCCCTTCTCGTGGCCGAACAGCACCGACTCGACGAGCTCCTGCGGAATCGCCGCCAGGTTCACCGCGACGAACGGGCCATCGGGCGCCTGGCTCTCGCGATGCAGGCGCCGCGCGAGGAGCTCCTTGCCGGTGCCGCTCTCACCCAGGACCAGCACGGTCGCCGAAAGGCTCGCCACGCGACGGACGAGGTCGACGACTTCGTGCACGGCGCGGCTCGGCCCGACGACGAACTCGCGCTCCGTGGTGTCGGCGGCGTCGGCTGAGAGGACCTGGACCTGACGCGCAAGGGTCTGCCGCTCGAGCGCGCGCTCGACGAGAGAGCGCACCGCCTCGGGCCCGCCCGTCTTCGGCACGAAGTGGAACGCGCCGAGCTTCACGGCCTCGATCGCGTGATCGACCTCCGCCTGCGCCGCGGTGACGATCACCTCGGTCAGTTCGAAGTTCTCGCGCGCGATGCGCAGCGTCTCGAAGCCGCTGATCCCGGGCTGCTCGACGTCGATCAGCATCGCGTCGACGTCCTCGCGCATGAGCATCGCGAGCGCCGATTCGCCGTTCGACGCGCGCAGCACGCGGTAGTCGGCCTTCAGCGCCGCGGCAACCGCCTCGCGCCAGGCGTCGTCGTGATCGACCAGGAGGACGGTGGGGACCCGAGTGGACACGTCGCGCACATTCTAGTGGGTCCATGGGTCTATGGGTCCATAGGGAGGTCCATGGGTTGATGGGTCCATGGGTTGATGGGTCCATGGGTTGATGAGGAACGACCATCCGATACACCTATGGAGACCCATGCACCCATGGACCCACCCACGCACCTATGCACCCATGGACCCATGGACCTATAC
>JBKPSY010000265.1:0-35631 GCA_046735235.1 Acidobacteriota bacterium | reverse complement strand
CGCACGACTGCGCCGAGGGCGGCCTGGCCGTCACCATCGCGGAGTGCAGCTTCGACACAGCCGGCATCGGCGCCGACGTCGACATTCCCGCCGTAGACGACGTTCCGGAGGGATTGACGGTGGACGCGACCCTCTTCAGCGAGTCCGCCTCGCGGGTCGTGATCTCGACGACCGCGGACAGGCTCGAGCAGGTGCTGTCCCGGGCCGGCGAGCACAACGTCCCGGCCGCGCGGATCGGCCAGACCACACCGAACCGTCTCGTGATGCGCGTCGGCGGCCGCATCGCGCTGGACGTGCCCGTCGATCTCGCCGAGCAGGCGTGGAAGACCGGACTTGAGCGATACTTCACCAAGGGGTAGGACACCCGCCCATGTTTGACAAGTTCAACGACGAGTGCGCGATCTTCGGCATCGCCGGCCACTCGGAAGCGGCCAACCTCGCCTACCTCGGCCTCTACGCGATGCAGCATCGCGGCCAGGAGAGCGCCGGCATCGCCGCCGCCGACGGCACGCGCGTGGTCGTCTCGAAAGAGATGGGCTACGTCGCCGACATCTTCAACTCCGCCCGCCTGGCCACGCTGACGGGCGAGTCCGCGATCGGCCACACCCGCTACTCGACCGCCGGTGAGAGTGGGCTGACCAACGCGCAACCGATCCTGATCGACTGCGCGCACGGACAGATTGCGATCGCGCACAACGGCAACCTCGTGAACGCGCAGGAGCTGCGCGACCACCTCGTGCGGATGGGATCGATCTTCCAGACGTCGAGCGACACCGAGGTCATCCTGCACCTCTACGCGCGGTCTCGCGCCGGCACGATCGAAGACGCGATCGTCGAGTCCGTCCAGCAGGTGCGCGGCGCGTTTTCGCTCGTGATTCTCACGAAGGACAAGATGATCGCGGTCCGCGACCCGCACGGGTTTCGGCCGCTCGCGCTCGGCAAACTGGGCGACTCCTGGGTGGCCTGCTCGGAGACCTGTGCGCTCGACCTCATCGGCGCCACCTACGTGCGCGACGTCGAGCCTGGCGAGCTGGTGGTGTGCGGCCCCGACGGCATGCGCTCGATCCGGCCGTTCCTGAGCGAACGACTCGCGCACTGCGTGTTCGAGCACGTCTACTTCTCGCGGCCGGACAGCTACGTGTTCGGCAAGAGCGTGAACGAAGTCCGGACGAACATGGGGCGCATCCTCGCGCGCGAGGCGCCGATCGACGCCGACGTCGTCGTGCCGATTCCCGATTCCGGCGTGTGCGCCGCAGTCGGGTTCGCCGAGGCTGCCGGCATCCCGATGCGGATCGGCCTCATCCGCAACCATTACGTCGGGCGCACGTTCATTCAGCCGCAGCAGTCGATCCGGCACTTCGGCGTCCGCGTGAAGCTGAACCCGGTGCGCAGCATCCTCGAAGGCAAGCGCGTGATCCTCGTCGACGACTCCATCGTGCGAGGGACGACCAGCCGGAAGATCGTGCGGATGGTGAAGGCCGCCGGCGCGAAAGAAGTGCACATGCGGATCAGCTGCCCGCCGACGATTTCGCCGTGCTTCTACGGCGTCGACACGCCGAGGCGTTCCGAGCTCATTGCCGCGACTCACTCGCTCGAGGAGATCCGCCGGTACCTCGACGCCGAGACGTTGAGCTACCTGAGTCTCGACGGCATGCTCGAAGCCGTCGGCGAGGGCCGCCAGTCGTACTGCACGTCGTGCTACACCGGCCGGTATCCGATCGAGTTCCCGCGCAACGAGCAGGCGTACCTGCAGCTCACGCTGAAGCCCGTTGATCGCCAGCCCGATCCAGTGCTGCCGTAACCTGACCCAACCAACCCGGTCGCCTGGTTAGCCTGCGTAACCCGGCTGCCAGGGGCTACCGGGTTCCTCTTCATGGACTACCGCCAAAGCGGCGTCGACATCGACGCCGGCAACGAGACCGTCCGCCGCATCAGGTCGCTCGCGCGCGGCACGTTCACGCCGGGCGTGCTCTCCGAGATTGGCAGCTTCGGCGGCCTCTTCCAGATGCCGCCGGACGCGACCGCGCCGGTCCTCGTGGCGTCGGCCGACGGCGTCGGCACGAAGCTGAAGCTCGCCTTCATGTCGGGTCGCCACGACAGCGTCGGCCAGGACCTCGTGAACCACTGCGTCAACGACATCCTGGTGCAGGGCGCGACGCCGCTGTTCTTCCTGGACTACCTCGCGACCGGACGGCTGCAGCCGTCGGTGGCCGAGCAGATCGTCGGCGGCATGGCGAAAGCCTGTGGCGAAAACGGCTGCGCGCTGCTCGGCGGTGAGACCGCAGAGATGCCGGGCTTCTACGCCGACGGCGAATACGATCTCGCCGGCTTCATCGTCGGCATGGTCGAGCGCAACCGCT
Source organism: Acidobacteriota bacterium (assembly GCA_046735235.1). Taxonomy (GTDB): domain Bacteria; phylum Acidobacteriota; class Vicinamibacteria; order Vicinamibacterales; family JAENWD01; genus JAENWD01. Next base: position 33,271 of record JBKPSY010000265.1, on the reverse strand, counting down.
TGATTGACGGCACGACGATTGTGCCGGGCGACGTGCTGATCGGCGTCCCGTCAACGGGCCTGCACACCAACGGCTACTCGCTCGCGCGACGGATCGTCTTCGAGGGCCTTGGCCTCACGTTCGACTCGCACGTCGCCGAGCTCGGCACGTCGATCGGAGACGCGCTGCTCGTGCCGCACCGCAGCTACCTCAGGACCGTGCAGCCGCTGCTGCCGCGACGCCTGGTGAAGGGCATGGCGCACATCACCGGCGGCGGTATCACGGAGAACCTGCCTCGCGTCTTCCCCGAAGGGACGGCTGCGAGAATCGCACGGGACAGTTGGACCGTTCCGCCGCTTTTCACGTTCCTCCAGCAGGGCGGACAGGTCTCGGACGACGAGATGCTGCGCGCGTTCAACATGGGGATTGGGTTGATCATCGCGTGCGATGCGCGCACCGCGCCCGAGGTGATTGCGATCCTGCAGTCGAGCGGCGGCGCCGGCAGTGTCGTCATCGGCGGGGTGGTCGAGGGCCACGGCACCGTCGAGTATGTCTAGCCACCCCGGAACGTCGGAACCCCAGGAACTCCGGAACCCGGAACCCCGGAACCCGGGAACCCGAGCCATCGGCGTTCTGATTTCGGGCCGCGGCAGCAACCTCCAGGCGATCATCGACGCCATCGCTGCCGGACGTCTGGACGCGCGCATTGCCGTGGTGATCTCGAACCGCGAAGACGCGGCCGGTCTCGATCGCGCGCGTGCCGCCGGTATCGAGACGCTCGTGATGCCGCACAAGGCCTACCCCGACCGCGCGGCGTACGATCGCGCGCTCGCCGAGGCGCTCAAGTCCCGGGGCGTCGTTCTCGTGTGTCTGGCTGGCTTCATGCGGTTGCTTGGGCCTGCGTTCATCGACCAGTTCCCGAACGCCGTGCTCAACGTGCACCCGTCACTACTTCCCGCGTTTCCGGGGGTCGACGGCCAGCGGCAGGCCCTCGAGCATGGCGTCAAGGTCGCCGGCGCCACGGTGCACTTCGTCACCCCAGACCTCGATGCCGGGCCGATCCTGCTCCAGGCGACGGTGCCCGTCCTCGACGGCGACACCGAGGAGGCGCTCTCAGCCCGCATTCTCGCTGAAGAGCACCGAATCTACCCCGAGGCCATCGGGCGAGTGCTGGCCGGAGGTTGGCGGCTCGACGGTCGCCGCGTCAGGTTCCTGTAAGGATTTCCCGCCTTTTCTACCTGGGCTGTTCGGTTTGGGGGATTTCGTCGTTTACCCCTCAAAGCCGAGGCATGCCCGTGCCCATCTCCGTCCATTCGATTCTGACCCCGCGCGAGCAGCAAATCTTCGCGTCGGTGCTCCGCGGCGAAACCACGCGACAAATCTCGGTCGCCCTCGGGCTGCGGTATCAGACCGTCAAGAATTACTTGACGACGATCTACGACAAGCTCGGCGTCGCCAATCGCATCGCCCTGTGTGAAAAGTTCAGCCAAGCGGTCGCGGGATCGTCCCTCGAACCGGCCCGGCAAGCGCCGACGCGGTGACCACGGAGTGATTGTTGTTGGTCCTCTGACGTAAGATCGCCGCTCTCCGGGCGCTCTGTGACGACGCGATCTGGCTCCCACCTTCACCTCGCGAACGTCGTGCTGGGCCTGTGTGCGACGGCGCTATTCGCGCTGCCCGTCGCCCGCCTCCCGATGCGCGTGCCGATCAACTACAACGAGGGTTGGAACGCGTACCAAGCCGACCGGGCGATGAGCGGGAGGGCGTTGTACCCACCCGTGGACTCGCTGCTCTCCAATAACTATCCGCCGCTCTCCTTCTTTGTGGTGGGGATGGCAGGACGCGTCGTCGGCGATAACGTGCTTGCCGGGCGGTTCGTGGCACTGGCAAGTTTTCTCGCCGTGGGCCTCGCCATCTTTCTGGTTGGCATGGCGACGACTCGTTCGTGGGCAGGAGCATTGTTTGGGGCTCTCGTCTTTGGCGTGTATGCCCTGACGCATTTTTCCGACTATATCGGGATGGACGATCCGCAGTGGATGGCGCACGCTCTGGCCACTGCGGGCCTTGGCTTGCTCCTGTGGCGCGGCGACAGGACTTCCCAGGTGTCCGGCTTTGGCGCAGGCGTCGTCATGGCCCTCGCGCTGCTGGTGAAGCACACGCTTATCGCGCTGCCAGCGGCATTGCTCCTGGAACTCCTGCTCCGTCGCACCAGGCCTTTGAAGGCATGGGCCGCGGGCTTCGGGTCGACGGTGCTCGTGTCGTCGATCGTCTGCGTGGCGACGTGGGGCACTCTTGTGTATACCAACGTGGCGCTCGCGCCACGAGCATGGAGCATCTGGTACTCCTCACAAGGCATCGAGCGCGTCGTCACTCCTCTCTTGCCGATGCTCGTGGCTGTAGTGCTCTGGCTGTCCTTCTCGGGAGAATGGGGCCGCTGGCGCGTCTTCGTGGTCTACGCCTTCTGCTCCCTGACGTTGGCAGTCGCGCTGCTGGGCGGCGAGGGGGTGAATTACAACATGCTTTTCGACCTGACCATCGCCCTGACAATTCTGGCCGCTGCGGCCGTCAGTCCCGGGTTGGGTGCAACCGATGGCTCTCGCGACGGCTTTCGTGTCGCGCTGGCGGCCGTGATCGCCGTGACGCTTCTGATGCCTGCGTTGCCTCTCGCACTGGGCCAATACGCTCAGATGCAGCAGCTGCATCAATTGCAACGCGACTCGGAACGAGACATCGCGACCATCGCTCAATACCCTGACCCGGTCTGGTGTCAAACGGTCGCACTCTGCTACTGGGCAGGCAAAGAATGGTCTCTCGACTGGTTCGGCGCCAGGCAGAAACTGAAGGCCGGGATAATCTCGGAGCGTGCGCTGCTGGATCCGATTGAGCAGCGTCGGATCACACTGCTGCAGATCGAATTGCGTTCCCAGACACAGCCCTTTTTTGTTTTTCCGGTGGCCATCGAGCGCGCCATCCAGGAGAACTACTCCGTGGTCCGGGCCTCATCCAGCCGGGCGATTCTCGAACCCCGCAAGGAAATACCGTGACAAATTCCTCGCGTCTTAGCAGGCGCGACTGCGTGATACCCTCCTGCTCGCCGTCGGTTCCACTCGAGTAAGCCTTCTCGACGACGTCCTCGCCGGCGGCCGAGGTGACGCACCCGTGGCTGACCAACCAAAAGGCTGGCGACCTTGGTCGATGGCTGGCGTCTTCGTCATCGCCACAGTTCTCAGGGTGTCGTTCGCGATCCCTGGCGTTTGGCAACAGAGCTGGACTCCGCACCACGCCGATGAGCACATCCTGCCGGAGGAAGCCCTCGCGCTCTGGGAAGGCGTCACCCCGCGGGAGCCAGGGTGGCCTGCCTCGACGACGAGGTTGGGTCTGAGCTTCTTGTACGCGGTGCCGTTCATCGCGGAAGAGGGCGGCGCCCTCCGTCGCGCTCCAAACCCGGAAGCGGCTCTCGAGATCGTCTCGCGCTACATCGCGAGTCGTTGGGTGGACCCGAGTCCCCTGTTCGTGCTTGGGCGCTGGTTCAGCGCTTTCATCGGGATCGCGCAGGTCGTCGTGATGGCCTGGGCCCTCAGCCGCTGGTTGCCAGACTCGGGCGCGGCGATTGGCGCGCTCTGCGCGGCCACGATGCCGCTGCTGGTTCTGTACAGCCAATTCATCCTGAGCGAGGTCACGGGGGTTCTATTTGTCACCGCCATGCTTGGCCTCCTTCCCGGTGCAACGCCCGGCGACTACCGGCGCGCGATGCTGTTGGGGCTGTGTGTCGGCCTCGCGGCCGGCACCAAGTTTCACTTCGGGCTCTGGCTCGTGCCTGCCGTGGCCGTCTGGTGGATCGATCCCGGGACGGCTCCCATCCGGCGCCGGTTGACGTCGACCGCCGTCGTGGTCGGCACATTCCTGGTCGTGCTGGCGCTTTTGCTTCCGTGGGCGCTGACGCAGCCTGTGTTGATGATGAAAGAGTTCGCTGGCGTAGTTCTCGTGAAGGCCGGTGGAGGAGCCAGCCTCCCGCAGTTCGGGGCGAATGCTCGGCTCCTCTTGCTTGGCCTGGGGTGGGGCGTGCTCCTCGGGCTGCCCGCGGGCATGCTGGCGTTGGCGCGACGCCACGGCTGGCTCGGCCTGTCCATGATCGTCGTCACTTTCGGAGGTCTCGCGTTGCTGGCGGCCTCCGCGGTCGTGTTCGATCGCTACGCGCTCCTGGTCGCGCCGGGCGCGGTGCTGATAGCCGCGGCCGGCTGGCAACGAGCGATCGACGCCGTGCCGGGGGCGCAAGAGTTCGTGCGATCCGTGGTCGTGGCGCTTTTCGTTGGGGCGCTGCTCGTTCAGCCGGTCCTCGCGCTACGACGAGTCGCGCAGGTCGGCTCGTACCACGAGGCCCATGCCTGGATGCTCGCGCACCTCCCCGACAAATCGCACGTCGTGATTTACTCGGAGGACAACCTCTTTCTGCCCCGAACCTCAGAACAGCTCGAAGCCTGCGCCAGCGGGATCTGGAGCGCGGATGCCTATGCCGCCAAGTGGGCCACCAACGGGGTGAGTCTATCCAGGCCCCAGGTGCTTCCCATGCGGCTCGCCGTACTGAACGACGAGTTCTTCCGTGCGTTCTGGTGCCTTCGCGAGCTCAACGCCCCACGCCCGATCTCGTTTGTGGTCGAGCGATTCCATCAGGATCCCCGGTTCGACACGCTGAACGTAGAGACGATGGTCCGCCAGTTCAACGAAGGCCTCGCCGACCCGGCGCGTGGGTTTGATGCGGTGCTGGTGCACTTTCCGATCGCCACCTCGGTCCAGCCGACACGTATGTTTGTCTCCGAGGTAGGGCCAACGCTCCGGTTGTATCTCCGGCCGGGCCTCCCGCTTCGAGGAGAATCGGGCACCGGCCGCTGAGATCGCCGACGACAACCGCGGGCCGCGAGCCATGTTAGGCTTTCACGCGTGGCGCTGAAGGGCATCGTTCTTGCCGGAGGAAGCGGGACGCGTTTGTACCCGCTCACCCGGGCCGCATCGAAGCAGCTGATGCCGGTGTACAGCAAGCCGCTCGTGTACTACCCGCTGTCGTCGCTCATGCTGGCCGGCATTCGCGACATTCTGATCATCACGACGCCCGCCGACCAGGCCAGCTTCTATCAGTTGCTCGGCACCGGTGAAGACTTCGGGATCCGGCTCTCGTATGCATCCCAGCCGAAACCCGAAGGCCTGGCGCAGGCGTTTCTGGTTGGTCGCGACTTCATCGGTCCTGACCGGGTGGCGCTAGCACTCGGCGACAACATCTTTTACGGAGCCGGCCTGCCAGAGTTGCTGCGGAGCGTCGCCGAGCGCGATCGGGGCGCGACGGTCTTCGGCTATACGGTCAAGGACCCGGAGCGCTACGGTGTGGTGGAGCTTGACGCCCTGGGGCGCCCGCAGGCCCTCGAGGAGAAACCCGCGCATCCCAAGTCGCCCTACGCGGTCACCGGCCTCTACTTTTACGACAACCAGGTGGTCGAGATCGCCGCGGGGCTGACGCCCTCGCCGCGCGGGGAGCTGGAGATCACCGACGTGAACCGTGCCTATCTCCGGCAGGGCACGCTGCGCGTCGAGCAGCTGGGCCGCGGGTTCGCGTGGCTCGATACAGGGACCTTCGACGCGCTGCTGCAGGCCGCCAATTTCGTACAGAGCATCGAGGAACGCCAGGGGCTGATGATGTCCTGCCCCGAGGAGATTGCCTGGCGTCTCGGTTGGATTCAGACCGCCGACGTCGAGCGGCTCGGACACCGCATGCGAAGCAATCAGTATGGCCAGTACCTGCTGCGTATCGTCGACGAGCATTCGCCAGCCGAGAGAACCTAGGTGCGAGTCGTCGAGACCGCGTTGCCCGGCGTCGTCATCATCGAGCCAGCGGTGGCTCGTGACGAACGGGGACTCTTTCTCGAGACGTGGCGGGCCGACGCCTTCGCCGCCGCAGGGATTGCCGACGTGTTCGTGCAGGACAACTACTCGCGGTCCACGCGCGGCACCCTGCGCGGCCTGCACTGGCAATGGCGAAAGCCGCAGGCGAAACTGGTGCGCGTTGTCGCCGGATCAATCTTCGACGTGGTCGTGGACGTCCGCCGGGGCTCGCCGACCTTCGGACGCTGGGTGGGCCTCGAGTTAACCGCCGAAACCTTTCGCCAGGTTTACGTTCCGATCGGCTTCGCACATGGATTCTGCGTCACCAGCGACGTGGCAGACGTGGAATACAAGTGCAGCGACGTGTACGACCCCGGGGGCGAGGCCGGACTGATCTGGAACGATCCGGGCCTCGATATCAATTGGCCCGTCAAAGACCCGCTGCTCTCGCCGAAGGATTCACGCAACCCCGTTCTTGCGCTATCCCGGGCGGACTTGCCAGCGCTCTAGGACCGCACGCGATTCCGCCCCCCTGCCGACTGTCCCGGCAGGGTGCCTCCGTTCGTCATTTCGTGGGCGATGAGGCGACCGCGGGAGCAGTGCCCTCCACGAAATACTGAGCGGTGAACTCAGACTCGAGCACGGGCTTCGTTGAGCCTTTCTGCGTCCGCCAGACCTTCACCGTATGCACGCCCGGGGCGATGTGTGCCGTATTGAAGATACGGTCATCTGAATTGGTTGCGCCATCGCCGACGCTGTGGGGCGCTTCGCCATCCACACTCGCCATCATGACGTTCGAGGCGCCGTTGGGGTCGCCGGTCAGGATGGCGCTGATGTTCACGTACCCGCTGACGCTGGGATGGCGCCCGTCGGGGCCCAGCGCCGGCTCGCGCATCGTCGGGAACGTGACGATGGCGCGAGGCGGACCGAAGGGCACTCCGAGCCCAGCCCTCGCATAGCCATCAACCACTCCATCCAGTTGGACAGCCTCGCTCTCTTTCAGCACGTCGCCGCCATACGACAACCCGAACTGTTTCCACGACTGCAACATCGTGAGTCCTTTTACGGGGGTGTTGAACGCGTGTTGATGCGCAGCGGAGTACCAGGCGGGGTTGCTCCCGAGCTGCTGACGGTAAAACAGCAAGTAATCCTGCCCAGTCCCTTGCCAGTTCTTGATTACCAACTGAGATCCGCGCTGGTGGATCCACGTGCTGATGCCGACTCTCGGCAGGGGGTCGGTGCCGTTCCACACGCGGCTCCCTCCGTTGCCGTCCTTGTTGAACAGGATGTATTGATGCGCGTGGTCGCCGAGCGGCACGTGCTGCACGTTCTCGAATCGCGCCGACTGGGGCAGCATGTCGATATTGACCACATTCTGCAGGACGGTTCCGGTGAGCTTCAGGCCGGCCACTCCGCCGCCCCCGGTGATGCCGATGCTACAACCCGCGATTTGGCCGCCTCCCTCGATCTCGAAACTGCCTGTGTAGGCCATCGAAGCGTGCACGCCTACGGAGCCGGCGGAGCCGGCCTTGCAAATCAAGTGGGGATTCCGATACCAGTGATCGATCCCGTCGGATTGGACCCCCATGACCTGGAAGTTCTTGTTGAAGGCGGAAATCAGATTCTCGTTCGGAAAGCGTCGCACGGCCCAGTATTCGTACCCCGCCAGCACATTGGCAGCGACGACGTTCCCTGTCATGGCAATGGGCTGCATGAGATGGTTGTTGTTCGGCGTGTCGGGCATGGCTCCAGGCGTGCTGGGATAACGACCAGCGACCTGCTGCTGATCGAACAGATTGATGCCCCTGAAGCTGTTCCACGCTTCATTCCGGTCCAAGGTATTCATCACCCCTCGCAACCAGAATCCGGATCCTTCGCAGCCAGGACAGTTGGCGTTGACATGGTTCTGACCCTGGAACCCCGACGCATACTTGGGGTCGCCCCCCATGTACGCCGCGAGGTTGTGGCGAAAGACATTCCTCACCTCGTAGCCGTCTTCGGTCACGAAGCCCGCGCCAGGAAAATCGACCGCGACATTTTCTTCCACGAGCGCGTCGGACGTCGCATGAAGGACCAGCGCCCACTTCGTCGTCGTGCGATTGCCCAGATAGGTGTTGCCGACGTCGACGCTGCCTACCGACGACTGCGCGTGGTGATGATGCTCCACGTACCTCCCGCGCTCGTTTGTGCCAACGTGGGTGCCGAGGACGGTGTCGTCCAGCGGGACGTCGAGCGTTCGTCCCAGGCCGACGAACTGGTTGTAGCGGATGTCCCATTTCGCCGTCATGCCGACGTCCACGGTGTGGCCTCTCGTGACGCCGGGCCCCAGCTGTCCTTCGGAACGGACCACGATGTTCCGCGTCAGGTTGGCGACACGCGGTCGGAGCACGACGACGCCGTTCGGATCCGTAATCGCCGGATGCGCAAAATCGAGGCGCTTCGAGAGCGTCACGTCGGCGCCGTTGATGGCCGCGATCGTGACCCTGGCTTCGCGTCTGGGGGCAGACGCAGGCTGCTCGGTATCGGGGAGCAGCAGCTCATCTCCGACCTGCCAGTTCACCGGAGCACCCGCCAAAGTGATGTGGGTGGCGCCTGCCGGAATGCCGTCCGTGGCCTCGAGGAACGCCGTCTTGCGGCACCCGACGCGTGTCTGATGCCCGAAATTGATCAACCCGTTGCCCCACTGGAACGGATCCTTGGCGGTGTCGATCGGCACATTTCGAATGACGAACTCGACGCGGCGATCGCATGGAATCGGATCGGCCTGGGTTCCCGCGTCGATCGTCCCGCCGGGCAGGTTGATCAAGTGGGTAAAGCTCACGTGCGTATCGCGCGTGCGTGAGACGCGAAGCGTTCCCGCCACCTCGATGTAGTCGTAGGTGGCGCCGTCCGGCAGTTCGACGGTCTGGCCGGCGGGCACGATGAGCGTGGCGGGAAGATCGGTGCGTCGAGGAACGAACTCCGAACCGATCAGCACGCGGTCCGCCTGGACCATCGCGTCGTGCGCGTCTTCGCCTCTCACCGACAGCCCGCCGACCATCAACGGCACGACGAGCAACATCACGCGAGTCACGGAAGTCACCATTTCACTTGCCCACTTTCTGCGACCGTCCCGTCAACGCAAACTCGCCACGATCCGTCGTCGCATTCTGCCACGGCGTACGCAGACCACCAGGCGATTCGACTCCATTCTCACCACGTCGGGCGAGCGTCTACAAGCAGGACCGTTCGAACCTCGTCAGCGGACAACCGGCAGAGCAGCTTGGAACGCGAATCCACCGACTTCCCTGAAACCCTCCGGTCGATGTGCAGGCATTCACTTTTGTGTAGGTCCATTGACCAGTTCCAAGACATACCGCAGTTGACGAAGGCTCTTTCGTGGCCGCTTTCCAGGCATGCCTCTTGAACCCTAATCCGTGCCTATGTGGCTTCATCGTTTCTTGCGACGCTGGCGGCTTCGCCACCAGACGAGGTACCCCCTAATCTTCCAGGTCGAGAGTCCCGTGGGGCCGCGCGAGCTCGGAGGCGGCCCAGAGTTCCGGACCCGAGCCGGACAGTCACTCTCAAATCGACCATCTCCCTCCGAGCTCGACGCGCCAACTCCTTCTCGACGATCAAAGCCTCGATCTGACGAATAAAGTGCGAAAGGCTATACCAATTTCTCGAAAATGACATAGATGTTGCCTGAACGTCTGGCTAGCGTCATAGGTCGTATCGAGAGTGATACAGGATTCGCGTTGAAACGGTTGCGCGACAAAAGTCCAACCGTAGACTACCTTTTTACGCCGGGCTAAAGGTTTTTTGCAGAGCTTCGTTGGCCCAGGTCAAGAACAAGAGCGGAGAGAGCGGACAGCGCGGTCCTCCTTCGCGGGTATTCGACCTTGAAGTGCCGCACAACATGAACACGATGAGACACCAGAACGCACAACTGCTTGGCACCAGCGCGCGGCTGCGAGAGCTGCTGGAGGAGATCGAGCGTGTCTCGAGTTCCGACGCGAAGGTCTTGATCACCGGCGAGAGCGGCGCCGGCAAAGAGCTCGTCGCACGCGCCATCCATTCGGGCAGCCCGCGCGTCCGCGAACCGTTCGTGCCAATCAACTGCGCAGGCATGCCCGAGACGCTGCTCGAATCAGAGTTGTTCGGGCACGTCAAAGGCAGCTTCACCGGTGCCTACCGCGACACACCTGGCAAGCTCGAATACGCCGACAAGGGTACCGTGTTCCTCGACGAGATCGGCGAGATGACGCTGCGGATGCAGGGCTTGCTGCTGCGCTTCCTCGAGACCGGCGAACTGCAGAAAGTCGGCTCAGACCGCGCGAGCGGGCGAGTCAACGTGCGCGTGTTGACCGCGACCAACCGTGACCTCCGCACGATGATCGCCGACGGTCACTTCCGAGAGGACTTGTTCTACCGGCTCAACGTCATTCACCTCGTCGTGCCGGCCCTTCGCGAGAGGCGAGAGGACATCCCGCAGCTGGCCAATCACTTCCTGAAGCGATTCGCCAACGGGTCTGCCGGCGTGCAGGGCATCTCGAAAGACGCGATGGCAGCGCTCTGTGAATACCCCTGGCCGGGGAATGTTCGCGAGCTCGAAAACGCAATCGAGAGGCTGGTGGTCAAGGCACGGTCCGCCGAGGCGGGCATCGACGACCTGCCGATCGAGGTGCGGCAGCAGCGGGGCGTCTCGATTCGTCCCAAACGGGAGCGCCGACGTACCGTCGCGGACGACCTCTACCGCAAGTTGCGCGAAGACCAGGGATCCTTCTGGACCGCCGTCTATCCGCTTTACATGCAGCGAGAGATCACCAAGGAGAACCTCCGCGAGTTGGTGCGAAAGGGTCTCGAGGAGGCCCGCGGCAACTACCGCATCGTCGCGAAGCTGTTCAACATGGAACCCCACGATTACAAGCGGTTTCTCAACTTCCTCCGCAAGCACGACTGCCAGCTCCCGTTCAAGGAGTACCGACAGTGACGCGATTGGTGACTACCCGCCTGAGATCGGCCGCCGGCGTTCGGCTCGCGGTTGCGGTGTTTGCGTTCATGTATGGAGCGCCCAGCGTCAGTTCCTATCGGGCCTTCGCTGCCGCGTCGGAGCTGCAGCAGCCTGCGCCCTCCAAGCCGCCGGCGCCCTCCAAGCCGCCGGCGACCACGCCGGCGGCTCCCGTGCCGCCCGCCAAAGCGCCCGCTAAGCCAGACCTGCGCCCGGTTCCAACCGGTGTGGACTTGCCGCCCGGCTACGTCATCGGGACCGACGACGTGCTGACGATCGTTTTCTGGAGAGACAAGGACATGAGCGCTGATGTGACCGTTCGTCCGGACGGCAAGGTCACGCTCCCACTGGTAAACGACCTCGACGCTGCGGGCAAGACGCCTGAAGAGCTCCGCAAGGCGATTACCGAGGCGGCCTCGCGGTTTGTCGAAGAGCCCACCGTCTCCGTCGTCGTGAAGCAGATAAACAGCCGCAGGGTCTATATCACCGGCATGGTTGGCAAATCGGGCGCCTATCCGATCAGTGCTCCGACCACGGTGCTGCAGCTCATCTCGATGGCCGGCGGGCTCAACGAGTTCGCGCATTCAAAGAACATCATCATCAACCGCATCGAAAAGGGACGGCAGGTGGCGTTGAAATTCAATTACGACGACGTGGAAAAGGGAAGAAACCTCCACCAGAACATCGAGCTCAGACCAGGCGATACCGTGATCGTCCCCTGACGCCGTCGCAGGTGCCACGTTGCTCACCCCGGTCCGCTGCCTCCTGGTCGTGATGCTGGTCCTCTCGGCCGGAGTGTGCCCCGCTGTCGCGCAGATGGCGGCGAATCCCGAACCGCTGTTCCGCGGCCTGTTCGGCGGGGCAGCTCCCGTCGAGGCGCGCAACAACCGGCTCGACTTCACCGCTTCCGGATATGCGGGCTACGTGCAGGACATCGTGCCGGCGGGCGAGGCGTCTCTGCCGTCGTCCACGTTCCAAGGCGCCAACGCGAGCCTCACGTTTGAGCGGCAATGGCAGCACGCGACCATCGGCGCTTTCGGCAATGCCGGGACCGGATATTTCAATGACGCTCCCAGCGATCGGTCGCCCTGGGTCAATCGCTGGGACGTTGGAGCCCACGCGGGCTTCGACCGAAAGATTGCTCGCCGCACGACGTTCTACGCCAACGGCAACGTGAGCTATTCGCCGTACTACGGCTTCGGCAATATCGGGCAGGGCATCTTCAACGGCGCTGGCAATATCCAGCAGATTCCGGGCCTGGACTACACGGTCGCCAAACAACCGACGTTGAACTTCTCCGGGCACGTCGGGGTCACTGAAGCGTTGTCGCCCCGGTCGTCGCTCGAGGGCTACTACACGACGAGTAATGTCACGTTCCTGGGAACCTCGTCCGAGACGGACGGATTTGGCCAGCAGTGGACTCAGACCGTCGGCGGCCGGTACCGCTACTCCATCAACCGATACGTCTCCGCCCGGGCTGGTTACGGCTACATGCGATCCATCTACGGCGGTATCGACACCGAGCCGGTTGTCAGCCATCTCATCGATGTCGGCGTGGACGGGGGGTACGGCCGCGAGTACCGCATTGCGCGGCGCACCACGTTCTCGTTCGACACCCGGTCAAGCATCTTCGTTGCAGACCAGGTCAGCACCGACGAGGAATTTCATCCCACCACACAGTTCTTCCTGGGAGGAGCCGTGGCACTGGCCCATCGCTGGGGACGTACCTGGCGGGCAGACGCCCGCTACGACCGCTCAGCCGGGTTCGTTGATGGCTTTCGAGACCCTGTCTTTTCGAACACGTCCAGCGCATCGGTTCGGGGTCTTCCGGCGCCCAGACTCGATTTCACCGCGACGGTGTCGTATGCCTTCGGCAACGTTGGATTCGGCAACACCAACAACGGCTTCTCGACGACGACGGGGACGACGCAGCTCCGGTACGCGCTGTTTCGCAACCTCGCGGCCTACGGCCAGTATTTCTATTACCGCTATCACTTCGACACCAGCGTAGTCCTGCCTGGCACGGTTCCGCCCATGCTCAACAGGCAGGGCGCTTCGGTCGGCCTGACGCTCTGGCTGCCGCTTTATTGAATGAGGGCCCGATGATTCCCGGCAAGAAATACACCCCGGACGATATCGCACTTCTCCTCTGGCGCTGGAAGTGGCTGATTGTCATTCCCTGTCTGGCCGGATGGCTCGGGGCGTATGCCTACGCCCGCACGCTGAAGGACGTCTACCGTTCTGAGTCCGTCGTCATGATGACGCCGCCACGGGTGCGCGAAGACCTCGTGCGCAGCGGCGTGAAAGCGACCCTTGCAGATCGCATCCTGACGATCTCGCAGCAGATCATGAGCCGCACGAGGCTCGAAGGCATCGTCACGGACCTGAATCTCTACGCGGAAGAACGCCGGACAGGCCTCATGGAGGATGTCGTCGAACGCATGCGCCGGGACGTCAGCGTCGAAGTGGTGCGTGGCGATGCGTTCAAGGTGGCCTACGTCTCGGAGTCTCCAGTCACCGCGATGAAGGTTACCGAGCGGTTGGCCGGCCTCTTCATCGACGAGAACCTGAAAGACCGCGAGGACCTGGCCCAGGGGACCACGCAGTTCCTCGAATCGCAGCTGGAGGACGCACACAAGCGGCTGCTGGAGCAGGAGAAGCGGCTCGAGGCATTTCGGCGGGCGAATGCTGGTCAGTTGCCGTCGCAATCGCAGGCGAACCTGGCTGCCATCAACAGTGCCCAATTGCAGGCGCAGCGCCTGCAGGACGCAATCGCGAGAGATCGCGACCAGTTGGCGCTGATCGAGCGCCAGATCGGCGATATGACGTCGCCAGACGCGGTGGCCGCCGAACCCAACGTCGACTCAGCGAGCGGGACGGTCTCAGGAGGCAGCACCGCGCAGCAACTGGAAGCCGCTCGAGCGCAGCTCCGCAGCATGGAGCTCCGTCTCAAGCCCGAGCATCCGGACATCGGGCGCATGAAGCGGCTGATCGCCACGCTCGAGCAGAAGGCGGCCAAAGAGGCGCTCGAGGCGCCCGTGTCCCCCGAAGCGGCGCCGCAGCGGCCCAAGACCAAGACTGAGCTGGCTCAGGCGATTCGCCTGCGCGAGATGGGTATCAACGCCGAGCGTCTTCGCAAGCTGATCGCGTCCAACGAGGCACAGGTGGATCGGGTTCGCGCGACGATCGCGATGTATCAGCAAAGGCTGGATGCGGCCCCGACTCGTGAGACCGAAATGATCGAGGTGACCCGCAACTACGACACCTTGCAGCGGCTCTACGCCAGCCTGTTGGCCAAGAGCGAAGAATCGAAGCTCACGGTGAACCTCGAGGAACGGCAGGTAGGCCAGCAATTCACGATTCTCGACCCGGCCAGGGTCCCGGCTCGCCCGTTCAGCCCCAATCGGACCCGGATCTACGCGCTCGGTGCGTTTGGAGGTATGGCCGTGGGTCTGGGTGTCGTGTTCCTGATCGTGTACCGCGACGACAGCCTGAAGACCGACGAAGACGTGACTGGGTCGCTCGCGCTTCCGGTCCTGGCGCTCGTGCCCTTGATGCAGACAGTAGGCGACCGCCGGCGGCTGTACCGGCGCCATCTCCTTATCGGGGGAGCGTGCGCCGTGGTTGTGCTCGGCCTGGTCGGCGGCGTTGCCTGGTGGGTCTTGACGCGGACGTAAAGGTACCCATGTACACGACCTTCTACGGGCTCGACGAGTTGCCGTTCGAACTCAGTCCGAACCCGAAGTACTTGCTGCTCACGGCCCGCCATCGCGAAGCGCTGGCGAACCTGGAGTACGGCATCTCCGCCAGGAAGAGCCTCACGCTGCTCCTGGGGCAGGCCGGCACCGGCAAAACCACCTTGGTCCAGGCGGCTCTTGCCTCCGAGGCGTGTCGGGGCGCGCGCATCGTCCATCTGGCCAACCCGATGCTGACGCGCAACGAGTTCATCGAGTTTCTCGCGCGGTCGTTTCATCTGTCGCCCGAGGCCATGGGGTCGAAGGCGACACTGCTGGCAGAGCTCGAACGCGAGCTGCTTGCGGGAGCCGAACAGGGCCGCACGACCGCGCTGGTCATTGACGAGGCCCAGTGCCTCTCCGGCGAGCTTCTGGAAGAGGTACGGCTGCTGTCGAACATCGAGACGCCCGGGCGGAAGCTGCTGCCGCTTGTCCTGGCGGCTCAGCCCGAGCTCTCCGACCGGCTCAGGCTGCCGTCGCTCGTGCAGCTCAAACAGCGCGTGGCCCTTCGTTGCACGCTTGGGCTGCTCGATGCAAGTGAGACACGCGCCTACGTCGCGGGCCGGCTCAAGGTGGCCGGCGCCAACGGCCGTGAGATCTTCACGCGCGACGCGATGCAGGCCATCTACGAGCGATCCGGCGGCGTGCCGAGGACGATCAGCGTGATCTGCGACAACGCGATGGTCAGCGGTTTCGCTGCCGAGACGACCGTCATCGACGCGGCCATGATTCGCGAAGTCTGCGACGACTTCGATCTCAGAGCGCCATTTCCTGCGGCATCGGAGCCGACACGGCCGGCGCCAGCGGCGGCCGAGACCAAGGCGCCGCCCGCTCCAGCCCTTCCGACCACGCCGAAAGCTGTGGCCAAAGATCCGGCAGACCGGTTGTTTGCGAGCTACGGCAAACGCAAGGGGTTCTCGTTCTTCTGAGGGTGGCGATGAGTCGAATTGGTGATGCGATGAAACGGGCTGGGGCGCTGCGGGACGATGCCTTCGTGGGCGAGCTCACGCCCGATCCAGCCGTTCCAGCCCTATCCGAGAGTCCAGTAGCAGAAAGCCCTGTTGACGTCGCCGACCCGCCGGCCGACGACACGGGCGTCGATTCCGCGGCCGACCGCGACGCGCTGGCTGTCGACGAGTCGTTGTTGCAGGCCGTGGTCGGTCACAGCGAGAAGCTGGTGGCGAACTCACAGTTGCAGCCAGTCGCGGTGGAGCAGTACCGACGCCTGGCCGCGATCCTGCACCACGCCCAGAAGGAGACGGGCATTCGCCGCGTCCTGGTCGCGAGTGCTCTGGCGGAAGAGGGCAAGACGCTGACGGCCACGAACCTGGCCCTGACACTGAGCGAGTCGTATCGCAAGAAGGTCCTGCTCATCGACGCGGATCTGCGTCGGCCCGGCGTAAACATCGCGTTCGGCATCGCGAAGCAGGCGGGGTTGTCGGAGGCTCTGGCGGCCCAGGTACCACAAAAACTCTCGATCGTTCAGTTGTCGCCGACCCTCGCTGTGCTGCCAGCGGGACACCCGAACCACGACCCGATGCACGGCCTGACTTCTCTCAGGATGGCGCAGATTCTGGACGAGGCGTCCACGATGTTTGACTGGGTGATTATCGACTCGCCACCGGTCGGCATCCTTCCCGACGCCAAGCTGCTCGCGCGCATGGTGGACAACGTCGTGCTGGTCATCGCCGCCGGGACGACGCCGTTCGGAGCGATTCATCGCGCGGCCGATGCGCTGGGTCGCGAGCGTGTCCTCGGCGTCGTGCTCAACCGGGTCGATCCGAAGAGCGCCGCGCCTGGCGCCAACCAGTACTACCGGTACTACGGCTATCGCGACAGCCCAAATGGCGAAAAGCCTGGACTACTTCGTCGCCTGATGGGCCGAAAATGAGCAACGTGCTGGGCCGGCGCGTGCTGGGTCACTTGCTGGCCCTGCTCCTCTTCGAGACCGCGCTGATCGTCAGCGCCGTGGCGCTGGCGGCGTGGCTGCGCCTGGGTCCGGAGGCGCAGCTGTTGTTGTTCGTAGAAGGCGGGCTCCAGAAGGCGTTTCTCATCGCCTTGGCCTGTCAGATTTGCCTGTACTACGCCGACTTGTATAACCCGCGCGTCATCGCCGACCGTCGCGAGCTGTTCGTCCGAACGGTGCGGGCGCTCGGGGTGACGTCGTTTCTCCTTGCCGCCCTGTATTACTGGGTTCCCGCGCTCATCATTGGCCGCGGCGTGGTGCTCATCGCCGCGGCCCTTGTGATCGCCGCCGTCATCGGCTGGCGGCTGGCGTTCGAGTGGATCGTGTCGCGGGTCGCGCCGCGCGAACGGATCCTCATCGTGGGCACGAGTCCTGGCGCCGTCGCTCTCGCAAGGGAACTCCACGCCATGCGAGGTCAGATTGGCGTGGAGTTGGTGGGCTTTGTGGACGTCGACCCGGCGCGGGTCGGCCAGCCGGTGTTCAACCCCGGCGTGATCGGGACCGTAGAGGATATTCCTGCGGTCGTGCGTGCCCGCGGCGTCGACCGCGTCGTCGTCAGTCTGTCGGATGCGCGGGGCAGCTTGCCGATGGACAAGCTCCTCGAGATGAAGATCGAGGGCGTGTCCTTCGCGCACCTTGCGTCGGTCTACGAGGAGTACACCGGCAAGATCGCCGTCGAAAACCTGCGGCCAAGCTGGTTCATCTTCTCCGACGGATTCCGCCAGTCTGCCTGGCTGGCGATGGCCAAGCGCGTCAGCGACCTGGTCATGGCGGCTGTTGCTCTCGTGCTCGCGGCGCCGGTGATGGCGCTGGTGGCGCTCGCCGTCAGGCTCAGCTCGAAGGGGCCGGTGCTGTATCACCAGCGTCGCGTCGGCCGGCACGGCCACGTGTTTACCGTGCACAAGTTCCGGTCGATGCACCATGACGCCGAGGCCGCGACGGGCGCAGTGTGGAGCCAAGGCGAGGCTGATCCCCGCATCACGATGGTGGGCCACCTGATGCGACGGACACGCCTCGACGAACTGCCGCAGCTGTGGAACATCCTGAAAGGCGACATGAGCTTTGTCGGGCCCCGGCCGGAGCGGCCGGAGTTCGTCAGCCAGCTTCTGAAAGAGATCCCGTACTACGGACAACGCCACGTGGTGAGACCTGGGCTCACCGGCTGGGCGCAAGTGCGCTACACGTACGGCGCCAGCGTCGAAGACGCGCTGATGAAGCTGCAGTACGATCTCTTCTACATCAAGAATCTCTCGTTGGCGCTCGACGTCTTCATCCTGTTTTCGACGATGAAGACGGTGTTGCTTCGCCGGGGTGCGTGATGGACCTCCGCGAGGCCCTGCTGGGCGCTCGAGCCGTGTCGCGAATGCGCCTGACCCGCACGCAATCGTTGTGGTTCGACGCCATGCGAGGACTGGCGGCCGTGGCAGTGCTCGTGTACCACATCCGATACCGCTTCTTTGCGGACTGGTCCGAAGTCCCTCATTCCGCGTCGGCGTTGGTTTTCTATACGCTGACGTCATTCGGGCACGACGCGGTGATGGTGTTCTTCGTCCTGAGCGGCGCGCTGATATCGCGGTCGGTCATTCGCGCTGGCGCATCGGGCCGCTGGAGCTGGCTCGAGTACGCGGCGGCGCGGGTCTCGCGACTCTACGTGGTGCTTCTGCCGGGTCTGCTGCTCACCCTCGCGTGGGACATGGCCGGGCTGACGCTCTTTCCCGGGCACCCGGTCTATACAGGCCACGCGACCGGAGCGTGGCACGATTTCTTCGACGTGCGGGCTCACCTCGGAGTGGACATCTTCACGGGCAACGCGTTGTTCCTCCAGGCGATTCTGGTGCCGACCCTTGGGTCGAATACGCCCTTGTGGAGTCTGAGCTTCGAGTTCTGGTACTACGTGCTCTTCCCGATGCTCTGCTGGGCCGCATTGCCGGGGACCGCCACCACGCGGCTCTTGTGCGCCGCTGGGGCGCTGGCCGCCGGCGCCCTGGTCGGGGTCACGGTGCTGGAATATTTTCCGCTGTGGCTGATGGGCGTCGCCGTGTGGTTCCTGCCCACGAGCACGTTCGTGGAACGGCATCCGCAGGAGATCCTGATCGCCGCGCTGGTAGTACTTGCCGCGACCCTACTCGCCTGTCACTCGATCCTCGGTTCGCTCCCGGTCGTATGGAGGGACTATCTGATTGGGGGCGTCTTCACCGCGGTCGTGTGGGTGATCTTGCATCTCCGCGGCGAGCCGAACCAGGACGGCGTCGCCTCCAGCGCCGCGAAGCTGCTGGCCGGGCAGTCCTACACGCTTTACGTCGTCCATGTGCCGCTGCTGGTCTTTCTCCGCGCGGCGCTCGGTGGCCCGCTCCAGTGGCAGCTATCGCCGGCCACGGTCGCAATGGCTGCGGGCCTCGCCGTCCTTTGCCTCGTGTACTCGTACGGCATCGCACAGCTCACGGAGGCGCGTACCGAGCTGGTGCGTCAACGCTTGAGGCGTTGGATGTTTCCTGTCGCGCCGACTGGCGCTGTCGGCATTGTCGGCGGTAGAGAGGGGCCAGCATGAGCCCTCAGATCATCAATGCCATGACCGTGGACGTCGAAGACTACTTCCACGTCAGCGTCTTCGACGGAATCGTTCCGCGCAGCCAATGGGACCAGCTCGAGAGTCGTGTCTGCCGCAACACCGAGCGACTGCTCGATCTGCTGGCGGAGCACGGCGTGCGCGCCACGTTCTTCGTGTTGGGATGGGTGGCGGAACGTCACCCGGCGCTCGTGGCGCGGATCGCCGCAGCGGGCCACGAGGTGGCGTCTCACGGCTACGGCCATCGACTGGTGTACGACCAGACCCCCTCAGCCTTTCGGGAGGACGTTCGACGCGCCAAGGCCCTGCTCGAAGAGGCGAGCGGGATGGCAGTCAACGGCTACCGCGCGCCCAGCTACTCCATCGTGCCGCGTTCCCTCTGGGCGCTCGACGTGCTCATCGAGGAGGGACACACCTACGACGCGAGCATCTTCCCGATCCGCCATGACCGCTATGGCATTCCCGTGTCGGCCCGACATCCCTACGTCATCGATCGAGCCAACGGCCGCCTGATCGAGCTGCCGGCATCGACTGCCCGCGCGGCCGGTACGAACTTGCCAATCGCCGGCGGTGGGTACTTTCGCCTGTTGCCCTACGGATGGACCCGCTGGGGCATCCAGCGCGTGAATGAGACCGAGCGCCTCCCGGTGATTTTCTATCTGCACCCGTGGGAGATCGATCCGGACCAGCCGCGACTGCACGTCGGGCTACTCAGCCGGCTGAGACACTACCGCAATCTCGATCAGACGGAGACTCGTCTCAGGCAACTGCTGCAGGATTTCGCCTGGGGCTCACTCCGCTCGATTCTCCCGCGGTTTGACATCGAGCGAGTGCCCCACGGCGCGTCCGTCGCGCTTCCGTACCAGTGGTGACAGTCAACATCATCGACGACCACGCCGCGTGGAATTCCTACGTGGGCCGGCATCCTGACGCGACGGCGTACCACCAGTGGGCATGGCGCGATGTCTTCGCGGCCGCCTTCGGCCACGCCAGCGTCTACCTTGCGGCGGAGGACGGCCCCCGCATCACCGGGGTGCTTCCGCTCGTCGAATTTCGAAGCCGTCTGTTCGGCACGTTTGCGGTGTCGCTGCCATTTGTGAACTACGGCGGCGTGGTCGCCGACGACGACGCGGCAGCCGCGGCGCTGAGTGCGCGCGCGGAGTCGCTGGCTCGTGAACGCGCCTGGCGGCATGTCGAGCTGCGCCACGTCCGGCGGCGGTTCGTCCATTGCCCCGCCAAGTGCCACAAGGTTGCGATGTGGCTGCCGCTCGTCCCCACGTCCGAGATGCTGTGGTCCGCCCTCGACCGGAAGGTGCGGAACCAGGTCCGCAAGGCAGAGAAGAGCGGCTGCACTGCTGAAGACGGCGGCGCGGAACTGCTGGACGACTTCTACAGGGTCTTCGCGCACAACATGCGCGACCTCGGCACGCCGGTCTACGGACGTCGCTTCTTCGCAGAAGTGCTGCAGGCGTTTCCAGCGGACACCCGCGTGTTCGTGGTGCGTGTCGGGGCCGAGCCGGTCGCTGCGTCGATCACGCTCGGCTGGCGCGACCGCATCGAGGTGCCCTGGGCCTCGTCGCTCCGCGCCCACGCGTCCAGTTCGCCGAACACGTTGCTCTATTGGACGATGCTCAAGTGGGCAGTCGAGCGAGGCTACAAGACGTTTGATTTCGGTCGCTCGACCCCTGACGAAGGGACGTTCCATTTCAAGAAGCAGTGGGGCGCACAGCCTCAGGAACTCGCCTGGGAGTACCTGGGGCTTACCGGCGCACTGCCGGATCAGGGCCCGAAGAACCCGAAGTTCAGGGCCGCGATTGCCGTGTGGCAGCGGTTGCCGGTCCCGGTAGCCACGGCCCTTGGGCCCGCGATCGTCAGGAACATCCCGTGACGGCGCAGCCAACGGTCCCCGCGGGCTTTGCCAGATACCAGACCCTCGATGCGTGGCGAGGCGTCGCGTGTCTCATGGTGATCGTCTACCACAGCACTCTGGTGCATGCCGGGACGCCGGGTTTGCCGCCCGACGCTGGCGCAACGGGCGCGCTCTTGTGGCTGGCGAGCTACGGAAATCTCGGCGTTCCGATTTTTTTCGTGATCAGCGGCTACTGCATTTCGGCCGCGGCCGATCGTGCCCGTCGTCACGGTCACCCCGCGCGGACGTACTTCCTTCGACGATTCAAGCGAATATACCCGCCCCTCTGGGCGGTCATCGTCGCGTTGATTTCCTTCTTTCTGGTCGTCGACTGCGTCGCCTGGCCCGGGCTGTTGTCGACCTTGCCATGGCAGCAGCCGCGTCCCTGGTGGTTCAGCGGTTGGCAATGGGCTGGAAACCTCACGCTCACGGAGACCTGGCGCCACTACTTCGTCGGGGGGCCGCGCGGCCACTTTCCGGGGCAGGCCTGGACGCTCTGCTACGAGGAGCAGTTCTACGCCATTACCGGGTTGCTGCTGTGGACCGTGCCCGGACGGTTCTTTCTGGGATCGATTCTGGTAACCGTCGGGTGCGCGGCGATGCTGGGAGCGCACGCGGCCTTTGACGTGCCGGTGCGCGGCTTCTTCTTCGACGGCAGCTGGTTCATGTTTGCCGCGGGGATGGCGGTTTACTACGTCATCACGCAGCGCGTCGAGTGGCGTGTGCGCGCCGTCGCGGCTCTGGTGAGTGCCGGGTTGGCACTGTGGCTGTTCGTTGACATCCAGCTCGGTGTGGCGGTGACATTTGCAGGTATGTTGCTGGTGCTGCATCGGTTCGACACTCGGTTGCTGACCTGGCGGATGGTACGTGGGCTGGGGTGGTGCGGCACGATGTGCTACAGCCTGTACCTGGTGCACCAGACGCCAGTCAAGGCGGTGAGCGCGGCGCTGAATGCGTGGGGTTTTCAGAGCGGCCTCGCCACGCTGATCGTCGTCACGCCCGCCTGCGTGGCGGTGTCGCTCCTGTTCGGTCGCCTGTTCTTCATGGCTGTCGAGTCGCGCTTTCTGAACGTCCCGTTGTCGATTTCAGGAACTCGCCACCGCGCGGAACGGCCCGGGACCTTCGCGTCAGACGTCAAGGTTACGAGCAGCATCTGATCCATGCCTGGCATCTGCGGCGTCATTTCGAGGCTTCCGGGCGACACGCGATCGCTGGTGAACGCGATGGTATCCCGGCAAAGACACTATCCGTGGCAGCAGACGTACACGTGGGTCTCGAGCGACGGACACGCAGGCCTGGGCTCGGTCACGCTCGACGCGCGACCGGCTGGCCTCGCCGAGCGCAACACACTGGCGCTTGCCTTCGACGGCGAGCTCTACGCAGCCCGAGAGGCTCGAACACATCTTGCCCGTCACGGCGTCAACATCACGGGCGACTCGGTGATCGAGCTGCTGACGCACGGTCTCTCCGCCGAAGGCCCGCGGTTTCTGGCCTCGCTCAACGGGTGCTTCGCTGCGGCGCTCTGGGACCGAGATCGACAGCGATTGACGCTCGTCAGCGATCGCTTCGGGATGCGGCCGCTCTATTGGGCCCAGACGGAAGGCGGCTTGGTCTTCGCGTCCGAGATCAAGGCGCTCCTCTCGGTGCCGGGTCTGAGCCGCAAGACGTCGTCTGAGGGACTCGGCCAGTTCTTCGCATTTGGCCAGTATCTCGGCGACCGAACCTCGTTCGAGGCGATCTCGGTGCTGCCCGCCGCGTCCGTCCTCGAGTTCGAGGTCCCCACCGGCCGGGTCCATGTGGAATCGTACGGCGGCGTCGAGCCGACGCCAGACCTGCCGGCGCGCGACGCGGCGCTCGACGCCGTCTCAGACGCGTTTGTCGCGTCTGTCGAGCGGCAAACCTGGGGGACGAGTGGCCTCGGCCTCTCGCTGTCGGGCGGCCTCGACGCCAGGACCATCCTCGCCGTCGTCCCTGACCAGATTGCCCTCACCACGGTGAGCCTCGGCATTCCAGGAAGCATCGATCACCGGGCCGCCGGACGGCTTTCGGCGCTTGCCGGGCGGCCCCATCATCAACAGATGCTGGACACCTCCTTCCTCGGCAGGTTCGAGGAACACCTGCGCCAGATGGTACGCCTGACCGACGGCCAGTACCTCGATCAGGGCATCGTGCTGACGACCTTGCCGGCCTATCGCGATCTAGGGATCACCACCTTGCTGCGAGGCCACGCCGGCGAGTTGCTGCACATGCGGAAGGCGTACGCGTTCTCACTCGACGCCGCGGCGCTGGCCGCGCCGGATGACCGGGCACTGGAGGCCTGGCTCTGGCGCCATTTATCCGGGTACATGATCGGGGCGGTGGACGGCCCCTTGTTCAGCAAGAGCGCAGGCGGCCCGGACGTTCTCGATCGCGCCAGGACGGCGATGCGCGCTCGCCTGGAGTCGACGCGCGCGGTTTCTCCTCCAGTACAGCGCGTGTGGCGACTGTTCGTCGACGAGCGGCTGCGACGCGAGACCGCGCTGTCGCTCCAGATGTTCCGGTCGTTTGCCGAAGTGCGGGTGCCCTATCTCGACCCCACGCTCGTGTCTCTGCTGCTGGCGCTCCCTCCCGAGCTCAAGCTCGGCGACGCGCTGCAATCGCACATTCTGAAACGCCACAAGCCGGCCTTTCTCAGAGTCGTCAATGCGAACACCGGCGCGTTGATGGGAGCCGGCCCCCTCAAGGCACGCCTTGCCTCGTTGCAGATGAGAGTGTACGCAAAGCTGGGCGTCCCCGGGTTTCAGCCGTACGAGCGGCTCGGACTCTGGCTTGCTCAGGATCTCAAGCCGCTCGTGCACCGCCTGCTGCTGTCGGACAAGTTTCTCGCACGAGACGTGTTCGTGCCCGAGGCCGTTACCCGGATCGTCTCGCAGCACGAGGCTCGCACGCACAACCACACCTTCCTGATCATGGCGATGCTGATTTTCGAGATCGCGCAGGAAGAGCTCTTCGAGGCGCACAGCCAGACCACGAGAGACGTCGCATGAAGGGGCTGATCCTCACCTACATCGTCACCTTCGCCGGCGCGCTTGCGGCGCTGCCGTACCCGCTCATCGGGCTGCAGGTCTACGTCGGTCTCGCCATCCTTCGGCCGCAATTCATCTTCGGATTCGCGGGAGACCTCAGCAACCTGAGCTTCGTGGTCGGCGTCGCGGTGCTCATCGGCTGGGCCCTCAGAGGGTTTGGAAACTGGCGATTCGGACGCGCGTGGCCGGTCGTCGTCTCCTTCTTGATGTTTGTGGTGTGGTTTCTCGTTTCGGCATCGCAGGCCCTGGAACCTGCCGTGGCGTTCGAGTCGGCGAGGGAGTTGTCGAAGCTGGTCTTGCCCTTTGTCGTCGGCGTCACCTTGATGGAGGGCGAGAAGGACTGGCGTCCGATGTTGTGGACGATCGTGCTGGCTCAAGGCTACGTGGGCTTCGAGCAGAACCTCAACTATCTGTTCAAAGGCTACAACACCGCTGGCGATGGCTTCGGTGGCATGGACAACAACTGCTTCGGCGTCAGCCTGGTCACGGTGCTCGGTCCGGCCGTGACGTTGATGATGTCGAGCAAGACGTGGTCGGCGCGTGGTCTTGCCGCAATCGCCGCGGCGCTGATGCTGCACACCACGTTGTTGACGTACTCTCGCGGCGCCATGCTCGGCCTGATCGCGGTCGGCCTGACGGCGTTCGTCATGATGCCGAAGCGCCCGAAGTACATCGGAGCGCTCGTCTTGACGGGCCTGATCTCGCTGCGCTTCATCGGTCCGCAGCTGGCCGAACGGTACAGCAGCACCTTTGTCGCTGCCAGCGAACGCGACTCGTCATCCGAGAGCCGTCTCGATCTCTGGAAATCGTGCCTCCAGGTCATCGGAGAGTACCCGGTCTTCGGCGTGGGTCCGGCCAACTGGCGGGTCATCGCGACACGCTACGGATGGCCCGAGGGCAAATCCGCTCACAGCGTCTGGATGGAAACCGGCGCCGAAGTCGGCATCCCGGGGGCGGTGTTCCTGATGCTGTTCTTCGGCACCGCCATCGTGAGGCTGTGGCCTATCGCCCGGGCACGACAGACCGAGACGAACCAGAACGAGATCATCCTTGCGTCCGGCGTCATCCTTGCGATCGTCGGCTTCGTCGTGTCTGGGCAGTTTGTCTCGGTACCGGGTCTCGAGGTGCCGTACTACGTGACCATGCTCGGGGCCGCCATGTTGAAGACCACGACCAGAGAGGCCGTCACCGGCGCGGCCCCCGACGTCGTTCCCCGTCAGTTCGGCTACCCGCCGGCCACGCCAATGCGCCAGCTCCCATAGCGGAGCCTACCGTGCCGCCGCGGGCTTTCCAGCAACCGCCACCAGGGCATGCTGGACGAGATAGTTCGCCAGTACTTCCGCGTAGAGGTCGTGCCCGCGGGCGGTGAAGTGGAAGTCGCTCGCGAGGAACAAGCTCGCCGGTTTCGGATCCTGACGGAACGCGCTGGTGGCGTTGACGAACGGGATGTCATGGGCCGCGGCAAAGGCCGCCACCTTCCGGAACGACCGGTCGTTCAGATGGACCGTGTGCATTCCGATCGCGTACTGCTCCCGAATCGGTGGAAGAGGGGTGGCGTCGGCCGACACCTGCCAGGGCTGGGGGTAGGTCGCCAGCAGCAGCGGAATGCCGTTGTGCGCCAGCAGATCCGAGAGGTTCACTATCGGGGCTAGCGTGCTCTGAACTTCCTTGTCCATCTCCGGCCCGTTGTCCAGCGCCCACACATAGCGATCCTGATCCCGGGCAAACGGAACGCCTTCGACTGCGGACTCGGTTCGTCGCCTCGCGGCTGTGACGAATTTCGCCACCCACTGGAATGACAGCAGCCTCCAGCTCGGAGGGTTTTTCAACGAAGGCTCAGTCACGTATAACGGCACGCCGTCTGGCGACGAAACCAGGTCTCTCGAGTACTCGAGGTGATCCTGGACGTCGGACATGTCGAAGTTCAAGATGACGAGATCGGGCTCGAGCACATGCAGATGGTGGCGGTACTGCAGATACTCGAGCAACGGGCAATACGACAAGACGCCGGCGTTGACGACTTCGACCGACGGGAACCCCCCGGCGCGGAGCCGCTGTTCCAGCTTTCTGGCGAAGACCACATCGTCGGCAGCCTGAAATCCAAACGTGAACGAATCGCCGAGGAGCAGAATCCTGAATGTTCCTGCTGGCTTCGGGACGGCCACTTCGGGCGATCGGAGGCCGAACGAATTCGTCGGGGACGCCGGGTTGACCCAGCCCGGGCGCATCGCGTGATGGGTGGTCCAGCTGCGGATGCCGAGCTCGAGGTCGGGTGTCATCCGCGCCGCGATCAGACCGCCCGAGAGCAGGTTCGCTATCCGAAAACCACTCTCCACCAGACCGATGAGCGTGAAGATCAGGGCGATGCCGAACACCGCTCGAATCAGGAGCCGTGGTCGTCGTGGCCGAACAGGGCCGGGCGCAGAATGTGGCGAGCCTGCAGTCATGGAAGCGGGAAGCGATCTCGCGTGAGATCAGTGGTCGGCTGCTGACACGCGATAGACGCGGAGGATATGAGAAAACTGATCGAAGCGCCGCCGGTAGATTTCCGCGAGCAACTCGCTCTGCCTGTGCGGAAACTGAGGCAGGGGCATCCAGGCGTTCGAACGCGCTACCAGGAAGAACTCGGAGGCTGGAAGCTCGCGTACTTTGGTTCGGACCTGCAACGTCTGGCGAAAGCCGGCCGGCAAGTAGTAGGAGATGGTCTCCGCATCGTCGCTGAGGATGGGCTGCCCTTGCTGCGCGTGCGACATCAGCACCGCGGCTGCCTGGCGATAGTCGTGCCGTGACCCATCCTGGTAGTGACTGAGCAGGTTCGGCATCAGCAACACCACGACGCACCCGTACCAGGCTGCGGCCGTTGACCGACGGCCGACTCTGCTCGCGACGAACTCCATGGCGTGTGAGGCCAGCACCCACATCGCCGGCATGAAGAACAGGAAGTAGCGCGGGTTCCACGAAACCGGCGCGATCGGAAAGAAGCACAGGCCCCCGACAAACAGCAGCGCCCACCACAGCATCCCGGCGCCGTGCCTTCTCGCGACGGAGAGCCAGCTCCCGAACAGGGCAAGAGCCAGCGTCGGCACTCCAGCATGGGCGGTGAACGAAACGAGCACCGGCGTCGGGTTCCCGGTACTCGCCCATCCCTGGACGATCGGCCGCAGATAGAGGAAATACAGTGCGACGCTGACGAGCGCAGCCACGCCGCTTCGTACGAGCACGCGACGCTCGCCCTGTCCAACGACGTAGGCGGCCCCGGAGGCAAGAAACGCCAGCACGAAAACTGCGACCGTCATGTTGTGCGACAGCACCGCAAGGGCAGCCAGCAGGGCCGTGACGAGGATCATCGCGAGGCCCCCCGCGGGAACCCACAGCAGTCCCAGGGTCAGCGTGAAGAACAACAGCGCCAGGCTGTAGAAGCGATCGAGCTGTGCCAGATACACGAACGTCTGGCTGCCATTTACGACGATGGCCAGCGCCGTCGCGAACCACAGTCCGCGCCAGCGCGCTGCGAACACGAACGCAATCGCTGAGGTGAGAATCGCGAAGACGACCGACGGGATCCGATAGCTCGGCTCGCCGGCCGGGAGAATCCCGATCAATCGGCGCTGGAGGGCATACCAGACAGGCGTTGCCCTTGGCAGCCGGTTGATCTGACTGGCCGGGACTGAAAACGTGACGGCATCCACCGGCAGCAGGCCCATCTCGACAAGCGACGGCACCTCATCGTCGGCCATCGGCCACGTGCTGATTCCGTAGGAGTCGAGAGAGGCCGTCACGAAGATCAGAACGGCAAGCGCCAGCCACAAACGCGGGCCCCATGGTTCAGCAGTCGGCGAGCTCGCAGCGTCCTGCGCCTCATCAGGCATGGCGAGAATATACGCTATCATGCCGAGCATTCCCTTCGATGTCGGTCATTATCGGAATTGCTGGCGCCGCGCGGAACGCCGCAGCCGCGCTGTGTGACGGCGGTCGGATCGTCGCTGTATGCGAGCAGGAGCGCGTGACGCGCACACGTCGCGCCGGGCTCCGATCATCACAATTGCCGGTCGAGGCCGTGGAGACCGTCCTGCGCCTCGGCGGTCGGACGATAGCCGACGTCTCGAAGTATGCCGTCGCGGAACAGGCGATCGATCTTCCTGACGTGCCGGTCGAGCTAATCGAGCGGGTCGACCATCACCGTGGTCACGCCGCCACCGCCTTCTTCACCTCGCCATTTCCCGATGCCGTCGTGCTCGTCTGCGATCGCCATGGGCTTCCAGAATTGAGCGTCTGGCAAGGCACCGAGGCTGCCGTGACACCGCTCCCGTTTCCCTGGAACGGGCCAGCCTTCGCCGCTGTCTACGCGCGGGCGGCAGAGAGATTTGGTTTTGCGCCGCTCGGCGATGAGCACCGCTTGCAGGCGTTGGCCCACGTCGCCGATGGCGGCTCGGAACGCCCGCTGTCGCTGATTGCGTATCAGGGAGATCGGCTCGAGCTGTCGCCCCGCTTCCGTGAGTCCATCGCGAGCCTGCCGGGGCGCAGCGGATCCGGGACACTCGCCGACGCCGCCCGAGCGGCCGCGGGTGTGCAGCAGGCCATTGGCGAGGTCCTGCTGCAACTCGTGCAGGATGTGAGGAACCGCTTTGGCGGCCGCCGCCTCTGCGTCGGTGGCGGGTTGTTCTACAACAGCTACTTCAACACGCTGCTCGCACAGTCCGACCTGTTCGAGCAGACCTTCGTGCCGGTGAACCCCGGCAATGCAGGCGTGGCCGTCGGAGCGGCGCTCGAGGTCGCGGGTCCGGAACGAACTCCGGGCCGCTCGGCCGCACTGTCGCCGTTTCTGGGACCCGGCTTCACGGCAGGCGAGATCAAGGCCACCCTGGACAACTGCAAGCTCCTGTACGACCACGTTCACGACGGTCAGGTAATCGGGCGCACGGCGACGGCGATTTCCCAGGGGAAGCTCGTTGGCTGGTTTCAAGGGCGAATGGAGTGGGGGCCGCGTGCCCTCGGCAATCGCAGCATTCTGGCAAGTCCCCTTAGCCCGTACGTGCTCGAAAACCTGAACGTGTTCTTGAAGCAGCGCGATCCGCATCGATCGTACAGCGTATCGATCTGCGAGGAGGACCTTCCCCGCTACTTTCGAGGTCCGGCCACGTCGCGATTCATGGAATACGAATACGAGGTGGTTGACACGGACGTCTTGCCTGCGCTGCTGCCGCTGAGCGCCAGAAGGCTTCGCGTCCAGACGGTTCCGGAGTCGGCAGGGTCCTTCCACACGCTAATCAAGGCGTTCGGCCAGCTCACGGGCGTCCCGATTCTCGTCAACACCTCCTTCAACGGATTCAACGAGCCGATCGTCTGCACACCGCGGGACGCGGTTCGCGTCTTCTATGGGACGGGACTCGACATGATGGTGATCGGCAACTTCCTCCTGCAGAAGTGACGAGCGACACTTCTCTTCTGGGGCGGATTCTGCCCAAGGTGGGACTGGCTGCCGTCGCGATTTGTGTCGCGCTCGGCGTGTGCGAGCTGGGCGCGCGTCTGATCTTTCCGCCGCCGCCGATCGCCAGCCGGGAGCCACAGATCGGCTATCTCTCCGATCCGGAGATCCGATACGTGATGGCTCCGAGCCAGAAGGGGTGGATCGACGATGGCTTGACCACCATCAACTCACTGGGATTCCGCGGACCTGAAGTCGCCGCGCCGAAGCCACCTGGACGTTTCCGAGTGGCGTTCATCGGCGACTCGCTGACGCTCGGCTGGGGCGTCGGGGACCAGGAGGCGTTTCCCGCCCGACTCGAGGTGCTGTTGCGCGAGCGATTCCCCAATCGGGATCTCGATGTCGTCAACCTCGGTGTCGGGGGATACGACACGCGCCAGGAGGTCACGCTGCTGGCGAGGAACGCCTCACGCCTGGAGCCGGATTTGGTGCTGGTGGGTTTCTACTCGAACGACGTGCCCGAAGCGCTCGACGACGACAGGCCGTCAGCGGGGAGCGGGCCTGGAATGATTCCCGCCGATCCCAAGACCGGTCGGCTGCTGCACATGAACCCGACGCCCACCGGCTGGTGGGATCGACAGCTCCGGAAAAGCCGCGCGGTTTACGTCGCCGGCCGCGCGTTCAACCGGTGGCGTGGCGCCGGCGAGTGGGGGATGACGCGGCTCGCGATGGAGATCGACATGCTCGAGGGCAACGACTCGGCGAAGCTCGATCGGGCCTGGAGCAACGTCGGCATTCAGTTCGCGCGATTGCGCTCCCTGGCTGACGCGCATAAGTTTGCGGTCGGCATCGTCGTGCTGCCGCCCCGCGAGCAGGTCATGGGCCAGTATTCGCACCCGAAATATCAGAGCAGGGTTCGAGACCTCGTCGCGCCGCTCGGCTTCCATGTCATCGATCCGCTGCCGTTGATGACCGAGAACGGGAAGCGGGACCTCTTCATTCCGTACGACAGAAACCACCCGTCTGCCGAGGGGCATGGGCTCATTGCCCGGGCCATCCTCCGGTACATCGACGAGCATCGGATGGTTTCGCCTGATGCCTCGGGGAAATGAGGCGTCTCAGAACAACGTATAGATGAACGGCGCCGCTGCCGTGCCCGACAGGAACACCAGGACACCAAACAGCAACAGCACCACGACGATCGGCAGCAGCCACCACTTCTTCGTGTGGCTGAGAAAATGCCAGAACTCGGCGACGATGCCGGTGCCGCTCGCCTGCGCTTCGTTTTCGAAATCTCCCATGGACGTTCTCCAGCTTCAAGACTGACGGAAATACTCGCGCGCGCTCTCCGGGCCGGGCTTCGGTCTCCAGTAGGACGTCGGCCGATCTGGATGGTGCAGCCGCAATTCGTCGCGGCCCGCGGCGCGCATGACGAACCCGACGGGCGCGAGGATGACGTAGAACACAAGCCCCAAGGCGATGCGTGAGATCGTCCAGCCGATGGGGAAGGCGACGATCATCCAGCCCGTGTAGATGAACCGGACGGCCGACGGACGCACGAGACCGAGCACGCCGACGCCGAGCGCCAGAACGGCAAGCCCCACGGTCCAGCCGTCGGTGTGCCCGTGCCAGGCCCGCCGGCCCGCCAGGGCCAGAAAGAACACGAGAAACAGCCCGGAGAACTGCCGGAGCACTTTCTCGGACGGGGGCTTGACGACCTCAGACCACTGCATACGCCCTCAATCCAGCTGGAACTGCGCCAGGTACTTCTCGCGCGCCGACTCGTCCAGTTTCTCGGCGACGTCGGCCTTCAGGAGAATCACGTCTTCGAGCACGAGGGCGTCCATCTCAGTGCCGAGGAAGCAGCGGTAGGCGTCTTCCGGCGTGCACACGATCGGCTCGCCACGCACGTTGAAACTGGTGTTCACCAGCACCGGACAACCCGTTCGCTCGAAGAAGGCGCGGAGCAGCTTCGCGGTGCGCGGGTTGCGCGTGTCGTCCACGGTTTGCACCCGCGCGCTGTAATCGACGTGCGTCACCGCCGGAATGGTCGAACGCGGGATGTTCACCCGGTTGCGCAGGTTGGGGTCGTTCGCCATGGTCGCGCGCTGCTCGTCGGTGACAGGGATGCGATGTTCGTCGAGGACCGGCGCCACCAGGAGCATGTAGGGGCTTTCCTGTCCAGGCTTCAGGCCGAACCATCGAGAGGCTTCGTCCTGCAGCACCATCGGCGCAAAGGGACGGAAGCTCTCCCGGAACTTGATCTTGAGATTCATCGTCGCCTGCATCTTCGCCGACCGCGGATCGCCGATGATGCTGCGCCCGCCGAGGGCTCGCGGGCCGAACTCCATGCGTCCCTGGAACCAGCCGACGATCTTGCCCTCGGACAGGATGTCCACGACCTGCTGCATCAGCTCGGTCTCGCTCGTGGCCTGCTGATACTTGGCGCCCACGCGATCGAGCATGCCGCGGATGTCGGCCGAGGGGAAGCGCGGTCCAAGAAAGCTCCCCTTCTGACGATCCGTCGCGTGCCCATCACGCGGCTTTTCCAGCAGTTGATGCCATACGAACATCGCGCTCCCGAGCGCGCCGCCGGCGTCGCCAGCGGCAGGCTGAATCCAGATGTCGTCGAAGGGGCCCTCTCGAAGCAGCCGGCCATTGGCGACGCAGTTGAGCGCGACGCCTCCGGCCATCACGAGATGGCGCATGCCAGTCTGGCGGAAGACCTCACGGCCCATCGCCAGCATCACGTCCTCCGTGACAGCCTGAATGCTCGCCGCCAGGTCCATGTGGCGTTGCGCGATGTCTGACTCGGGGTCGCGCGGAGGCCCTCCGAACAGCTGATCGAACCGGCCGTTGGTCATGGTCAGGCCCTGGCAGTAGTTGAAGTACTCCATGTCCAGCCAGAAGCTGCCGTCCTCACGCACGTCGATCAGGTGCTTGGTGATCAGGTCCTTGTAGATCGGCCGGCCGTAGGGCGCCAGCCCCATCAACTTGTATTCGCCGCTGTTGACCTTGAAGCCGCAGTAGTAGGTGACGGCCGAATAGAGCAGGCCGAGCGAGTGCGGAAACTGCAGCTGCGTCGTCAGCTCGATCCGGTTGCCGCGGCCGACGCCGATCGTCGTGGTGCTCCACTCGCCGACGCCATCGAGCGTGAGAATGGCGGCCTCGGCGTACGGGCTCGGAAAAAACGCGCTGGCCGCGTGGCTCTCGTGGTGGTCGGTGAAGACCATTTTCGCGCGGAGATCGCCGCCCAGTCCCTCGCGAATCAAGCCCGGCAGCCTCGTCTTCTCCTTCAGCCACACAGGCATTGCCATGCTGAAGCTGCGGAAGCCGGATGGCGCAAACGCCAGATACGTCTCGAGCAGACGCTCGAACTTCCGCAGCGGCTTCTCGTAGAACACGACGTAGTCGATGTCAGAGACGCTGAGGCCGGCCTCCTTGAGGCAGTACTGAACGGCCAGTGCGGGAAAGTCCGGGTCGTGCTTCTTGCGCGTGAACCGCTCCTCTTGCGCAGCCGCGACGATTTCGCCATCGACGACGAGGCACGCCGCAGCGTCGTGATAGAAGGCGGAGATTCCGAGGATTACCGTTCGGCGGTTGGTTCCCATCAGTCCTCAATACCGTCTGCTCATCTTAGTCCGGGCGACCGGCACCTGCGGCTCGGCGCGCCCAGAACACACCGGCGCCATCATGAGCACCCTCGCCGTCCTGCACTTCGTACCCGGCCGCTTCCAACAGCGCCTTACAGGCCAGACGAGCTTGT
>JBKPSY010000264.1:0-10627 GCA_046735235.1 Acidobacteriota bacterium | reverse complement strand
CCGCTGTCCCCGCGGCGCGCGCGGTGCGAAGGTCCGTCACGGAATCGCCGACCATCAGCGTCTCGACCGCCGACGCCCCGCCGCGATCCATCAGCGCGAGCAGGCCGTCGGGATTCGGCTTGCGGCCGAAATCGCTGTCGCCGCCAATCAGGTCGTCGAAGAACTCGCGAAGGCCAAGCCCGCGCAGGATGCGCTCGCTCGGAACGACTGGCTTGTTGGTGAGGACGGCGAGGCGTGCGCGCGACTTCAGGCCGTCGAGCAGCGCAGGCATGCCGTCGTATGGGACTGTCGTCGCGAGCAGGCGCTCGTCGTAGAGCGCGAGGAACCGCTCGAGCGCTTCGTCCAGCGGCACGTCGAGTGCGGCTGCCGTCAGGAGCCGGCGGACCAACTCGCGCGCGCCGTCGCCGACCATGGCGACGACAGCCTTTGATGGAAGGGGCGTTGCGGCGTAACCGGCCAGCAGGGCGTTGCCCGAATCGGCGAGATCGCCGGAAGAGTCGACCAGCGTGCCGTCGAGATCGAACGCAACGAGCATCGGCTCAGTCGCCCGCGTAGGTGGCAAACGACGTCGGCGTCTCCCAGACCGTCACGCGGACGACGTTGAAGCCGCTGCCGTGCGCCTGATCGAAGATGATCTTCGCGATGAGCTCGACAGTAGGGTTCGAGTCGACCAGGAAGATCGGCTCGCCGAGGTCCTGGAGCGGCTTCACCAGGGGGTCGTCCTTGCGGAGGATCATCTGGTGATCCAGGCGCGAGTCGATCCATCCTTTCACGACGCGCTTGATGTCGCTGAAGTCGCACACCATGTTGCGAGGATCGAGGGCGTCGGTGCGCACCTCGATCTCGGCGACGGCGTTGTGGCCGTGCGGGTGCTTGCAGATACCGTCGTAATCGAGCAGCCGGTGCCCGTAGCAGAATTCGATTTTCTTGGTGACTGAGTACATTGCCTTCATTGTACCCGCCCCTCACATCTGTAGCGCAGGCCTTCAGGCCTGCCCGTGTTGACGCGTGATGAGCGAGCCTTCAGGAAAGGACCTCGGGACTGCAGTTCTCTTCTCGGCAGGGCTGGACAGCGCCGTGCTGGCCGCCCAGGAAGCGAGCGTGGGACCTGTCTGGCCGCTCTACGTGAGCGTGGGCCTGGCCTGGGAGGCCGCAGAGCGCGCGACCGCCGCACGACTGCTCGCGACCGATGTGTATCGCACGCGCGTGAAGCCCCTCTCGACGCTGACGTTCACGATGGCCGACATCTACCCGTCGTCACACTGGGCCATACGCGGCGTCCCGCCGGCCTACGATACGCCGGACGAAGACGTCTATCTGATTGGGCGGAATCTCGTGCTGCTGACGAAGGCCGGCACGTGGTGCGCGGCGAACAAGGTGTCGCGAATCGTGCTGGGGCCGCTTGCGGGCAATCCGTTCCCGGATGCGACGCCGGAGTTTTTCGCGTCGATGGCGAGCGCGTTGAGCCTCGGACTCGCCCACCCTGTGGCGATCGAGACGCCCTTTCGGAATCTGCACAAGGAAGACGTCGTCCGACGCGGCCTCGCGCTCGGCGTGCCGTTCGAACAGACGCTGTCCTGCATGAACCCAAAGCTTGCGCCGCCGGGAGGTCCGGTGGCGTATCTGCATTGCGGCGCGTGCAGCAAGTGCCGTGAGCGGATCGATGCGTTCGCGGCGGCCGGCGCGACGGATCCCGCGCCTTACGCCGCTCCCGTGTGACCACGGCGCGCGCGGAGCTTGGCCTGGGGTCTGTCGCCGTAGCGGCAGCGCCTAGCGGCGCGCGATGCTGATGCTGCCGTCGCCCGAGCGAATCCGCAGCGTC
This sequence comes from Acidobacteriota bacterium, assembly GCA_046735235.1. Classification (GTDB taxonomy): domain Bacteria; phylum Acidobacteriota; class Vicinamibacteria; order Vicinamibacterales; family JAENWD01; genus JAENWD01. The sequence goes on along the minus strand of JBKPSY010000264.1, from coordinate 8,805 downwards.
CTGCCGCCCGAACCGAGCGTGCCTTGAAGGTCGTTCTTGTCTTCCCCGTGCGCCTTGAGCCCGAAGTCGTCGGCGTTCACCGTGCCGTCGCCGGTGTGCGCGTCGACCATCGCGTTGAAGCCCTGCGGCAGCTGCACGCTGACGCTGCCGTCGCCGGTCGTGATCTCCCAATCGTCTTCGGGTGACGTGGTGCTCGCCACGGCCACATGCACGGATCCGTCGCCGGTGTGCGCCTTCAGCGCGCGCGGCGCGCCGTCCACGGTGATGCTGCCGTCGCCCGTGGCGATGTTGAGCGTCCCGGTGACGTTCTGCGCCGAGACCGAGCCGTCGCCAGTGTGCAGCCCGACCTGGCCCGTGAGATCGGCCGCCTTGATGCTGCCGTCGCCGGACGCGAGATCCACGGTGCCGCTGACGCCGCTGGCCTGAATCGACCCGTCGCCGCTCTTTGCGGAGAGGTTCGTCTGCTTCGGCACGTGAACGACGAAGCTGACCGATCGGCCGTGCGTCCAGCCGACATGGATTTCAGATTCGGGCTTCAGCGCTTCGATGACGACCTTGTTGCCGATCTGCTCGGTTTTCACCTTGAGCGCGTCGGCATCGGCCTGGTTGTCGGCGCGCCGCTCGATGGTCACCGCCACTTCCGGCTTGTCCCACGCGGTGACCTGAATCGACCCGTCGAATGTCTTGATGGTCACGTCCGCCGCGCCGCTCACGGCAAAGGTCTTGTCTTCCTTGCCCACGTATTGGGCGGCGTCGAGCTCGATCGAACAGGCGGCGCTGCCGGCAACCGACAGGGCAAGCAACGCGGGGGCGGCGGGGCGCAGCAATCTCATGAGGGGGCTCCTGACGTGCATACCTCCTCTAAGACGAGCCGGGGCCCGGCAGGGTTCATCGGACCCCGGAAACACCGCGAATAAACGTCGAGACGGGGCGCAGGTCGTGGTCGAGGACGGCCAGATCGGCCCGCCGGCCGACCTCGAGGCGGCCACGGTCCGTCAGGCCGAGCTGGGCGGCGGGAGTCGACGCGCACAGCCGGGCGGCCGCCACCAGCGAGAGTCCCCACTGGGACACGAGCCGCTTGAACGCTCCGTCCATCGTCAGTCGGCTGCCGGCCAGGGTCCCGTCCGGCAGGAAGCATGCCTCGGGCGTCACCGTGATGCTGTGCGTGCCGAGCGGCACCACTGAGCCTATCGGCAGTCCAGATCCCGCCGTGCCGTCGGTAATGGCCATCGTCCGCTCGGCGCCGAGCGCGGCGATGACGGTCCGCGCGACGACCGCATGGACGTGATAGCCGTCGCAGACGATCTCTGCGCGCATCGACGGCGAGTCGATCACGGCGCCTACCAGTCCTGGCGCGCGATGCGAGAAGGGCGGCATGCGATTGAACAGGTGCGTCGCGTGGCGCGCCCCGCGGTGGATGCCTTCGAGCCCCTGCGCGTACGTCGCCCCGGAGTGCCCGAGTGAGACCACGTGACCGGCGCCGGCGAGTGCGGCGACCAGGTCGAGGACGCCGTCGAGCTCTGGCGCGACCGTGATGATGGCGACCTCACCGCTCGCGCTCGCAATCTCGTCGAGGATGTCCTGGCCGGCAAACGCGCCGCCCGGCGCGTCGAGTCGATCGCGCGACGGCAGCCGAAGGCATTCCACCGGCTGGGCGCCCCGAAAGTCGGGGCTGATGAAGTTGCTCTCGAGATGCGCGCCAAGCACCGCCGCGTCGCCGGGCGCGTCGGCGTATCGCGCGGCGCGCACGGCATCGAGGACGCCACGCAACGCCGCCGGCGTGCACGCGACGGTCGTCGGACAGAACCCGGTGACGCCGTACCTCGGCAGACGTCTGGCCATGTCGGCGACGGCCGTCGCCGTCGCGAGCGTGTCCGCGCCTTCGATCCCGTGAACATGGACGTCGATAAACCCCGGCACGACGATGTGTCCTGAGAGGTCGTGCCAGTCGGCGCCGGGGATGCGATCGATCGGAGTGGTCGTGATGTCAGCGATGCCGCCAGCCTCGTCGATCACTAGAGTGCCGCGGTCGATAATCGAATCTGGAAGGACGAGCCTCGCGTTCGAGAGAATCGTCGTCACGCGTTCATCCAGGTCGGATCGGCGACGAGCTTGCGACCTTCGAGGGGCAGCCTCTCGTGCGGCACGTTCTCGCGGGAGTGGAAGACCCGGCGATCGACCTCGGAGAGCGTCCGCGCGAGCAACGCCTCGTTGGGCGCCCAGACGACAATGAGGCCGCTCGAAAGGTTAGGCGGAAAGCGGCGGTCGTCGAGGTAGTCGCGATCGATCGTGACGAGCGTGCGCTGCAGCTGACGTGCCAGCTCGTAGTGTCGGGCGTCAGGAGCGCGCCGGAGATCGTCGTGTTCGATCACGTGGAGCACGTCCCAGGCGAGCTCGTGACGCATGAACGACACGACGCCGGCCGGCACGTTGGCGTCGGCGTAGATGCGGGGGGCATCGGGCATCCCCGCGTGGGCGGCAAGCTCGGTGGCGAGCGTTCCCACGGTCGTGCGCGTCAGCGGTCGCGGTCGATGCCGCCGATCGTCTCGAAGGCGCTCACGTCGGGCCGCGTCTGTGCGGCGTCCTTCGCCTGGCGCTTGAGATCCGCCACGAGCTCGGCGCGCCGGTGCACGAGGTTCTTGCGCGCGCGGCGGTTGTTCGCCGAGCCGACGGCGTAGTCCGCGAAAATCGGAAACGCGATTGTCGAGTCCACGTAGGCGACGACCGTGTCGGGCAGCACGCCCGGGTTCACCTTGCCCCAGCTGACGGCTTCGGCCGGCGTCGCGCCGGAGAGGCCGCCCCAGACGACCTGGTCCGTCGTGATCTGGATGAAGAACTCGTTGCCGCCCTTGGGAATGCCATAGACCTCCCAGAGCGTCGGCTGCGCCTGCAGGTAGAAGTTCTTCGGCGACCCGCCGCCAAGAATCACGCAGCCGTTGCGAGTCCCGGCGAGGACGAGCGCGCAGACCTCGTTGACGTCCTTGTTCGGGTCGATCATCAGCCGGCTGTCGTTCATCAGCTCGTGATAGGCGATGTTCATCCCGATCGAGCTGTCGCCCGGCGATGACGTGTAGATGGGCACGCCGTACTTCGCAGCGGCAGCGACGACCGAGTACTCCTCGCAGCCGGGAGTCCGGGTCAACAGGTCTTCGCCGAGGGCAACGTGGAGGTCGGCCGTGGCGATGGGACCGTCGAGGCCCGACCGCGCGAGGAAGTCGCGGACGTAACTGTCGGTTTCGAGCAGCACCGAGGCCGGGAAGAGGACGTCGTAGATGCGAATCACGCCCTCGTCGAACAGCTCGCGATCGTCGAGGAACGGCGAGCCGCGGCGCAGCGTGAAGTTCAGGGCGTAGTGGAGGTCGTGATAGAGGTTCGCGCCGGTGCTGATCACGAAGTCGATCAGCCCGCGCTCCATCAGCTCGATGACGCAGCCGCCGAGGCCCGCCGGCGTCAATGCGCCCGCCACGGTAAGCCCGATGGTCGTGTCGCTCTCGGGCGCCAGCATCTTGTCCGCGTAGATGTGGCAGGCCTCCGAGAGCCGCGCCGCGTTGAATGCCTGGAACCCGTCGTCCACCAGCGCCTTGATGTCGGCGCTGCCGCGCGGCCGGTAGTACTTGATGGGTTTTCCTGAAAGGTAGTGGCCCTTGCGGCCACCTGGGGCGCCTGGCGAACGATGGGGCACGGGGCGAGTGTATCACCGCGAATTGACAACTCCGGTTACCGGGGACTGTCCCCACCCCCCACCCTCTGTTCTGAAACGGAACACCTGCCGATACTGCAGACGTGGCGATTTCCGTAGAGCTAGGCGACACCGAGGCCCGATTCCGGACACTCGTGCAGTCGCCCCTCCGCGCGGGACTGCTGAGGTTCCTCGCGGCGCGCCCGGACGACACGTACGACACCGAAGCCCTGATGGCGGCATTCGGCCGCCTGCGCCTCGACGTCCAGAACTGCATCGGCGAGCTCGTCGACTTCGGGCTCGCGCGACGCCTCTCCGGCGACCCTCCGCGCTTCAGCTTCAGCAGGCCCTCGAACAGCGACGTCGCAGCGCTCGTCGGCTCGTTCCTCGAGGGTCGCGCCACGGTCTCGCACGAAGACCAGTCGGCCAGCGTCCGCAGCTTCCGCGAGATGATCGGCCGCGACGAGAAAATGCTGGTCGTCTTCGAGTGGATTCGGACCGCCGCCAAGTCCGATATCTCGGTGCTGATCCTTGGGCCCACCGGATCGGGCAAAGAGCTCGTCGCGCGGATGATCCACGACCTGTCGCGGAGGAGCCAGGGGAAATTCCAGGCCCTCAACTGCGCCGCCCTGCCCGACACGCTGTTCGAATCGGAAATCTTCGGCTACGAAAAGGGCGCGTTCACCGGCGCCCACGATCGCAAACCGGGCCGCCTCGAGATGGCCAACGAGGGGACGCTCTTCCTCGATGAGATCGGCGACCTGTCGATCGTCGCGCAGGCCAAGCTGCTGCGCGTCCTCGAAGAGCGGCGCTTCGAACGCCTCGGCGGCAACCGGTCCATCTCCGTCGATTTCAGGCTCATCTCGGCGACGAACCGGCCGCTCGATCTCTTCGTGCGCGACGAGCGCTTCCGCGAGGACCTCTTCTATCGCGTGAACGCGTTCTCGATCCGTCTGCCTTCGCTGCGCGAGCGCCCGGTCGACATCCCGGTGCTCGCCGAGCGCTTCCTGTCGCGCTACTGCGCCAGCAACGGCCTCGGCACCGACGGCAAGGTCTTCGGCCGCGACGCCGTCGATCGCCTCGTCAGCTATCCCTGGCCGGGCAACATCCGCGAGTTGGAAAGCACCGTCTCACGCGCGGCGCTCTCTTCGCCCGGCCGCGTCATTCGCGCCAGCGACGTCGAGTTCCTGCACACGGGCGCGCTGGCGCAGCCGGTCGAGTCCACGCGCATCCCGACGATGCGAGACGCCGAACGGGCGCTGGTACTGCGCGCGCTCGAAAGCGTGGACTGGAACAAGAAGGAGGCTGCGCGCGTGCTCGATATCAGCCGCGGGACGCTCTACCGCAAGATCGAGGAGTACGGGTTGTCACCCAGTGTGTCCCGTCGCGACACACATGAACGCGCCTGAAATCCCTACGGATTCACGTTCTGCCGTCGTTGATGTGTAGGATCGTGACACGACAAAATCTACAAACGTCCACAAATTGCACTCTTGCAGGGACCCTCACAATTCTGTGTGCCACTCTTGGACACCTCGGCAGTACACGTTGCGTCAGCTTCCCCCGAAATACCCCCCGCGACAGGAATGTAAGCCGCTGATTTCACGCTAGTTAGCATACCCAACCCACTGCCGTCCTCGCGTGGCAGTGACCTTGCTATCACCTCGGCGGACCCTTAGTGTGCTCGATTTCGATTTTCGTGATCGCGGTGTGAGATGAGCCTCGCGCTTTCTGGCAGCGCCGCCTGTCGCCGTACTCCTGTCTCAGCGACAGCGGTGGCGGGGTCTTCCTTCAAGGCGCAGCCTCGCGACGCTCGGGTTTTCATCGGCGGCGTGATCGCGATCGGGATCGGCGCGCTGTTCCTCCAGCCGCCCGGCACCGCCTACGCGCATCCCGGCGCGTTCCTCCTGCTCCTCACGCTGGCGGCGATCGCCGCCCTGTTCAAAGTCGACCTGCCGCTGTCGCACCACGGCGCGACGATGTCGCTCTCGTTCGCGTTCGAGTTCGCGACGCTGCTGCTGCTCGGGCCGCACGCGACGATGGTGATTGCGGCGACCAGCGCCTGGGTGCAGTGCACGGCAGGCGGCGAGGGCCGCAATCCGCTGCACCGCACGATGTTCAGCATGATGGCGCTCGTCGTCACGGCACTCGCCGCGAGCCACGTTTACATGCTGCTCGGCGGGCCGCTCGAGATGCAGACGCCGATGCGTGGCGGCTTCGAGACGCCGGCAATGGCGGCGGCGTTGAGTTATTTCGTGCTCAACACGCTGCTGGTCGCGACGGCCGTCGGCCTCGAGAGCGGCCAGCCGCTTCGCAAGGTCTGGAACGATCACATCGTCTGGAGCGCGTTGAGCTTCGTCGTGGGCGCCGGCGCGGCGACGTTTGGGGTGGCCCTGCTGCCGGACCGCAACGCCTGGGCGGTCGGGCTCCTGATCGTGCCGCTCTACCTGATTCACCGTACTTACGGCCTGTACTTCGATCGCGTGGATGCCGAGCAGGGCCGGGTCCGCGAGATGTCGGATCTGCATCTCGCGACGGTCGAAGCGCTCGCGCTGGCCATCGACGCCAAGGACCAGACCGCGACGGCGCACATCCGGCGCGTGCAGGTCTTCGCGGCCGGGCTCGCCGAAGCCATGGGCATGTCGCCCGGCGACGTGCAGGGCGTGCGGACAGCGGCGCTGCTGCACGACATCGGAAAGCTGGCGGTGCCCGAGCACATCCTGTCGAAGCCGGGGCCGCTGACGCAGGAAGAGTTCCAGCGGATGCGGGTCCATCCGCAGGTCGGCGCGGACATCATCGCGCACGTGCCGTTCCCCTACCCGGTCGCGCCGCTCATCCTGAATCACCACGAGCGCTGGGACGGCAAGGGCTATCCGAACGGTCTGTCGGGCGAGCAGATTCCGCTCGGCGCGCGCATTCTCGCGGCCGTGGACTACTTCGACGCGCTGACCTCGGAGCGACCGTTCCACAAGGCGATCTCGACCGAGGAGGCGTTGCAGATCGTCCAGGGTGAGGCCGGCCAGGCGCTGGACCCGTCCGTCGTCGATGCGCTCGTGCGCCTGTTGCCCGACCTCGAGGCCAAGGCCGAGCTCGTCGCCGAGCCCGCGCAGCGCGCGTTGCTGGCTGAGGGCCGCCGGCTGGCGGCTGCGGCGCGCGCCGACGCGCCCGCGAAGAACGTGTTCGAGGACATCGCGCTCGCGCACCGTGAGATCTACGCGCTGTACGAGATCGCGCAGTCGATGGGCACCAGCCTCGGCGTGGCCGACACGATGGCGCTCGTCGCGTCGAAGTTGACCAACCTCGTGCCGTTCTCGTCGTGTGCGCTGTTCCTCTACGACGAGGAGCAGGATTCACTGCGCTGCCGGTTCGCGACGGGTGTCGACGCCGAGCGGCTGCAGACGCTCTCGATTGCCAACGGCGAAGGGCTGCAGGGTTGGGTGGGGCGAAACCAGCGGCCGCTCGTGAACGCCAGGCCAGCCGCGGACCTCGAGGCCGCCAACGTCGGCGGCGAGACGTCGCTGCAGTCCGCGCTCGTCTGCCCGCTCGTCTTCGACGGAAACCTCATCGGCACGCTTGCGGTCTATCACAGCGAACCGGGGCACTTCACCGACGATCACCGTCGGCTGCTCGACCGTGTCGCGGAACAGGCCGCGGGCGTCGTGAACAACTCGATGGTCTTCGAGCAGACCAAGCGCGACTCGCTGACGGACAACCTGACAGGTCTCCCGAACACGCGATTCATGTTCGTGCATCTCACGCGCGAGCTCGCCCGCGCCGAGCGCCTGGTCACCGAGGTGTCACTGCTCGTGATGGACCTCGACGGGTTCAAGGAGATCAACGACAGCTACGGCCACCATGTCGGCGACCGCGCGCTGCGGGAAGTGGCGCGCGTGCTGCGCAACGGCATCCGGCCGTATGACATCTGCGTCCGCTATGCCGGCGACGAGTTCGTCGTCGTGCTCTCGGGCTGTGGCGCCCAGGAGGCCGATCAGAAGCGCCGCGAGCTGCAGCAGGCGATCGAGGACATCCCGTTCGAGGTGCGGCCAGGGCAGATGGTGAAACTCGGCAGCTCGTTCGGCTTCTCGGTCTTCCCGCACGACGGGGAGGCGTACGAGACGCTGCTCTCGACCGCGGATCAGCGCATGTATCAGGACAAGGCCCAGCGCAAGGGGCGTCTGAATGCACCGGCGCCGCAGCCGGCCGATCCGACCGTCAAGCGGCAGTCGGTGTTTGCTAAGATCCCGAGACAGCCCGCGGCCGATCGCACGCATTGATCACGAACCCTCCGGCGTGAGGACGTGCGCAGCGTCGGCGCCGACCTCCGATGCTCCTGACCGCCACAATCGACGCCGTTTCGCCGGCGACTCCCCGCGCGCTGCACGTCCGACTGCGGCTCGACGCGCCGTTCACCTTCGCCCCTGGCCAGGCCGCGCTCCTCGGCGCGCACGGCAGCACCGAGCGTCGGCCGTATTCAATCGCGGTGGGGCCGGAAGAAGCCGCGCGCAATGGCTGTCTCGAGTTCCTGATCGGCCTCGGCGCGGACGGAACGCCAGGACCACACCTGCCGAGGGCCGAGCCCGGCGAGCGCGTCGACGTCGAGGGCCCGCTCGGGGCGTTCACCTTTCCAGACGCGCCGGCTGAACGGAGTTTTCTCTTCGTCGCCGGCGGCAGCGGAATCGCGCCGATCCGGTCGATGCTCCATCACGTGCTGGCGCTCGATCGCGGCTGGCGCGTGTCCCTCGCCTACAGCGCGCGCGTGCCCGAGGAGCTGGCCTTCGACGTCGAGCTTCGCTCGCTGGCCCAGCAGAGCGGCCTGCATTACTACGCGACGACGACCAGGCACACGGGGGATGGGTGGTCGGGCGGCCGGACGCGCATCGACCGGGCGCTCCTGGCGCAGTGCGTCACCGACCCGGCGACGCTGTGCTTCGTGTGCGGGCCCGAGTCGCTGGTCCACGAGGTCCCGCGCATGCTGCGAGAGCTGGGCGTGCCGGACGCGCGGATCCGCATTGAGGAATGGGCGGCGGCGGAGAGTGCGAAATCGGACTACTGACGACTATTGACTTCCCACTCCTCACTTACTTTGCAGTTGGCACTTCGCAACTTGCACTTCTACAGTCCCATCA
>JBKPSY010000263.1:0-8588 GCA_046735235.1 Acidobacteriota bacterium | reverse complement strand
GGCTTCGGCAGGTCGAGGAACTGCGTCTCGACAGTCCCGACTGAGCCGGCCGCGAGCCTGGAGCCTGACGTCGGCATCGCGCGATCATAGCGCCTCTTGCCGGGCGAGCCGGGCGCCGTTGTATGATCCGGATCTTTCGAGCATCTCCTGTAGCGCAGACCTTCAGGTCTGCCGGCTCTTGGCAGGTCTGAAGACCTGCGCTACAGACGATGGCAGCGGACGGGCAACGCGGAATTGAAAGGCGGAAGCGATGACGATGGCGACAGTCAACAACGGAGTCAATGTCCAGGCGCTGCTCGACGCGCGGGAGGCGCTGAAGGGCGCGCCTGAGGCGACGCAGTTCACCTGGCGGGCCTCCTGCAAGTGGCAGACGGGCACGTACAGCAAGACCAATCTGCGAGGCTTCTTCGGGCTCGGGCAGGAACAGCAGCACAAGACCGAGACGTCCTTCGAAGCCGACCACCCCGAGATCTTTGCTGCCGAGGACCGTGGCATCACCCCGATCGAGTACGTGCTCGTCGGCCTGGCCAGCTGTCTCACCGCAGGCGTCGCCGCAGTCGCGCAGAATCGCGGGATTCAGTTGCGGTCTGTCGAGTCGAAGCTCGAAGGGAAGATGGACATCCGCGGCATTCTGGGCATGGACAGCGACGTGCGGAACGGCTACGACGACATCAAGGTGACGTTCAAGATCGACGCGGACGCGTCGAAGAAGGACATCGAGGCGATCGTCGCGCAGTCGCAGAAGCGTTCGGCGGTGTACGACGTCATCGCGAACCCCGTGAACGTGACCGTCGAAGTCCTCTAAGGCCAGGACGACACAGCGGGGAGCCGAGCCCATCGAGCGACTCACCACGGTCGTCATCGGCGCCGGGCACGCGGGCCTGGCGGCCAGCCGGTTCCTCACGGACCGGTCGATCGATCACGTCCTCCTCGAGCGCGGCGACATCGCCAACTCGTGGCGGCACGAACGCTGGGACTCGCTGCGTCTCCTCACGCCGAGCTGGCAGACACGCCTGCCGGGCTTTCACTACGACGGCCCGGATCCCGACGGCTACATGACCATGCGCGAGGTGGTCGAGTTCATCGACCGCTTCGCCGCGTTCTCGCGCGCGCCCGTCCGCACCCACACCGCCGTCACCGCGGTCGCCCGCGACGGCGCCGGCTATCGCGTCACCACGACAGCCGGCGAGTTTCGCTGCAGGACAGTGGTCATCGCGAGCGGCGCGTGCAACCGGCCGCACGTGCCGGCCGTGCACGACGCCATCCCGCCGTTCATCCGGCACGTCACGCCGTTCGACTATCGCCACCCGTCGCAGCTGCCCGAAGGCCGCGTGCTGGTCGTCGGGCCATCGGCAACCGGCGTCCAGCTGGCCGCCGAGATCCATCGATCGGGACGGCCCGTGACGCTGTCGGTCGGCGAGCACGTGCGCCTGCCGCGCATCTATCGCGGGCGCGACGTCCTCTGGTGGATGGACGTGGCTGGTGTGTGGAACCAGCGTTACGACGAAGTGGACGATCTCACGCGCGCGCGGCGGCTGCCCTCGCCGCAGCTGGTCGGCACGCCGGAGCGCGTTACGCTCGATCTGAACGCTCTGTCGGACATGGGCATCGAACTCGTCGGCCGCCTGTCGGCCGTGCGGGACGGCAAGGCCCTCTTCTCAGGCGGCCTGCGCAACATGTTCTCGCTCGCCGACCTCAAGATGGAGCGGCTGCTCGATCATTTCGACGAATGGGCACGCGACGACAGCCGTGGCGCGGACGTCGGACCGCCGGAGCGCTTCCCCGCCACGCGCGTTCCGCCGTCGTCGCGGCTGCAGATCGATCTCACACGGGGCGACTTCACGACGGTCGTCTGGGCGACGGGCTACCGACCTGATTACAGCTGGCTGCACGTGCCCGTGCTCGACGAGAAAGGCCACCTCCGTCACGAAGGCGGAGTCGTCGAGAGCCCGGGGATGTACGCGCTGGGCTTGCCGGTGCTCCGCCGGCGAAAGTCGACGTTCATCCACGGCATCGAAGACGACGCGCGTGAGGTGATCGGGGAGCTGGCTGGCTTTCTTGGTGCGGATCCCGTCCAGGAGAGCGACGGTCCTCCGATGGTGCCGTGATACATTCGCCGGCCCTCCGTATATAAGCCGAATGACGGTTGTGCAGGCGTTGCCTCGACGGCTGGCGAGCTGGATCACGGCGGAACCCGACTGGGACGAGGTGTACGCGGAGCATCTGCCCAGGGTGCTCAACTACTTCCGATATCGACTGGGACAGGCGGCCGATGTGGAGGACCTGACGGCCCGGACCTTCGAGAAGGCCTGGCGTGCGCGTCATCGCTACCGGCGGGATCTCGCGGGTTTCTCGACGTGGCTGTTGACGATCGCCCGCAACGTCGCGACAGACCACCTGCGCGCGCGTCAGCGCCACGACCCGCTCGACGCCGCCGCGGCCGTTCCCTCGCCCGACCACACCCCTGAACAGCACGCGCTGCGCCAATCGGACGCCGAACGGCTTGCGGCGTTGCTCGCGACGCTGGACCCACGGCAGCGCGAGTTGATCGCGATGAAATACGGTGCCGACATGACCAACCGCGCCATCGCGCACGCCACAGGGCTGAGCGAAAGCAACGTCGGCACCATCCTGCACCGCGCCGTCGAAACCCTGCGCGGGCAGTGGTAAGGAGACCCCGATGGCCACCGCACATGTGAGCACGGACGAGACGAGCCACGACGCCTGGCTCGGCGCATTGCGCGCCGAGCCGTCGCCGGTGTTCAAGGCGGAGCTCCGCCAGCGCCTGCGGGCGCAGGAGCCGGTCGCCGGCGCGCGCGAATGGCCACGCCGCCTGCTCGTGGCGACTGCGGCCGTGATTCTGGTTGGCGCGGCGATCTCGGTGCCGGCCGTGCGTGCCTCCGTCGCCCGGTTCGTGTCGCTCTTCCGCGTGGTGAACTTCGTGGCGGTGCCTGTCGATGCCAGCCGCATCGATCGGCTGCAGGCCGACGATCTGCAGATCGGCACCCTCGTCGGCGAGCATGTCCAGGTCCTCCAGGATCCGGGTCCTCCGGTCCAGGTCGCGTCGCTGGCCGACGCGGCCGCCGCCGCCGGGATGGCGGTGGCGACGCCGCAGTGGCTGCCCAACGACACGAAGATCATCGAGACGGCCGTCGTGGGTGAGCGCATGGTGCGTGTCACCGCCAGCAGCCAGCGGCTGCAGCAGGTGATGGACGCGCTCGGGATCACCGACCTCAGCGCGCCGGAAGGTCTTGACGGGCACGTCGTGGACGTGCGCGTGCCGCCCGTCGTGATGATTCGCTACGATCATCAGGACAAGCGCCGGAGCCGGCTCTTCCAGGCGCGCACGCCGCAGCTGACGCTGCCAGAAGGCATCGACGTGCAGGCCCTCGGAGAGATCGGCCTGCGGATCCTCGGCCTGCCGGCGCAGGAGGCCGCGCAGTTCTCTCGCGCGATCGATTGGCACACGACGCTCGTCGTGCCGGTGCCGGCACACGCGACGTCATTCCAGCAGATCGACATTGGCGGACGCACGGGCGTGCTGATTCAGCATCAGCCCCCCGACCAGTCGCCGACCACCACCATTGTCTGGTCAACGGCAGACCGCGTGTTCGCGCTCGTGAGCATCGAGCACGTCTCAGCGGTGACGCAGATGGCGACGTCGATCCGCTGATGATCGAGACGCACGGCCTGCGCAAGCAGTTCGGTTCGACGGTCGCCGTGTCGGATTTGTCGCTGCAGGTGCGCGAAGGCGAGATCTTCGGCTTCCTCGGACCGAACGGTGCCGGCAAGACGACATCAATCAAGATGCTGCTCGCGCTCGTCGCGCCGAGCTCGGGGACGGGCCAGGTACTCGGCGCGCCCCTGGGCGATCGCGCGGTGCGTGCGAGGATTGGATTTCTGCCCGAGCACTTCCGCTTTCACGAGACGCTGACCGCGATCGAGCTGCTGCGCTTCCATGGCCGGCTGTACGGACTGCGTGGCCTGTCGCTGGACGCCAGGATTGATCGGCTGCTGACGCGCGTCGATCTCGCCGACGCCGCCGACCGTCCGCTGCGGGGCTACAGCAAGGGCATGCTGCAGCGCGTCGGCCTGGCTCAAGCGCTGCTGAACGAGCCGCGGCTGGTCTTTCTCGACGAGCCGACGTCCGGCCTGGATCCGCTCGGACGCTATCTGGTGCGCAGCATCATCGATGACCTGCGTGCCGACGGCGTCACTGTGTTCCTCAATTCGCATCTGCTCGGGGAAGTCGAAGCGACCTGCGATCGGGTGGCGTTCGTCAAGCGCGGCCGCATCGTCGAAGAGCGCCGCCTCGCCGCGCCCACGGAGGCGCTGGACGTGGAGTTCAGGGTCGCACGAATCGACGCCGCAACCCTGCAGGGCCTATCCCGATTCGGCAGCGACATCACGCAGCCGGAGCCCGGCGTCATTGCCATGCGGACCTCCTCCGAGGACGCCATTCCGGCCATCGTGTCCTGGCTGGTCCAACAGGGCCTGCAGGTCTACGCCGTGCAGCCTCGCCGCGCCTCACTCGAAGATGTCTTCCTGGACGTCATGGGAGACGACGAGCGGCCCGGGTAGGGCGATGCGCGACGTGATCACCGTGGCTCATCTGACGCTGGTCGAGGCACGCCGCCGCCGCATCGTGCTCGCTGGAGCCGTGTGCGCGCTCGCGTTCCTCGCGGTGTTCTCGGTCGCCGTCGTGTTCGCGTACCGCGAGATGGCTGCCGACCCCAAGACCTCGTTCGTCGAGCGGCAGGGCACGATGACGGCCATCATGCTCGTCGGCTTCATGGCGGCGAACTTTCTGTCGGTCATCTTCGCCATTCTGCTGCCCGTCGACACGTTGTCGGGAGAGATCGACTCCGGCGTGATGCAGACGCTTGCGTCGAAGCCGATCGACCGCGCCCAGATCGTGCTCGGCAAGTGGGCCGGCCACCTGCTGCTGGCGCTGGCGTACCTGCTCCTGCTGTGCGCCGGCATCCTGCTCGTTATCCGCGTCGTCGCCGGGATTGCGCCCGCCGGCGCCGCGGTCGCGCTTCCACTGCTGATGTTGGAGATCACGCTGTCTCTGACGGTGTCGGTGGCCGGCGGCGCGCGCTTCAGCACCGTGACGAACGCGATCGCGGCAGTCGGCGTTTACGGCGTCTCGTTCATCGGCGGATTCGTCGAGCAGATTGGCGGCTTCGCGGGAGTCGCCTCGATGCGGACGATCGGGGTGCTGGTCAGTCTGGTGAGCCCGGCCGATTCCATGTGGCGCCTGGCCGCGCATCACATGGAGCCCGAGGTCATGCGCAGTACCGGCATGCTGGCGCTCGGCGCCGCGGTTCCGACCGCGCCGATGGTGTGGTGGGCGGCGGGGTACACTGCGCTGACCCTGCTGTACGCCGTCGCTGCCTTTCGCCGGCGGGCCTTATAACGGCGGGCGCCCCTCAGCGATGCGATCGCATCGCGTCGAGACGGTTGCGCGCGACGACGATGTCGCGCTTCAGACGTTTCACCATGTCACCCACGAGGTCCTTGCCCCGCGACGAGGCGTCGTCCACCATCACCTTCAACTTCCAGAGCGGCGACTCCCTGAGGTCCGTCAGGTCGCCATCGAAGCCCTCGAGCTGCTCTTCGATCTGCGCGATGCGGCGTGCGAGCCGCGACCTCGTCGCCTCGTCGTCACTGCCCTGCACCGCTTCCGGGCTTCGCTCCCACGCGTGCAGGATCGAACGCAGGCGCTCCTCGTCGCCGAGCGCGTACGCGCGGTTGGCTTCGATCATCAGCCAGTGACGGCGGTCGCGGGCGTGGTCGTCGCGCGCGAGATCGGGATGGATGACCTTCGCGACGTCGCGAAAGAGCTTCCTGACCGTATCTGACGTGTACCGGGGGCCGGTATCTGCCTTCGGCGCGCCAGAGCCGCCTTCCGGGTCGTGGCCCTCGCTCTCGAGACGCCTGGCGATCTCGCCGAGCTCGATCTCCGAGATCTTCAGCTCGAGCTCGTCGAGCTCCTCGTGCAGCAGGCCGACCTCGTGGCGGTACCGGATCTTGAAGGCCGCCAGCTCCGTTTCGACCCGCGTGACTTCCGCGCTGCGCGCGGCGAGCAGGACGTCGAGGTCTGCCACGCGCGCACGCAGCGCGTCGATGCTCTGGTTGTCACCGGACTCGGTGCGGACGAGGTCCACCTCCGTATGATAGACGCTGCGGCTGACCGCTACTTTTTGTCCATCGACACCGCCGACAGCGGCACCATGACGTGAGCGTACGGGGTCCCCTTCCACATCACCCACGGGCCACCGGCGTGCGGGTCGGTCGGCAGCGTGTCGAGCGTCTTCACGTCAGGCACCAGCAGCATCACGTGCGGCGGGCTCACCACCCACGCATTCTCCCCGCTCGGTGCCATCGCGTAGGGATCGGTGTTGCTGGCGCCGTGATCCCCGCGGAGCATGTAGGCGACGCCGAAAGTGCCCGTCATCGGCGCCTTCTTCGCCACGTACGCGTCACCCCAGGCCACCCACGCCTTGTCTCCACACATCACGTCGAGCACGACGTCCTTCGACGTGGGGAGCAGCATGCAGGTCCAGCCGTTGGTGCCGGCGCGGAGTTGCCGCATCATCCCGGTGCCGTCCATTTCCGCGACGGCAGCGTTCTTCGTGATGTCAGCGGGCGCGGCCGACATCGCCAACTTCAGCTTTGCCGCGTCGGTCATCGGCTTCATCGCCGTCATCGCGTGCGGCGCCGGCTGCTGCGCCGATACCGAGACGGAGAGCGTGACGAGCCCGATGGTCAACAGGGTCCGTGTCGTCATGGATCTGCTCCTCCTGAATACCGCGTTGATCGAACCGCCGGCCGTTAGTGTTCGACGACAACAACGCCGTTGGCGCCGCTGACGACGAGGCTTACCGCTCGCAGATGGAGGTCGCCGGCGTCGTCCACGTCGAACTGCGTGAGGTGCGTCTGCCCGCCGCCGTCGAGGACCGCGACCGAGCGGCCGGACGAGGCGATGTCGGTCGGCGCGCCAGCCGTCGATGCTACCACCGGCTCGTCCAGCGTGACAGCGGCGCCGCTGACGACGTAGCGCGAGATGCTGTGACTCGGCGAGTTGCTCGAGTAGAGATAGGCGCCGACGAGCGCGAGCCAGCAGGGCGCGTGCTGCGTGCCCGAACCGGTCAACGCGATGAGCTCGCCGTTCTTCACCAGCCCGACTTCGTCGGAGTGGGCGATGGTGACATAGCCGTTGGCGCCGCGCGTGGCAAGACCAAGGGGCGTGTCGCTGCCCGCCGGGATCGTGACGGCCTGGGCGGGTCCGCTGACTGCGCCGCCCCGGAGGCCGACGGTCTCCACGACGTTGCTCTTCTCGGTGATCAGCAGCGCATTCGCCAGCGCGCCGACCTGCGCGGCAGATCCGTCGCCGATGACCAGCGATTCAGAGCCATCCGGGACGCTCGCCACATCACGCCCGGCGAGACGATGCGATTCGATGGTCGTCGTGCCGAGGACGTAGAGATGATCCTTGCCGAACGCGACGCTCACCGGCGACGACAGCGTCGCGATGGCCTGCCGGAACTGCACCCCGGCATCCGTCACGTCGAAGATTGAGACCGATCCGGACTGGAAGTTGACCACCGCGATGCTGTCGCGGGTGGCGGCGATGCCGCCGGCATTCCCGGCGACACCGCCGAGGCCGCCGGTCGGCTCGGCCTGGATGAAGTTTCCCGCGGCGTCGTAGACCAGCAGTTGATTACCGGCAGGGTTGTTCGAGCTGGTGACGACGAGGGTCGCAGACTCGGCGGCGGCCAGACCAGTCGTCGCGATGAGCATGGCGGCGACACACAGTGTTTTCATTCCCGTCTCCAATCGTCAAACGCCCGCACGACGCGGGACACGGGAGATCAATCACGGCAGGGGGCCAAATTATTCCATCAGGGGTCAGGGCCAGGGGTCAGGGGTCAGGGACCCGCCGCCGATTGGCACGATCGTACGTAGGGCGGGGCTTCAGCCCCGCCGCACAGCGCCCGAGGTCTAAAGTCAGCTGCTTGCTAGGCAAGCGCCTGACGGACGGGCTCGACGAGGGACTGCGCGACGACCAGAGTGTCGTGATCGGGCAGGTCAGAGACGACGAAGACGGCGTGGGTGCCGATGTCGAACGCGGCGACCCGGAGGGCGCCGCTGGTCGGCACGAGAGCCGGCGCAGCACTGGCGTCGCCGTCGCCGGCGGTCACCAGCAGCGAGACGACATGATCGGCGTGTCGGAAGACGACGTGGCCGAAGCGGCGCCCCTCGAAGACGCACGAGTGGCGAGCCAGCGCGAGGACGCCAGACGGCAGCGTCATCGTGGCGAGAGTGGCATAGGCCGGATCGTAGCGCCGCGCTGCCTCGTCCAGCGGGATCGGCTGCTCGGCCAGGTTGAACCTGATCGCGCAGTTCTGATGATCGCCGGCGGCGCCCGCGGCGAGCGTGGCGAGGCGGCGCCGGCGGATCTCGTCGCGCGCGAACAGGCCCCCGCCGACGGCCACGACCGCCGCGGCAGCCGCGGCCATCCACGTCTTCAGCCAGTCGCGGCGCGTGATGTCCTGAGCGGCTTCTGTCGGGCGGAGCCGGGC
>JBKPSY010000262.1:0-24437 GCA_046735235.1 Acidobacteriota bacterium | reverse complement strand
GTTCTACGGTCCGCACGCGGACCCGAACGCGTCCCAGGGGGCCTTTCCGTTGATGGTGCAGTATCTGCTGCCGTCGGGCCTGCGGGGGATCGTCGTCGCGGGGCTGCTGTCAGCGCTGATGGGATCGTTGGCAGGCGTCTTCAACGCGTGCTCGACGCTGTTCACCGTCGACATCTACGAGAAGTGGCGGCCGAAGGCGACGCAGAGCGAGATTGTCAGGATGGGCCGACTGGCCACCGTGGCGATGGTCCTCATCGCGATGGCCTGGATTCCCGTCATCAAGGGGGCCCACGGCCTCTACAACTACCTGCAGTCGGTGCAGGGCTACCTGGCGCCGCCGATCTTCGTGGTCTTTTTCTTCGGCGTGTTCAACAAGCGTCTGAACGCGAAGGGGTGCCTTTGGGCGCTCGTCGTGGGCTTCGTGATCGGCATCTTCCGGCTGATCATCGATACGCCCGTGAGCCTCGGCCTCGCCGGATTCGAGAACGGCTACCCCGAGGGATCGTTCCTGTGGATCGTGAACAACATCTACTTCCAGTACTACAGCGTGCTCATCACGCTCGTCTCGCTCGTCGTGATGGTCGCGGTCAGCTACGCCACCGAAGTGCCGGCGGAGAAGCAGCTCGTCGGGCTGACCTTCGCCACGATCACGCCGGAGCAGCGCCGCGAATCGCGCGCGAGCTGGTCCACGCTCGACCTGGTGACGTCGGGCGTCGTCGTCATGGCAATTATCGGGGCGTATCTGTACTTCAACGGGTAGACGACACGTGATCGGCGGGGGCGGGTGCCAGCATTTCGGTGAGCACCCGTCCCTGCGACCCTCCCGGCATTTCCACTGAGAGCATCGTCGCCAGCGTCGGCGCGAGATCGTTCAGCGCGACGGTCCCATCGTAGTGCCCGGCCTTGATGCCGGGCCCCATGAACACCAGCGGGATGTGCGCGTCGTACGCGTAGGGCGTGCCGTGCGTTGTCCCGTTGCCCGCGCGCATCCAGTATGGATCCAGGATGACCTCGACGTCGCCCGAGCGCGTGAGGTGCTCGCCACGCATGATGCGGCGGCCGATCACGTCGTTCGGGATCTGGCCGGCCAGGATCTGATCGCGCGTGTAAGCCCTCGCGACTCGGGGCGCCGTGGCGGCCGCCGCAGCCGCGACCTTCCGCACTTCCACGGGATCGAGCTTCTTCTCGGCCATCAGCGCGTCGTTCAGATACGGCGACGTGCCCGCCGTCGCGACGATCCACTTGCCGGCGCCGTACTTCGCCGTCAGCGCGTCCTGGATCGGATTGAACAGATCGTCCCCCTTGTAGCGGCCGCCCGGCAGGCGACGGCTCTGCTGAAGCTCCGGCAGCGGAGCGACGCCATGGTCAGCCGTCAACACGACGATGGTGTGGTCGAGGCCGACGAGGGCGTCCACACGCGCCAGCAACTGTCCGATGACGCGGTCCGTCCGCACGGCGATGTCGTGGACCTCGGGGCTGTCCGGGCCGTAGGCGTGCCCGACGGCGTCGTTCGATGAGAAGCTCACGGTCAGGATGTCGGTGACGCCGCGCTGGCCGAGCTTCTCGGCCTGAAGAGCGGCTTCCGCGAACGCCTCGAGGAGATCGTTGCCGAACGGGCTCCCGTAGACGGCCCCGTAAAGCGCCTGCCCGAGCGGCGGCAACGTGTGTCCCGTGCCAGCCGACGAATCGAGATAGGTCCACGCCTTGCCGGCGTAGCTGTCGGCCATCTTCTTCGCGTTGAAGTCGGCGACCCAGGCCGGAAGGTCCTTGACGTAGTACGTGCTCGTGACGAAATTGCCGGCCGTCGTGTCGAGCCAGAAAGCGGCGTTCGCCATGTGACCGGCCGGCAGCACCGCGGCGCGATCCTTCAGCGACAGACCGAAGACCTTCGGCGCCTGATCGCTTCCGGCGGACGCGCGTGAGGCGCTCTTCAACTCGTCGCCGACCGTGTCCACCAGCATCCGATGCGGCGACGACCCGGCGCCGTTGCCGCCCACGAGCTGCGTGTCCGGATCGTCCACGCTCGTCACGCTCTTGCCGAGGCTCCGGTCGTACCAATCGTTGCCGACGATGCCACTCACCGAGGGCGTGGCGCCGCTCATCATCGTCGAGTGGCCGACGGCGGTGACGGTGGGGTAGTGCTCGAGGAAGGCGTTCGTGAAGTCCGCGCCGTCGGTCAGCAGGCGATTGAGGCCTGCGTTGTATTCAGTGCGGAACCGCGTCAGATAGTCGTAGCGGAACTGGTCGACGGCGATGAGCAGCACCAGCTTGACTGGCCCGCCGCCATGCGGCGGCGTGGTGTCGGGCGCCGCGGTGGGCGCAGTAGACGAGAGGACGATCACCAGCAGGGCGACGGAGACAAGCCTGAGCGTACGCATGATGAGCGCCCAGCTTGCCACAATCGCCGCCGCCTCGCTACCAGGCCGGCGTGACCCAGCAACCCATGGACCCAGCAACCCATGGACCCATGGACCCATGGACCTATAGACCCACCGACCCACCGACCCACCGACCCACCGACCTATAATGCCGGCTTTCCAGGAGCCATGATGATCGCCTTCGTACGAACCCTGACGGTCGCTGTCTCTCTGAGCGTCGCGACGGGCGCTTTCGCGCGACAAGCGGGCCCGACGACACCGGAGAAAGGGGCCTCAGCCTGGGGCGCCGCGCTGCAGCGCATCGACGGCTACATGCCCCTCTATTGGGACGCCGCGAAAGGCAAGGTGTACCTCGAGATCGCGCGACTCGATCAGGAGCTTCTGTATCAGGTCTCGCTCGCGTCGGGCGTCGGCTCGAATCCGATCGGCCTCGACCGCGGGCAGCTCGGCCCGACGGCCATCGTCAAGTTCGAGCGTGTGGGACCCAAGGTGCTGCTGGTCCAACCCAACTACACGTTCCGTGCGCTCGATGCGCCGGACGCCGAGCAGCGCTCCGTGGCCGACTCGTTCGCGACTTCGGTGCTGTGGGGATTCACCGTGGAGTCCGAAGACAGCGGTCGCGTCGTCGTCGATGCGACGGCCTTCTTCCTGCGCGATGCGCACGGCGTCGCCGACCGCCTGAAGGCGACAGGGCAGGGAAACTTCCGGCTCGACGAGTCGCGGAGCGCGATTTTCCTTGCGCGCACGAAAGGCTTTCCGAAGAACACCGAAGTGGAAGCGACGCTGACCTTCCAGGGCGATGCGCCAGGGCCGCTGGTGCGCCAGACGACGCCGACGCCGGCGGCGTTGACCGTGCGCGAGCACCACTCGTTCGTGCAACTGCCTCCGCCCGGGTTTCAGCCTCGCAGCTTCGACCCGCGCGTGGGGTTCTTCCCGCTGACCACCTACGACTACGCGTCGCCAGTCACGGCGCCGCTCGAGCGCCGGCTCATCACCCGTCATCGCCTCGAGAAGAAGGACCCTTCAGCGGCGAAGTCTGAAGCGCTGGAGCCGATCGTCTACTACGTGGACAACGGCGCGCCAGAGGCCATTCGTCAGGCGCTGATCGACGGCGCGTCGTGGTGGAACCAGGCGTTCGAAGCCGCCGGATTCATCAACGCGTTCCAGGTCAAGGTGTTGCCCGTTGACGCGGACCCGATGGACATCCGCTACAACATGATCGACTGGGTACACCGCTCCTCGCGGGGATGGTCGTACGGCGGCGGCGTCACCGACCCGCGCACCGGCGAGATCATCAAGGGCAACGTCACACTCGGCTCGCTCCGAATCCGGCAGGACATCCTGATTGGCACGGGCCTCATGGCGCCGTACGCAGGGCTGGATCAGGATGGCGCCCCGGAGCTCACCGACCTCGTACCGGATGCTACCGAGGACGACGTCGCGAAGATGTCTCTCGCCAGAATCCGACAGCTCGCCGCGCACGAGGTGGGCCACACGCTCGGCCTCGAGCACAATTTCGCCGCGAGCACGTACGGGCGCGCCTCCGTCATGGACTACCCGGCGCCGTACGTCAAGATCAGCGACGGCGCGCTCGATTTGTCCGAGGCCTACGCGAAAGGACTCGGCGCCTACGATTTCTGGGCAATCCAGTGGGGTTACGGCGCCGACGAGCGGACCGCCAATGCCGTCGCTGAAGATGGCGTCTCGCGCGGGCTGCGCTTCGTGGACGACGACGACTCGCGCTCGCCGCGATCGGGGCATCCCCTCGGCAGCTTGTGGGATAACGGGCCTGACGCGGTCGCCGAGCTGAAGCGCGTGATGGCCGTCCGGCAACTTGCGCTGTCGCGGTTCGGCCTGCACAACCTGCCGATTGGCGCACCGGTGTCGACCTTGGAGGTGCGACTGCTGCCGCTCTACCTGCTCCATCGCTATCAGATTGCGGCGGCCGCGAAATGGATCGGCGGAGCGGACTTCAGTTATGCGATTCGCACGGCAACCGGCACGAGCCCGGCGACGCCTTTCCAGATCGTCCCGGCCGAGCGTCAGCGCGAGGCGCTGGCGGCACTATTGACGACGCTGGAGCCTCCGGTGCTGACGCTGCCGGCACCGCTGCTCGCGATGCTGCCGCCGACGGCCTTCGGCTACGACGGCGGCCCCTCGGAACACTTCGACAGCCACGAGACGCCGTTCTTCGATCCGCTCGCCGTCGCGAGCATCGCCGCCGATCTCACGGTGTCCGCGCTGCTCCAGCCCGAGCGCGCGGCCCGGCTGGTGGACTTCCACGCCCGCGATTCGAAGAACCCGGACTTCACCGATGTGGTCAGCGCGCTGGTAGCGAGGACGTTCACGAGCGGCACGCAAGTGCGTCCCGAAGACCTGGCGCTCCGCCGGACGATTCAATATCTCGTCGTGACGCGGCTGATGGCGCTTGCGTCGAACGGCGACGCGTCATTTGCCGTGCGTGCAGGCGCGCGTCATGGCCTTCGCGCCGCGCATGTCGCGTTGCAGACGGCCGGGGATGCGACTGGCGCCGCGCTTCGCGAAGACATCCAGCGCTACCTCGCGCGTCCGGAAACGCCGGCGCCGCGAACGCCGCCGTCGCCGACGCCGCCAGGCGAGCCGATCGGCTGAGGCCTTACTTCTTTTCCTTGGGGACTTCCGGCGTCGTCGGGGCCGGCTTGGCGTCGTGGAGGATGAAGACCTTTTCGCCGGGCGCCATGTACCCGAGGTCGCGCCGGGCCGCTTCCTCGATCGCCGTCGGGTCTTCCCGGAGGCGACGAGCCTCAGCCTGCAGCCGCTGGTTCTCGCTGCGAATGCGATCGAGGTCGTTCGCGATCGTCGCGTACTCGCGGCGGGCCTGCATCATCGCCGACAGCCCGCGAGCGCCGAAGAGCGACTCGATGACGAGCGTCACCGCGGCAAGCGCAAGGCCGATCTGGATCAGGCGGCTGAGGCGAGACGACGACGCCCTGGGCAGGGGGGCTGGCCGGGCGCGGCGGGTGCCGGGGGCGCGTCGGTCGTTCGTGGCGTCGGTCAACGGATTCTCAAGATACCGCAGCTCGTGACAAAGTACAACCCGCAACTCGCGTTGTACCCGATCCTGATCGAAAGTACAAGCCCGTTGTACCGCAGTCCGACGGAAAGTACAAGAGCCAGCGAGGGACCGAGATGTCAGACGCCGTGATTGTGCTGACGACCTGGCCGGCAACGGGCGACACCGACGAGCTGGCGCAAACGCTGGTGGGCGAACGGTTGGCGGCCTGCGTGAACGTCCTGGGCGAAATGCGGTCGACCTACCGGTGGAAGGACGCCGTGGAAGTGGACACCGAGCGCCAGCTGATCATCAAGACGACCGGCCGGCAATTGCGGGCGCTGCAGCGGCGCCTCTCGGCGATCCACCCGTACGAGCTGCCCGAGTTTCTGGTCCTGCCGGTCGCCGGCGCCAGCGAGGGCTACCTCGCCTGGCTGCAGTCGTCGACCTAAGCAGACAGCAGGGGCCTGAAGGGCCGGCCTACTGTCCGATGCGGTCCTCGCCCTGGATGCAGTTGGGCGGGGCTTAGCCCCGCCGACCATTCGCCCTACACGGCATCCAGCGCCTGCGACAAATCCTCGGTCAGGTCCTCGATGTCCTCGATGCCGGCTGAGATGCGGACGAGACCGTCCGTGATCCCAATCGCCTGCCGCCGCTCGATCGGCACCGACGCGTGGGTCATCGTCGCGGGGTGGGAGATGAGCGTCTCGACGCCGCCAAGGCTCTCGGCGAGCGCCATCAGCTTCACCTGATTCAGCAGGCGCCGCGCGGCGTCGAGCGATCCCAGATCGAACGAGAGCATGCCGCCGAAGCCATTCATCTGGCGTCGCGCCAGCTCGTGTTGTGGATGGTCGGGCAGGCCGGGGTAGTAGACCTTTTGAACCTTGCGATGCGCCGCGAGGAACTGCGCCAATGCCTCGCCGTTGGCGTTGTGCTGCGTCATTCGCACCGCCAGGGTCTTCGTGCCGCGCAGCACGAGCCACGAGTCGAAGGGGCTGAGAATCGCGCCCGCGGAGTTCTGGTAGAACTTCAGCCAGTCGAGGTCGGCGTCCGCGGTGGCGACCACAACGCCGCCGATGCTGTCGCTGTGGCCGTTCAGATACTTCGTCGTGCTGTGCAGCACGATGTCTGCGCCGAACTCGATCGGCCGCTGAACCGCCGGACTGGCGAAGGTGTTGTCGACGACGAGTTTTGCGCCGTGGCGATGGGCGAGCTCCGCGGCCGCGGACAGGTCCGTCAGGGCGAGAACGGGGTTCGTCGGCGTCTCGACGAACAGCAGCTTCGTCGTCGGCTTGAAGGCGCCGGCGATCGCGTCGAGGTTGCTGGTGTCGACGTACGTGAAGTCCAACCCATACTTCCGCAGGATGCGCTCGAAGTAGCGATACGTGCCGCCGTAGGTGTTGTCGGTGACGACGACGTGATCGCCCGAGGCGAGGAAGGAGGCGACCGCCGCGATGGCCGCCATGCCCGAGGCGAACGCCAGCGCGCCCTTCCCACCTTCAATCGCCGCGATGTTGGCTTCGACGGCGGCGCGCGTCGGGTTCTGCGTCCGCGCGTACTCGTAGCCTTTGTGCTCGCCGAGGGCATCCTGCACGTAGGTCGACGTCTGGAAGATGGGGGTGATGATGGCGCCCGTCGACGGATCGGGCTGCTGGCCGGCGTGGATGCAACGGGTGGAAAATCGCGCGCGATCGTTGGGTGTCACGGTGGCGCGATTACGATATCATCAATCGTTCGTGCCAGTTACGCATGCCACCGACCACGCCGTCCGAGCCTGACCCGGATCAGCCGCCGCGCCCCCGCGGCAGCTGGGCGCTTGACGTCATCACGCGGAGCTGGGCTGGTCGCGCCATCCTGATCGGCGGGATCGTCAAGCTCGTCGCGACGCTGATCCTTCGTGTCGTCCAGGACAGCTTCGTCGTCGAGGTCATCGGCACGGCCGGCACGCTGGCCCTGCTCATCGGCGTCGCGTATTTCGCGAGCCGCCTCATCGGTCTGGCCCGGCGCCGGCTGCTGTGGCGCGTCAGGCGAAAGCTGATCCTCAGCTACATCTTCGTCGGCCTCGTCCCGGCGCTGCTCATCGTCGTTTTCTTCCTGGTGTGCGGCGTGCTGCTGTTTGGCGCCGTCAGCCAGTACGTGATCGACACTCGGCTGAAGGCAGCCGTCGAACAGGATCAGTTCCTCGCGCGATCCACCGCGCTCGAGCTCGGCCGCATGTCCTCCGAGGCCGAGGCGCGCGCATATCTCGAGCGCAAGCAGGCGCTGCTCGCAGAGCGCTACCCGCAGCTCTCATTCGTGGTCGTGCCGGTGGGCCGCGCGTGCGACGGAGGCACGACCGCCGCGAGTCCGCTGCAGGTGGCGCGTCCGATGTCGGTTGGCCCGTGGGCCCATGTCGATCCGCCCGAGACCCTTCCGGCCTGGGTTCCCTGTTCCGGCTTCTCCGGGCTGCTGGCCTACACGCTGACGGTTCCCGACCAGAGCGACGGCGCGGCGGCGGGTGCGACGGCCACGCGGACGTTTCTCGCCGTGCGCGCCGCGGCGGTTCCCGATGGCGCGTCTCCTCGCTTCGCGCTGATCGTGGACGTGCCGATCGGACAGGAGGCCGTCAGCCGCCTGCGCCAAGACACCGGCATCGAGCTGCGCGACATCAGCGCGTATGGAGGCCGCAACGGTCAGCGGTCCGGGCAGGCGGCGCCGGCGCCTGCGACCGCGAGACGCAGCCTGCGATCTTTCCACCTCAACACGTCGGAGATGTCCGAGCGGCTGATGCCGCCGTGGGTCGTCTTCACCGAGTTCGCGGACTGGGCGACTGGCCGCCGAGGCATGGCGTCGCTGGCGATCCAGATGAGCATCGCGGACATCTACAACCGTCTGTCGCCGCGCCAGGTGCTCGGGCGCGACTTCTTTGCGTATGTCGTGGTCCTGATTGCTGCCCTGTTCCTCGTCATCCAGTTCTTCGCGCTCGTCGTCGGGTTCGCGCTGGCCCAGTCGATCACCGGCTCCGTGCACCAGCTGTTCATCGGCACCGAGCGCGTCCAGCAGGGCGACTTCTCGCACCAAATCGAGGTGAGGTCGCGCGATCAGCTCGGCGAGCTGGCCGACTCGTTCAACGAGATGACGAGCCGGCTGACGGGGCTGCTGGCCGAGATGGCGGAGAAGAAGCGCCTGGAGGAGGAGCTGCGCATCGCGCGGAAGATCCAGATGTCGCTGCTGCCGCAGGGACAGGTGCAGATGCCGGGCCTGCTGATGACGGCAAACTGTACTCCCGCGCGCGAGGTCGGCGGCGACTACTACGATTTCCTGCCTCTCGACGACCGCCGGATCGGGATCCTGATCGCTGATGTGTCGGGCAAGGGCACGTCGGCGGCGCTCTACATGGCGGAGCTGAAGGGGCTGATGCTGTCGCTCTGCCAGATTCACCGGTCTCCGCGCGACCTGCTGATCGCCGCCAACCGGATCATCGCGGACAACCTCGACAGCCGGAGCTTCATCACCATGACCTACGCCGTGATGGATCTCGAGGCGAACACGATGACGTATGCTCGCGCCGGACACACGCCGCTGATTTACCTGCCCGCCTGCGGCGGCGCCGGTGCCGTGCAGATCCTGACGGCGGGAGGGATGGTCCTCGGCCTCAAGCTCGACAAGGGCGAGATGTTCGCGGAGCTGCTGCAGGAGACCACCCTGCCACTGGCCCCGGGTGACGTGTTCGTCCTCTTCACCGACGGCATCACCGAGGCGATGAACGCCGACGAGGACATGTTCGGCGAGGAGAGGCTGTGCGAGCTCGTCGCCGACCACTCGGATCTGCCGTTCGACGAGCTGCGGGAGCGGATCTTCCGTGAGGTCCGCGCGTTCGCGGGCGAGCCTGGCCCGCACGACGACATGACCCTCATCCTCCTCAAGGTGGAGCCCACGGCGCTGAGCGCGCCGTCTCCGTCCGCTGCCGCCTCGGTGGCCGCGCTTTCCTGATTCCGATGCTGCTGCCCATCGTCATGTCAGTGGATCTGATGCTTGCCGCTGGCGCTCCTGCCGAGGCGCCGTGCCAGGCCGACCTGGTCGCCATCCACGGCCACATCTACACCGTGAACCCGTCGCAGCCCTGGGCCGAGGCCGTCGCGGTGTGCGGCGAGCGGATCGCCCGCGTCGGGACGACGGCCGACGTGCTGGCGATTGCCGGACCGAACGCCCGGCGGATTGATCTGCAGGGCCGCACCGTCATTCCGGGCTTCAACGACAGCCACGTGCACCTCGTGGACGGCGGCACCGAGCTGACCGAGGTCGATCTGCGCGACGCGAAGAGTGGCGCGGAGGCAGCCGCGCGGATCGCGGAGTTCGCGAAGAAGCAGCCGAAAGGCCGCTGGATCCTCGGCGGCTTCTGGGATCACGAGCGCTGGCCGGGACAGCAGCTCCCGACGCGCGCGCTCATCGACGCCGTGACCCCGGACAATCCGGTCTTCGTGCAACGCCTCGACGGGCACATGGGGCTGGCCAACAGCCTGGCGCTGAAGCTGGCCGGCATCACGCGCGAAACGCCAGTTCCCAGTGGCGGCGCGATCGTGAAGGACGCCGCAGGAGAGCCGACCGGCATCCTGAAAGACAACGCCAATGACCTCATCACGAAGGCCATGCCGCCGGCGACATTCGACGAGACGATGGAGCGGGCGCGAGCCGCCGTGAAGCACGCGGCGTCGGTCGGCGTGACGACCGTGCAGGACATGACGGCGACCGGCACCGAGCTGCGCGCGTACCAGACGCTGCGCGCGCGTGGCGAGCTGCCGGTGCGCATCACCTCCATTCAGAACCACGACATCGACGGGCTGATCGCCGCGGGCGTGACGACCGGGTTCGGGGATGACTGGCTGCGCATCGGCGGGCGGAAGTTCTTCGCGGACGGCGCGATGGGATCCGGCACGGCGGCCTTCTACGCGCCGTACGCGGACGACCCGTCCACCTCGGGGCTGCTGATTCACGCGCCCGACGAGCTCGAAAAGGCGATGTTCGCCGCCGATGCCGCAGGGTTCCAGCTCGTGGTGCACGCGATCGGCGACCGCGCGAACGCGATGGTCCTCGACATCATCGCGAAGCTCGAGAAGGAGCGCGGCCTCCGGGATCGGCGCCCGCGCATCGAGCACGCGCAGGTCGTGCTGCCGCAGGACAAGGCCCGATTCGCGTCGCTCGGGGTGATCGCGTCGATTCAGCCGAGCCACTGCATCGACGACATGCACTGGGCCGAGAAGCGCATCGGCCGCGAGCGCTCGAGGTTTGCCTACAATTTCAGGTCGTTCGTGGATGCCGGGGTGCGCCTGTCATTCGGCACCGACTGGTTCGTCGAGCCGTTGAACCCGATGATCGGCCTTTACGCGGCGGTCACGCGGCAGTTCCCCGACGGCACGCCGCCGGACGGGTGGTTTCCCGAAGAGCGCATCACGCTGGCGCAGGCCGTCGAGTACTACACGGCCGGGTCGGCGTATGCGGAGTTCACCGACGACCGGAAGGGACGCCTGCAGCCCGGCTACCTTGCGGACTTCGTCGTCCTCTCGAAACCGATCTTCGACGTCGCGCCCAGGGAGATTCTCGAGACGCACCCGGTCATGACGATCGTCGGCGGCAAGGTTGTGTACGAGGCGAAGTAACCACTTTGCACTTAGCGCTTCGCACTTAGCACTTATGGACTGGCCTATCGTCTTTCGGACGCACTCGGAGATTGAGGCCTCGGTCGTGCGGGGCCTGCTCGAGACGCACGGCATCCGCTCGATTCCGTCGACCGGGCCCGGGCCGTCCGTGTTTCCAATCAACGTCGAGGGGCTGGTCGCGGTGAACGTCGCGGTGCCGCCGGATCAGGCGGACGCTGCGGTGCGCATCATCGCGGAGCACCAGGACCACATGCCCGGCGGCGTCGTCGTGCCGCTGGAGCGATCGGTGCGCGCCCTGGAGCGGCGATTGGGATATCGCTTTCGCGATGTCGGGCTGCTCGAGCACGCGCTGACGCACAAGTCCAAAGCCCACGAAGACGCCACCGGCGGCGTCGTGGACAACGAGTCGCTGGAGTTCCTCGGCGATGCCGTGCTCGGCTTCGTCGTCGCCGATCTCCTATATCGCGAGTTCCCGCACTTCGACGAAGGGCAGAAGTCCAAGGCGAAAGCGGCGCTCGTCTCGACGGCGGCGCTCGCGGAGCTGGCGCAGAGGATCGGGCTTGGCGCCTACCTGCTCCTCGGACGCGGGGAAGAGAAAACGGGCGGGCGACAGAAGCAGGCACTCCTGGCCGATGGCTGCGAAGCGGTGATCGCCGCGATCTATCTCGATGGCGGCGTCGATGCGGCCCGCGAGTGCATCCTGCAGGAGCTCGCCGAGGAGATCGAGCACGTGCGGTCGCCCGATTTCCTGCGCGACTTCAAGTCGGCGCTGCAGGAGCGGCTTCAGGCCTCAGGGCGTCCGCTGCCGGACTACGAGGTCACCTCGGAGCAGGGACCCGATCACGACAAACGCTTTCACGTCACCGTGCGCGTGCAGGGCGAAGTCCTCGCCAGCTCTGAAGGGCGCACGAAGAAGGAAGCGGAGCAGGCGGCCGCTCGCCAGGCGCTCGACAAGGTCGATCGTTAGGCGCTACTTCGGCTCCGTCGCGACCAGCGTCTGACGCGCCGGCACTTTCTCGACCGTCTGGACGATCCCCGACGGCCACGTGGTGATGCGCAGCAACCTCGAGCTGTTTCTCGAGCGGCTGCGGGTCGACCTCGACGCGGCTCCCGGCGACGCCCCTGAGAACCGGACGAGCGCGCGGCGTGCGTCGCCGCGCGTCTCCGGCACGTCAACGAAAAAGGCGCGGCGGCCGCGAGGGCCGCGGAATCCGACCCGGGCAGGCCACTAGCTACGACGCGACGTGCGCCACCGTGTACGAGTGCGGGGGCAGCTTGAACGTCATGCGCGCGCTGGCCGCCGGCGGGTCCAGCGGCGTCGGGATCACGCGCTTCGGATCTTCGAACGTGTTGAACGCCTTGAGGTCGGATCCTGTCAGGGTCTCGCAGGCGAGCACCCGCGTCGGCATCGGATCCTGCCACTCGAGGATCAACTCGCGCTCGGAGTCCAGATCGCGGTTCAACATCAGCACCGCGGTCTGGCCGGTCTGCGGGTCGAACGTCGCCGTGACGTCCACGAAGGGCACCTGGTCGTCGCGAGCCATGTCCGGCCTGAGCCCTTTGCCCGTGATGGGATAGGTGTCGCACTCCACCGCCAGATCGAGGACGCGACCCTTCGCATACTGCAGTGCCCACGCGTACGGGTAGTAAATGCTCTGGCGCAGCACCGACGTCTTGTTGGTGACGAGCGGCGCGATGACGTTGAGGATCTGCGCCAGGCAGGCCAGTCGCACGCGATCGGATTGCCTGAGCAGCGAGTTCACGAACCCGCCGACGAGGAGCGCGTCCTCGAGGTTGTACACTTCCTCCAGCAGCTTCGGCGCGAAGGTCTGATGGCCGTTGGTGGCGTCGCCGGCGCGCTGGCGATACCAGACGTTCCACTCGTCGAACGAGAGCCAGAGGCGCTTCGGCGATTTCCGCAGGCCCTGCACGTAGTCGCACACGGCGGCGATCTCGTGAATCTGGAGCTCCATGTCGAGGTTCATCGCGAGGAACCTCGCGGTGCTGTTGCCGCTCAGCTCCGGCGTGTTGCCGTAGTAGCAATGCAGCGAGATCGCGTCGACCTGGTCGTAGCACTCCTCGAGCACCTCGCGGTCCCACACGAGATAGGTCGGCATGGCTCGATTGCTCGACCCGCACGCGATCAGCTTGAGTCCGGGATCCATCTCTCGCATCTGGCGGCCGACGTCGCGCGCCTTCTGGCCGTACTCACGGGCCGACATGTGGCCGATCTGCCAGGGCCCGTCCATCTCGTTTCCCAGGCACCACATGCGTACGTCGTGTGGCGCTTCATAGCCGTGGGAGCGCCGCAAGTCGCTCCACTTCGTGCCCTTGGCGACATTGCAGTACTCGACGTACGCCATGGCCATCTCGGCGCTGCCAGTGCCGAAGTTCATTCCGAGCAGCGGCTCGGTGCCGACGAGCTTGCACCACTCGATGAACTCGTTGGTGCCGAACTGGTTCGGCTCGATCGAGTTCCAGGCGCGCTCGAGCACCGTCGGCCGCTTGTCTTTCGGGCCGACGCCGTCGAGCCAGTTGTAGCCGGAGACGAAGTTGCCGCCGGGATACCGCGTGATCGGCACTCCCAGGCCCTTGATCTGGCCGATCACGTCCGTCCTGAAGCCGTTCTTGTCGGCCAGCGACGAATCGGGCTCGTACACACCCGTGTAGATCGCGCGCCCCAGGTGTTCGAGGAAGGCGCCAAGCACCCGGCGATCGAGCTCTGATCGATAGCGCGCACGGTTGACGACGGCGCGGGCGGCGGCTTTCCTCGTCTGCGTGTAGCCGATCGCGCTCAACCAGGATCCCGCCGCCACGAAGGCGCTGGATCGTCCGAGCTCCGTCAGAAATCGTCGGCGGTTCAGTGTCGAGCCCATGGCGTCACTCCGTTGGGGGTTAACACGGAACGCGTTTTACATCGCAGGGCTGGCGCTGTCAATCAACTCGGCCCGATCCTGTCGCCACCAAGCCACCGAGAAGGACCCACAGAGGCGCAGAGAGCGCAGAGCACGTCGTTAACAGATCGCGGGTCGGAGCCGTCATGGCGTTGTGAGGTGTCTCATGCCCCGCGTCGAGCTGCGCCTCGCCGTCGGAGTATTCCTTCTATGCGCGATGGCTGAAGCGATCGCGAAGGGCGACACGCGTCGGCTCGTAATCGCAGGTGGCCCGTTGCCCGCGCCCGTCGAGATCGTGAGCGCCGACGCACTGGCGAACGTCTGGGGTGGCACGTTCATCGGGGCGCCCTGTGACCCGCCGGCCGGCGGGCTCCCGCGCTATGAGATCTCGTTCTACGTGCGACCGCCGCGCGAAGACACCGCGAGGCGGATGTACGTCGTGGTCTACGTAGAGGATCCGGCAGCGCCGGAGGGGGGCTATCTCTACCTTCCAGGACGGGGGGAGGACGGCTACAGCCTGAACGTGCGCACGATTCTTCGGGAGAATGACGATGGCCGCTGGCATCGCGCTGACGCTCGCTGGAGCCGGGCCATCAACGCGGCTCTTCGCCGAGCGCGTCGCCCGATCGCGTTCAGCCAGACGGAAATTGGTGAAATCTATTAACCTGTGGATTCTTTGCTAGCGCGGGCTAGTCGATTTCGATGATGCCCCACTTGCGGTCGCCGTCGGGGCGCGCACCGACGAGCGCCGGCTCGGCGGCCAGAGGCAGGCGCGCGAGCGCGTACTGCTGCACTTCCTTCGCGACCAGATCCTCGCTCGGCGGCTCGGGCCGGCAGTGCAGGCGCACCCACAGGCGCAGCATGGGGTCGGCGATTGAATACCGCTTCTGCCGCACGCTGACGAGATCCACGTCCTCGAGCCACGACAGGTAGTCCTTCGTCGAGCCAGGCGTGCGCCGCAGGCGAATCGCGATCTCGGTGAGCGTCAGCGGTTCCTGCTCGGCGAGGATGTCGAGGATGGCCTTGAGCGCGCCGTAGCCGCGCGCGCGATGCAGGCGCAGCTCGTACGAGTAGGTGAGCTCCCGCGCGAGCTGGCCATCGGGCGACAACAGCGACGAGAGCGCGCTGATCGGATCGGCGCCGATGTCGCGCATGGCGTCGGCAATCGCCTGCGCGTACCCGGCGTGCCCGTTGGTCAGCGCGTGCACGGCATGCAGGATTTCGTCGTCGCCGCCCCAGCCCTGGCCCATGACCTCGCGGAGCTCGTCCGCGGAGAGCGGCGTGAGCGGGACGACCTCGATGCCGGGCGCCTGGTCGCGCAGCAGGCGCAGCGCGCGCGTGATGTAGCGCGTCGTCAGGACGAAGTGGTTCGTCGAGCCTGCGAGACCCGCCAGCAGATCGTGGAACACGTGCCGCAGGCCCGGGAAGTTCTCGAACGTCCGGAACTCGAGGGCTTCGTCGAGGAGGAATGTCACCGGCCCGCCGGTACGGCCGCGTGCACCCTGGAAGAACGCGATGAGCGTATCGAACGCCTCGCGCGGCGATCGCGCGTCAGGGCCGACATCGGCCGCGCTGAACGGCGAGGCCGCCAAAACGGTCCGCAGCAGCCGCTCCGGCGTCGTCGCCGAGCGCTCCACGTCGATGTACTGGCACCCCGACTCGCCGAGCCGCTCGCGGATGCTGCGCAGCAGATACGTGCGTCCGGTGCCGCAGCTGCCGACGAGCACGGGAATGCGCGCGGGCCGCGCGTCGAGCGCGGAGAGCACTCGACGTTCGAAGGCCGGACGGGCAGGCGTCATCGTTCGCCCGCCTTCGTCGCCATCGGCATGCGGATGCCGCGCGTCGCCGCGGTCGCGATCGCTTCGGGATAGCCGGCGTCGGCGTGTCGCACGACGCCCATCCCGGGATCGCAGGTGAGCACGCGCTCGAGACGCTCGGCGGCCTCGGCCGTGCCGTCGGCGACGACGACCATGCCGGCATGCAGCGAGTAGCCGATGCCGACCCCGCCGCCGTGGTGCACCGACACCCACGTGGCGCCGGCCGCCGTGTTGAGCAGCGCGTTCAGGATCGGCCAGTCCGCAATCGCGTCGCTGCCGTCGCGCATGCCTTCCGTCTCGCGATTCGGCGACGCCACGGAGCCCGCGTCGAGGTGATCGCGGCCGATGACGATCGGCGCCTTCAACTGGCCGTGTGCGACCATCTCGTTGATCTTCAGGCCGAACTTCGCGCGCTCGCCGTAGCCCAGCCAGCAGATTCGCGCCGGCAGCCCCTGGAACTTCACCCGTTCGCCCGCGAGGCGGATCCATCGGGCAAGCGCCTCGTCCTCCGGGAAGAGCTCGAGCACGGCGCGATCCGTCGCGGCGATGTCGGCCGGATCGCCCGAGAGCGCGGCCCAGCGGAACGGTCCTTTACCCTCGCAGAAAAGCGGTCGGATGTACTCCGGCACGAAGCCGGGGATGTCGAAGGCGTCGCTGACGCCGGCTTGTTCGGCCTGCGCGCGGATGTTGTTGCCGTAGTCGAACACGTGGCTGCCGCGGCGGCCGAGCTCCAGCATCGCGCGGACATGATCGCCCATCGCCCGCATCGATCGCGTGACATAGTCCTCGGGATCGCGATCGCGCAGCGCTGCGGCCGCGTCGAGCGTCAAGCCGCCCGGCACGTAGCCGTGCAGCGCGTCGTGCGCGGAGGTCTGGTCTGTCACCACGTCGGGCACCACGCCGCGCGCGACGAGCGCCGGCAGCACCTCGGAGGCGTTGCCCTCGAGGCCGATCGAGCGCGCCGTCTTCGTGCGCGTCCACGCCGTCAGCTTGTCCAGCGCATCATCCAGCGACTGGGTCGCCTCGTCCAGGTACCCTGTCTCGAGCCGCCGCGCGATCCGGCGGGGATCGACCTCGATGACGAGTGCCGCGCCGCCGTTCATCGTGACGGCCAGCGGCTGCGCGCCACCCATGCCGCCGAGGCCGGCCGTCACGACCGACCGGCCCACCAGCGAGCCGCCGAAGTGGCGGCTGGCCAGCGAGGCCAGCGTCTCATACGTGCCCTGCAGGATCCCCTGCGATCCGATGTAGATCCAGCTGCCGGCCGTCATCTGGCCGTACATCGTCAGGCCCTTGCGTTCCAGATCGCGGAATTTTTCCCACGTCGCCCACGCGGGCACGAGCAGCGAGTTGGCGATGATGACGCGCGGCGCGCCGGCATGCGTGCGGAACACCGCTACGGGTTTTCCCGACTGCACGACAAGCGTCTCGTCGTGGCCGAGGGTTTTCAGCGACGCGACGATCGCCTCGAACGCGTCCCAGCTGCGCGCAGCGCGTCCCGAGCCGCCGTACACCACGAGATCGTCGGGCTGCTCCGCCACGTCCGGGTCGAGGTTGTTCATCAGCATGCGGAGCGCGGCCTCTTGCGGCCAGCCCTTGCAGCTGATCGCGGCGCCACGCGCCGCACGGATGGTGCGAGTCCCGGCAGTCATCGCTCGTCTGGTGAGTTCGGGCGGAAGAGTATGAAGGTATGTAGCGTCGGACGCGTTGTCAACCACGCATCAAAAGATTTTTCAGTTGACGTCGCAGCCGTGGACGTGATCAAACGCGCCGCCCGCAATCGCCTCGGCAATGGCCTCGATGTCGGCCGACGGCGGATGGTCGTGATCGCGACGCGGGGCAGACTCGCGCAGCCGCGCGTGCGCGGCCTGCAGCGCCGGCGACGTCGTGAGCGGCGCGAGCAGATCGATCGCGCGCGCCGCGCACAGCAGCTCCACCGCGACAACGCGCGTGGCGAGCCCGACCACGTCGGCGGCCTTGAGCGCGGCGCCCATGCTCATGCTGACGTGGTCTTCCTTGTTCGCCGACGTCGGAATGGTGTCGACCGATGCCGGGTGCGAGAGCGTCTTCACCTCAGACGTCAGGGCCGCCGCGGTCACCTGCGCCAGCATCAGCCCCGATTCCACCCCGCCGTGCTCGGTCAGGAATGCGGGCAGCCCGCTGAGCGCGGGATTGACGAGTCGTTCGACCCGCCGCTCGCTGATGGTCGTCAGGTGAGCCATCGCGATCGCCGTCAAATCTGCGGCGATGGCGACCGGAGCGCCGTGGAAATTGCCGCCAGAGACGATGTCGCCGGCTTCGGCGAAGACCATGGGGTTGTCGGTTGAGGCGTTGGCTTCGACTTCGACCGCCCGCGTGGCATAAGCGAGCGCATCTCGTGCTGCGCCATGCACTTGTGGGGCACACCGCTCCGAGTAGGCGTCCTGCACGCGTCCGCAGTCGGCGTGCGACTCGTTGATCGCGCTTCGGGCCATCAGGCGCACGATGTTGGCGGCCGAGATTGCCTGCCCGGCATGCGGCCGCGCGGCGTGGATTCGCGAATCAAAGGGCACGGTCGACCCGCGCAGGGCGTCGATCGAAAGGGCGGCGGCCACATCGGCGGCGCGCGCCAGTCGCCACGCGTCGACGAGCGCCAGCGCCAGGACCGCCGTGGACGCCTGCGTCCCGTTGATGAGTGCCAGCCCCTCTTTGGGGCCGAGCGCGACTGGTTTCAACCCCGCGCGCTGCAGCGCCTCGGCGCCCCTCACGCGGCCGAGCGGCGTCAGCACCTCGCCTTCGCCGATCAGCACGAGCGCGAGATGCGCCAGCGGCGCCAGGTCTCCGCTGGCGCCGACCGAGCCTCGGCGCGGCACGACGGGATGCACGTGCGTGTTGAGCAGCGCGAGGAGCGCGTCGACGGTCGCCAGCCGGATGCCCGAGTGGCCGCGCGCGAGCACGTTGGCGCGGAGCAGCATCATCGCGCGCACGGCATCCGCCGCGAGGGGCGCGCCGACGCCGGCCGCGTGACTGCGCAGCAGGTTGGCCTGCAGCCGGTCGAGCGCGTCGGGCTCGATGCGGACCTCCGCGAACGAGCCGAACCCGGTGTTGATGCCGTAGACGGCCTCGCTGCCGGCCGCCTTGCGATCGACAACGGCACGGGCGCGGTCGATGCGGGCGCGCGCAGCGTCAGCCAGCGCGACGTCGACAGTTCCCCCGCGAGCCACCGCGTCGATGGCGTCGAGCGTCAGCGACGATCCGTCGATGAACAACATGACGACCGTGCATCGTATCACCGCGCTCGCGCCCGGAAGTGACGATGGCCGCGCGGCTGGTGTACTATGGCGTGCTTCGATGATGGCCAAGAACCTTGCAGTGCTGGGCGCGCAGTGGGGCGACGAGGGGAAGGGGAAGATCGTCGATCTCCTCACGCCGCGGTTTTCGGTTGTGGCGCGCTACCAGGGCGGCCACAACGCCGGCCACACGGTCTACGTGAACGGCCGGAAGTTCGTGCTGCACCTGATCCCCTCGGGCATCCTGCACGACGGCGTCACCTGCATCATCGGCAACGGCGTCGTGGTCGATCCGACGGCGCTGTTCGCGGAAGTCGACGAACTGGCCGGCCTCGGCGTCGCGGTAGACGGCCGCCTGCTCGTCAGCGATCGCGCCCACGTCATCCTGCCGTACCACCGCGAGCTGGACGTGCTGTCGGAGGCCCGTCGTGGCGAGCGCCGCATCGGGACGACGTCGCGCGGCATCGGGCCGGCCTACGAGGACAAGATCGCCCGGCGCGGCATCCGCGTCTGCGACCTGCTGAATCCGTCGGTTCTCGAAGAAGGCGTGCGCGAGAACGTCAAGGCCAGGAACCGCGTGATCAAGGACACGACCCTCGACTGGCGGCAGGTGTACGACCAGTGCCTCGCGCACGGCCAGCGGCTCGCGCCGTGGGTCGTCGACGCGTCGGTCTATCTCAATCGCGCCATCGGCGACGGCCGCAGCGTGATGTTCGAGGGGGCGCAGGGCACGCTGCTCGACATCGATCACGGGACGTATCCGTTCGTCACCTCCTCGAACGCCTCCGTCGGCGGCGTCAGCACGGGACTCGGCGTGCCACCTCGGGCCGTCGGCGTGGTGCTCGGCGTCGTCAAGGCGTACACGACACGCGTCGGCGAGGGACCGCTACCGACCGAGTTAACCGGCGAGCTTGGCAACCGCCTGCGTGAAAGCGGACAGGAGTACGGCGCGTCCACGGGACGTCCGCGGCGATGTGGCTGGTTCGACGCCGTGGCGGTGCGCTTTGCCGCGCGCGTCAACGGGCTCGACCACCTCGCGCTGACCAAGCTGGACGTCCTCGACGGCCTGCCGTCGATCTCCATCTGCGTCGGTTACAAGTGCGGGAGCACGACGCTCACGGAATTTCCCGCCGACCTGACGCGCCTCGCGAGCTGCGAGCCGGTGTATCAGGAGATGCCGGGCTGGTCGACGCCCACGCGCGGCGCGACGTCCTACGACGCGCTGCCGTCCGAGGCCCAGGCCTACATCTCGCGGCTCGAGGAGGTCACCGGCGTGCCCGCGGCGATCGTCTCGACGGGATCGGATCGCAGCGAGACGATTCTGCGAGCTGATTTCTTGAAGTGAGGGCTTGCCGGGGCTGAAGCCCGGGCGAAGGCGGAAGCCCCGGCCTATTGCTCGCCGGGACGCTTGTGGCGCGCAAGGTATTCCGAGACCTCCTCGGCGTCCGCGCCTGAGAACTCCAGACCGGCCCGATAGTGCGGCGTCGGGTTGCCCTTCGGCAGCTCGAACCTCGCCCAGACCACCAGCGCCTGCGCGCGCAGCGTCTGTCGCTCGTCCACCATCGAAATCCGCACGCGCTGATTCGGCCTGAGCACGGTGGGCGAGAGCACCTGCGCGCCGAACTGCGACAGGTCGATCAGCCGCGACTGCGCGCCATCCACCAGGACGTCAACGCCCTCGGCCATCGCCGCCCGTGGCGCGCGCCGCGTGCCCACCTGGTCGAGCGGCGCCGGCGGCTGCGGCACGGCGGGAGTGGTCGACCCCGGCGCGCCGCCAATCGGTCGCCGAACCGACACGCGGGAGTAGTCGCTGTCGTGCGAGACGATGCGGATCTCGATGTCCACGAGCGCCGGATCGGCCTTGAGCCGCGTCAGGAGGGCCGCGCCGCGCGAGGTCGCCGCGAAGAGCCGCTCGAGCGCGACGCGCGTGGGCTTGCGCTCGACGACCGTTTCAATGGCGCGCGCGATGTCGTTGTCGGGGCACGTGATGAGTTCCCCGGACGTCGCCCGGAGCCGCTCGGTGAGCGCGCCCATCAAATCGGCGGGCGCGATCACCACCGTGCACTCGGTTGTCATGACCACTCAGCATATCAAACGGATCTTCGGACTACGGACTACCGACTGCCGCTACGGATTACCGGCTTCGGACTTCGGACCACGGAGGCAAGCGACTCGTATTGATCCGTGGCGATGAAGTCGACGCCGGCGGCGATGGCGGCGCGCCAGCGCGTCTCCGCGGCGTCCAGGCTGCCGAAGTTGTACGACGCGAACCAGCCGAAACGGTCCCCGTCGGCGGCGGGGAAGCCGTCGAGGGTGTAGAAGCGAACCCAGAGACCGGCCGCGTGGCCTCGCGACACGACGGCCTGGAGGCGCGCCGCGCTCTCGGGCGACCACGCGCCGGCCTCTCGTTGTCCGCGCGGCTCGACCACCTTCCACGGGTGATTCCACCAGCGCCGGTAATTGGTGGCCGGCATCGGCTGCGGCACTTCGCCATCCGCCCCGCCAGGGCGATTGTGCGCCGCCCCGAAGATCGACAGACGTCCTCCCGCAGGCACCTCGTCGTGGAACACGCGTTCCTGCGCGTCCGACTCGCCGGTGAGCACGAGCAGCGGCCCCAACGTCATCGCCGCGGGCGTCGAGTCGTCCGCGGCGCGCGTGGCGGTCGTCAGCCAGGCGGGATGCGCCGCGACCAGTGCCGCCACGGCTCGCAGCAGTTCAGGCGGCTCCATCTTGAAGTCCAGGTTCAAGGTGATGAGCGGCCAGGTCTCCGGCTGCGGATGTTCGACGGCCTGATCGAGGAGCGGGGCTACGCGGTCGAAGAAGTAGTGCTGCAGCGTCGGCTCCTCTCCGCGGCACGCCGTATCGTGCGCGACGACCGCCTCCATCTGGCCGGGCGATGTGGCGCACCACGCGACATCCTGCTCGATCGCGAGCGGCGTGCCCGTCGCCAGCGCGCGGGGCGCGCGGTCGTCGAAGCGGCCTTCGTACGGATACGCGTTGTGCGCGTCGAGCAGCACGCGCCGGCCCGGCGCTGCGCCCGGCGGCTCACCCGGCGCGACGGCAGAGATCGAAAGCAGCCCCACGGCCGCGACGACGAGTCGATGCATGCCCGATCGATCTATCACATCGCCGCGACCACGCCGTTGCACACACGCGATGCCCTCGGCAGTGCCGAAGCCTGCCCCGCATCGTGGCGGCGTGACAGCGTGTAATCGGTTCCTGCTACGATCCCGAGGTCGTGAGTGGCCTCGCCGTCCGCTGTCACCATCTCGTCAAGCGCTACGCCGACGTCGTCGCCGTCGGAGGTCTCGACCTCGAAGTGCGGCGCGGCGAATGCTTCGGCCTGCTCGGCCCCAACGGCGCGGGCAAGACGACGACTATCGAGATCCTTGAAGGCCTGACCACACCCGACGAAGGCGAGGTCGAGGTGCTGGGCGAGCGGTGGGGGCGCGGCAACGACCGCGGCCTCCGCGCGCGCCTCGGGATCCAGCTGCAGGAAACGCAACTCAGCGAGAAGCTTTCGGTCGAGGAGACCCTGAGGTTGTTCCGCTCCTTCTATTCTCGGGGCCGCAGCGTGGACGACGTGGTCGCGCTCGTCGAGCTCGAGTCGAAACGCGCCAGCTGGGTGGGGAAGCTGTCCGGGGGACAGAAACAGCGCCTCGCGGTCGCCTGCGCCCTCGTCGGCGACCCCGATCTGTTGTTCCTCGACGAGCCCACCACGGGGCTGGATCCGCAGTCGCGCCGCCAGCTTTGGGAGCTGCTCGTCCACTATCGCGCGGGCGGCGGCACGATCCTGTTGACGACGCACTACATGGACGAGGCGGAGACCCTGTGCGATCGCGTGGCGATTGTCGATCGCGGGCGCCTGATCGCCCTCGACACTCCTCGCGCGCTCGTCGCGTCCCTCGGAGCCGAGCACGTCGTCGAGTTCGCCGTCGCGGACCCGCCGCGAGCGCCGTCGATCGAGGAGTTGAACGCGCTGGATGGGGTCCGCGATGCCCGGCGAGAGGGAGAAGGCTGGGCCGTTGGCACCTCCGAAGTCCATCTTGCGGTGCCCGCGTTGATCGCGGCGCTCAACGCGCGCGGAGCAGTGCTCACGGCACTGGCAACCCACAGCGCGACGCTCGAGGACGTCTTCGTCTCGCTCACCGGAAGGCACCTGCGTGACCAGTAGCCGTCCGCGTCCCGCCCTGGTCGAGCTGACGCTCGTGCGGCTGCGCGAGTTCGTCCGCGAGCCGGAAGCGGTCTTCTGGGTGTTCGTGTTCCCGATCCTGATGACCTGCGCGCTGGGTCTCGCGTTCCGATCGCGATCTGAACCGCCTGCCGTCGTCGGAATCGCCTCCGGAACCGGCGGGGACGCGGTTGCCGCGACGCTCAGGAAGTCCGGCGGCATCGACA
This sequence comes from Acidobacteriota bacterium, assembly GCA_046735235.1. GTDB lineage: Bacteria > Acidobacteriota > Vicinamibacteria > Vicinamibacterales > JAENWD01 > JAENWD01. Next base: position 1,014 of record JBKPSY010000262.1, on the reverse strand, counting down.
TCAAGCGCATTGCGGCGCTCGATCTCGACCGCGCGCTCGCGAGATCGGACGTGCAGCTCGTCGTGGTGCCGGGCTCGCCGATCACGTACCGATTCGATCCGTCTCGCGCCGAAAGCCGGCTCGCGCGCCGCGTCGTCGACGACGCGCTGCAACGCGCAGGGGGCCGCGTGGATCCGGTTGCCGCGCGCGACCAGCCGGTCGAAGTCGTCGGATCGCGCTACGTGGACTGGCTCGTGCCGGGCCTCCTCGGCATGAACATCATGAGCACCGGTCTCTGGGGCATCGGCTTCTCGGTGGTGACGGCGCGCACGCGCAAGCTGCTCAAGCGCCTCGTCGCGTCGCCGATGCGCAAGCGCGACTACCTGCTCGGCCATTTGTTCGGACGGCTGGTATTCCTCGTTATCGAAGTAGGCGCGCTCGTTGGCTTCAGCCGACTGGTCTTCGGTGTGCCGATGCGCGGTTCGTGGCTGATGCTGGCCGCGACCTGTCTCATCGGCGGCCTGTCGTTCGGCGGTATCGGCCTGCTCGTGGCCAGCCGCGCGAGGACAGTCGAAGCGGTCTCGGGTCTGCTGAACCTGGTCATGCTGCCGATGTGGCTGCTGTCCGGGGTGTTCTTCGCGTCCTCGAACTTTCCCGAGGCGATGCAGCCGGCCATCCACCTGCTGCCACTGACAGCGTTGAACGACGGGCTCCGCGCCGTGATGCTCGAAGGAACCGGACCGTCCGGTCTGGCCGGGGCATGGGCCGTGCTCGCGGCCTGGGGAGTGATCACGTTTCCTGCCGCGCTCTGGCTATTCCGGTGGCGATAAGTGATCTCCCGTATTACCAGCTGTTGGAACGTATCCAAAGCGATACAAAATTACCGGCAAAATGGGACGTCCAGCTTGAAAGGCTGGGGTGGCCGAGCGGATGATTAAAGCGCGCTACCCGACCTCAACCAATGGTCCTGCAACAGGATAAGGGCAGTGCGCCCCCGCCGTTCGACACCGGCCTGCCCCGGACGCAGTCTTCCGA
>JBKPSY010000261.1:0-8466 GCA_046735235.1 Acidobacteriota bacterium | reverse complement strand
GGTCCCCGATCCGCTCGAGCCGCAGCAGCAGGATGCGCCGCGGCGGCTCCGCACGCTGCCGTCGCAGCACCCGGAACGGCACGTTGAGGACACTCAGGCCGAGGTCGGCGGTGCCAATCAGCCAGCGCTCGCGAGGGTCGTAGATGTCGAGGTGATCGAACATGCGGCGTTCAGGGAGCCGCCACCGGACGCCGCAGCTCCACCCGGTCCACCTTAACACCGAGCTCCCGGTCATCGTCCGCCCCTGTGAGCGCGCGAGGGTTGAACGTGGAGCTGATCAGCCGAACCGTGGCCGCGCCGATGTTCCTCGCCGCCTGCGCGGCGAGCGGCTGGGGAATCTCGAACACGTAGGCCTGGTCGGCCGCGCCGACGGTGAACTTGCCCAGTGACGTCTCGCCGAAGAACGCCTCGAGGGTGGCCGGCCCGGCTGCCGGAGGCCGGTTGCCGTTGTTCATCCAGAGGACCAGCTCGCGCCGTGTCTCGTCCACGCCAAGCAGCGAGAGGTACGACTGGCCACGCGTCCACCGGAACGTGCCGCGACGGTCACGCTCCTTCGCGTTGAACCGGACGACGTGCAGATCGTCCATCGTGCCGACGTCGAACGCGAGGCCGTCCGGCAGCGGCAGCGGATCGACGAAGCGATAGATGCCAAAGTCGAACTCCTTGCGTCGCACGTGCGTCGGGTACGCGTTCATCAGCGACTCGTACTCCGGTACCTGAAAGCGCTCGCTGCCCACCGGTTCGACCGAGACGTCGCGAGAGAGGAGGTCCGTGCCTCCGCCGCCGAGGAAATACACCGTCTGATACCGCTGGCGCGCCCATCGGATGAACTCGGCGAAGAGCAGCGGATCGGGCTTCGGCGTGTTCAGCACGAGCGCAGGCTTGCCCCAGATGTACGCCAGGGGCAGGGCGATGACGTGGACATCCGAGGCATTCCTCGACTCGACGACGAGGAGATCCTGCGACCCGAACCGTGACGCGATCCTGTCGATCTTGCCCTCGATGCCCCCGAACTCCACGTGCGTGCGAATTGCGCTCGTGGCGGACCAGAAGCTCCACGCCGCAAGCACGAAAAGGATCAGGCGCAGGAGGTGACGTGCCGACCAGGCCAGGCGTCGCGTCACGGTCGCGCCGCGGGTTGCCGCCGGGGCCAGAGCAAACGCGATCGCGAGGCAGACGCCGGGCAGGATGATCGGCACGAACCGCCGGGCGGCCCAGAAGTGCTCGGGGACGATGCGCAGGCGGTAGAAGACGAACGTCGAGATCCCGATGAAGACGATGAACGTCGACGGATCCCGCCAGAACCTCGTCGTCATCACGATCGACAGGCCGATGGCCGCGAGGACGAGGATCCGCGGATCCACGTACCAGCCGAAGGCGCGAAATGCGTACGCATCATGGGGTGCGAGCGCGCCGGCAGGGTGCCGCAGGAACCACGCGTAGAACGCCATCGCGAGTGTCGCACCCAGCAGGACCCGCGGCGTCCAGTAGAGCAGCACACGGTGCGATGCCTGCCGCGCCAGCAGCCAGCGCGCGCCGAACACCGCGAGCATCAGCGTGGGCAGGCCGACCACGATCGCCATCTGGTGGAGGTTGAACCACATCCGCGGCAGCTTCGCGTACGGCGCCACGACCGTCAGGAAGTACCCGGCGAACGCCGCCAGCAGCGCGATCAGCGGAATCAGGAATCGCCAGCGAATGCGATCGCCGCCCATCCACTGGAGCAGCGGCCCCGTCGCCGCGAGGCCTGCGATGAGAATCGCGTCGAATCGCGCGAACGGCAGCAGACCGAGCAACACCGCGGCGACCGGCGCGAAGAACGGGTCCTCGTCCACGTGCGCGCGGGCCACCGCCAGCAGGGCCGCCACCCCCAGCGCCTGCGTCAGCATCTCGGAGTTCGGGTAGCGTGCGTACCAGACCTCGATGATGTTGATGGCCATCAGCGACGCGGCGGCCGCGCCGGCAAGTCGTCCGCCGAGACGCGCGGCGAGGAAATAGAGCGCAAGGACGCCGGCGACGGCGGCGAAGACGCTCGTTTCGCGCACGCCCAGGAGGCCCGACGCGCCGTATCCGAGGGCGATCGCCACCGGGTAGAGATGGGGAAACTGATCGACCACGGTGCCGGCGTCGGGGTCGAGCAGGAAAAAGCCCATGAAGCGCGGGCTGTAATACGGCTGCTCCATGTGCTGTGGAAAAAAGAGCGGGCGCATCGGCACGGGAAGCCCCGCCGCGGTCCCGTCACGGAAGACGAGGCTCCCGCCTTGCGCGATCTGAACACCGGCGTTCACGTATACGCCGGGGTCCTTGCCCCCGATGATGTATTCCGACGGCGGCTGGTACAGCCACAGCGCGCCCACGCCAATCGCGAACGGGACCAGCGCCCACCGCGTCGGCGGCGCGGGCCGGTCGTATCGCAGCCGCTGGCGCCAGACAATCGCGATGACCAGGAGGACGCCGGCGTTGGCCGCGAGCAGCCGCTGCGACGTGTAGACGTGGAGCAGCGCCAGCGCGAAGGCGAGGCTGAGTGACCAGGCGGCGCTGAGGACGATGCCCCAGAACGCCCGCTCGTCCGCCGCCAGGCGCTCGCGCCGGTAGCGGTCGGCGATCGGAATCCGCATCATCGCGGCCCCCGGCAGGTAGCCGAAGAGCAGCAGCGTGCCGATCAGCTGCATCATGCCGGCTGCGCCGTGTCAGGCTTCGACGCCGCCGCGCCCACGGCCGAGGCGACCTCGTCCAGGTCGGCGTCCGCCAGCGCCGGCGAGAGCGGCAGAGAAAGGATCTCCGACGCGACACGGTCAGCGTGTGGACACGCCGCGGGTGACAGGTTCGCGAACGCAGGCTGACGGCTCACAGGCGCGGGGTAGTGGACCAGCGTGCCGATCCCACGCGCGTCGAGCGCCGCCTGGAGCGCGTCGCGCCGGCGGCTGCGCACCGTGAAGAGGTGATAGACGTGGCCGGGATCGAATTCCGGCGGCACGACGACATCCGTGCGGGCCAGGGCGGCGCGATAGCGCCCGGCCAGACGCCGGCGAGCTGCCGTCCATGCGGCAAGACGCGGCAGCCGCGCGCGCAGGACTGCCGCCTGCAGCTCGTCGAGGCGCGAGTTCACGCCCGCGTCGACATGGTGGTACCGCCCGGCCTGGCCGCCGTTTCTGAGGCGCGCAATCCGGTCGGCCAGCGACGAGTCGTTGGTGACGACGGCGCCGGCGTCGCCGAGCGCTCCGAGATTTTTCGTCGGGTAGAAGCTGAACGCACCGGCCGTGCCTATGGTGCCCACGGGTCGGCCCTCGCACGTCGCGAGATGCGCCTGCGCGCAGTCCTCGATCACCGCAAGGCCGCGTCGCGAGGCGATCGTCATCAGGGCCGTCATGTCCGCCGGCTGACCATAAAGGTGCACCGGCATCACCGCGCGCGTGCGTGACGTGACCGCGGCGTCGACCGCGGCCGGATCGATCGTCGCCCGCTCAGGGTCGATGTCCGCGAATACGGGAGTGGCGCCGGCCATCCGGATCGCCAGTGCGGTGTACGCCGCGGTGAGTGGCGTCGTAATCACCTCGTCGCCCGGCCCGATGTCGAGCGCGCGCATGATCAGCATCAGCGCGTCGGTCCCGGTGTTGACGCCTACCGCGCGTGCCGCGCCGGACGCCGCCGCGAACTCCGCCTCGAAGGCCTCGACTTCTGGCCCGAGGATGAACCAGCCGCGATCGAGCACACGCCGGATGGCGGCCTCGACGTCGGGCCGGTCGTCGCCGAGCGCCAGCGACAGGAACGGAACGGCCATTTCGATGAGTCTATGACACGCAGCTGACAGCCGCCAGCCGACAGCTGGCAGCACGTTCCGTGCTGCCTAGCGGTAGCGATCGAGGTGTGCGCGATAGTACGCGACGGCGCGAGCCAGGCCGTCGGGCAGCGAGACGGCGGGCTTCCACCCGGTGGTCGACGAGAGCTTTGCCGCGCTCGAGTAGAAACTGCCGATGTCAATCGCGCGTTTCTCAGGCGGCCAGTCGACGAACTCGACACGGCCCGCGCCCGCGATCGAGATCAGGAGCGTCGTCAGGTCGCGATGGCTGATCGGCTCGCCGCCGCTCACGTTGAACACGTCGCCGTTGCACCGGTCGTCCCAGCCCGCCCTGAGGAACGCATCCACGGCATCGTCCACGTAGACGAAGTCGCGCTGCTGCGAACCGTCGCCGAAGATCTGGATCGTGCCGCCCTCGACGGCGAGGCGGATGAACCACCCGATGAACCCCTGCCGGTTGTGCTTGATGAGCTGGCGCGGGCCGTACACGTTCGTCAGGCGCAACGAGCAGGCGCGGACGCCGTACACGTTGTTGTAGACCAGGTGATAGTTCTCGCCCGCCGCCTTGTTGATGCCGTTGACGTCGGTCGGCCGCACGAGGTGCGCTTCGGTGACCGGCAGGAAGTCAGCCTTGCCGTAGACCTGTCGCGTGCCGGCGAACACGACTTTCGTCGCGGGGTTGAAGTGGCGGCACGCCTCGAGAATCGTCAGCTGGCTGCGGCAGTTGATCTCGAGGTCGGTGTGCGGGTCCCGGATGCTGTCGATGTGGCTCACCTGGCCGGCGAGGTTGAAGATCACCTGACGGTCGCGCACGAGATAGTTCATCGTGCTCGCATCGCGGACGTCGGCGACGTTCACGCGGACCCGATCCCGGATGCCCTCGATGTTGAACAGGTGGCCGCCGTAGCCGTCTATCAGCGAGTCGACCAGCAGCACGTCGGCGCCGAGCGCCACCAGCCGGTGCGCCAGGTTGCTGCCGATGAACCCCAGGCCCCCGGTGACCATCACGCGACAGCCGCGATAGAACTCGAGGTGCGCGGTCACGGCGTGTCCCTGGTGTCGCTGCGACGTCCGGCCGCGGCGTCGGGCAAGTGGGTCCGCTGGACAACGAGCGCGTACCACAGCTTGAAGACATCGATCGCCGTGCGGTAGAGGCGCCGGTAATTGAAGAACTGCGACTTGCCGTACGCCCGATGGAAGTGGTGCACCGGGACCTCGGCCACGCGGAAGCCGGCGTCCTGGAACTTCTTCATCATCTCCAGGCAGATGACCCCGCTCGACTTCTCGAGGTGCACGACCTCGAAGATCGAGCGGCGCATCAGGCGGAAGTCGCAGTCGACGTCGCGCACCTTGAGGCCGAACAGGATCCTCACGATGTGATGGTACACGCGGCCGATGACGATGCGGTGCAGCGGGTCTGAGCGGTGGATCTTGTAGCCGTTGACCCAGTCGACCTCGGGAGACATCCCCTGCCAGAGCAGCGTCATCTCGCCCGGATCGTACTGCGCGTCGCCGTCGGTGTAGAACACGAACTCCTTGCGCGCTGTCGCGAAGCCGGTCCTCAGCGCCGCACCGTACCCGCGATTCTTCCCGTGGTGCACCGGGCGTACGTTCGGATAGATACGTGCGAGCTCGTCCAGGATCTCGGCCGTCGAATCCGCGCTCCCGTCGTTGACGACGATCACTTCGTAGTCAGGGGTGATCTTGCTGGCGGTCGTGACGGCCCGAATCACGACGCTGGCGATCGTGCCGCTGTCGTTGTACGCGGGAAAAAAAATACTGAGCCCTGGGCGTCCTGCCGGCGCGTCGCCCGTCATCGGAGGGCCCACTTTAGTATGCGGACTTGACGGCTGCAAGGGACGCGGCGCGATCGTAGGCGTCCTCGAACCGCTCAGCCGCCCGCGACCAGCTTCCTTCCGCGATGGCCCATCGGCGCGCCGTGTCTCCGAGGCGCGCGGCCAGCGCGCGATCCGTCAGCAGGCGATCGATCGCGCCGGAGAGTCCCGCGACGTCGCGTTCGGGCACGACGATTCCGGTTACGCCGTCGGCCACGACCGATCCGATTCCGCCGGCAGGCGTCGCGACCAGCGGCGTCCCTGACGAGAGCGACTCCAGCACGACGTTCGGCAGCCCGTCCACGTTCCCCGCGTCGTCTCGCACCGAGGGCACGACGGCGACGTCGGCGGCCGCCAGGCCGCGGGCCACGTCGTCCTGCGAGAGGATGCCGGGAAGAATCGCGCGGTCCATGACGTCCTGCTGCAGCAGGCGGTCGCGGAGCGCGCCGTCGAGATCTCCGCCGCCGGCCAGGACGAGACGAAGCCCGGGACGGCGTTGGCGCAGCGAGGCGACGGCGTCGATCAGGTACTCGAATCCCTTCTTCTTCACGAAGCGCCCGGCAGTGAAGACGACCTCGGCGTCCTCCGGCAGCCCCCAGCGCGCACGCATCGCCGCCCGCGCGTCCGGGTCTGGACGAAAGCGGGTCGAGTCCACGCCGTACGGGATGGTGACCGACCGCGACGGATCGGCGCCGAGACGCTCCGCGCGCACCCGCAGATCCTCGCTGCACGCGGTCACCATCGCCGTACGCCGAAACGTCGACCGCGCCGCTTCGCCAATCAACGCGTGACGCTCGGCGACGTAGACGTCCGAGCCGTGCAGGCTGACGACCAGCGGGAGCCCACGCCGCGCCATGGCCGCGATGACGCCGCCTGGAACGACCCAATGTCCGTGGACGATGGTCGCCTTCGTCGCGCGAACGACGCGCCGCGTCGTGTACCACGCGGCGAGGACGGCCGGTGGCGTCGCCGCGAACGCCGCGGCCTTGAACGAGACATCGGCCTGCAGCGCTTCCGCGTACCCGAAGACGTTGAGCGATCGGGCCGGGGCGTAGTGAAACAGATGAAACGTGACGCCGCGCTCCTGCTGCGGCCGAGTCCATCGCGGGTGCCACGGCAGCACCATGTGGATCTCGTGCCCGCGGGCCGCCAGGCCTTCGGCGATCGGCTGCATGAACGTGCCGACCGTATCTCCCTGAAATCTCGGATAAGAGGTCGCCACCATCACCACGCGGTGGCGTGCGCTCACGGGGTGCTCCGGCCGATCGACCTGAGCTTCAGCCGCCAGGGCGTGAGCGCAGACTCCATGATCACGCTGCCCGACAGCTTCGAGACCCCCTGCCGCCGTTCGACGAAGATGATGGGCACTTCGCCGACGCGCGCGCCGCGGCGGTGCGCCTCGAAGAGCATCTCGACGAGGAACGCGTAGCCGTCCGACACCATCGAGGCGATCGGCAGCCGGGCGAGCATCTCGCGGCGCCAGCAGCGATACCCGCTCGTGCAGTCCTGCGCGCGCAACCCGATGATGGCGCGGATGTAGCGGTTTGCGAACGCGCTCAGCACGATCCGCCTCAGCGGCCAGTTCACCACCGAGACACCGTGCAGGTACCGCGACCCAATCACGACGTCGGCGTTCTGACACGCGGCGACGATCGCCGGCAGGTATTTCGGATCGTGCGACCAGTCCGCGTCCATCTGGCAGATGAAGTCCGCGTCGGTCTTCAGCGCGATCTGCAGGCCCTCGATGTACGAACGACCGAGGCCGCGGCGTCCGGTGCGATGGACCACGTCGACGCGGCCCGGAAACTCCTGCACGAGCTGATCGGCGAGCGCGCCGGTGCCGTCTGGCGAGTTGTCGTCGACGACCATGACCCGCGTCGCGGGCTGCGCCACGAGCGCCCGCACCAGCTCAGGCAGGTTCTCGCGCTCGTTGTATGTCGGGATGACGACCAGGACCATCGCCACTCAGGATACTGAATTGCGCTCGCGCGAAACAGAGACCACCGCCGCCGCTCCGACGACGAGGGCAGGATCGATCACCGGAATCCGGAATCGCTCCTGCGGCAGGAACACGAGGCACGCGACGACGGCCGACGCCAGCAGCAGCAGCAGCCCGCGAGGCGGCGACGCCGACCGGGCCAGCCGCCACAGGCCGACGAGCCCGAACGGCGCGAGCAGGCCGTACGACAGCCACGTCGCGTACAGGAACAGGCGCGAGTGGAGCAGGTACGACGGGCCAATGGGGACGCAGAGATAGAAGAACTTCCGGATCTCGAGGCCAAGCCACCACGCCGGGTGCGTCACGATCGTGTGGAACGCCTCACGGTAATAGATGGGCTCGATCTCCTCCGCGGTGAGTTCAGGGTGCGCGTCCCCGAGCCGCCGGCTCTCCAGCTTGATCGCGGGGTTGGCGGCCATGTCGCCTTCGCCCGGTGACAGCAGGTGATTGCCCGTCCAGAACGTGATGCCGCCCTCCGACGCGATCAGCACGGGCCGGCCGTACGTGACGTAGTTCCGCAGCGTCCAGGGCGCGATCGTCAAGACTGCCGCGGCCGCGAATGCCGCGGCCCAGACGAGTCGCCTGCGAGACAGCAGCCACAGCACCGTGACGCCGACGAAGAACACGTGTGCAGGCCGCGTCAGCGCCGACAGACCGGCGATGACGCCGGCGACCGCAAGTCCGCGGACGTTCCGCCTGCCAGGCACCCCCGGGCTCGCGAGCGCGCCACCCAGCACCAGCACGTTCCCCAGCGCCAGCAAGACGTACAGCGACTCCGAGAACAGGAACGAGGGCAGCCACACCAGTGGCGGGTAGACCGCGGCCATCCAGGC
>JBKPSY010000260.1:0-27997 GCA_046735235.1 Acidobacteriota bacterium | reverse complement strand
GGAATACCCATCACCGATAACGGCCCGTTGGGAGCGTCAGTCTACCGGTGGCTCGAAGCGGTTGACGAGCCGTGATCGCTCATGGCTTCTTCGCCTTCCGCTTCTTCGCCGCCTTTGGTCGCGCCGCCGCTGTTGGGCGCGGCCGCTTGTCAGGCTGCAGGTTGCTGAACAGAGCGACGATCTCCGGCAGCCCCTTCTCCCGATCCGCCGCAATAGTGAAGGGAGTCTGGTAGCTGCCGTGAAGTATTCCGCGACCTTTGTCTTGGTTGTAATGTGCTGCCTGCGATTGTGTGCTGGTGACATGCAGACCACGACCAGCGTCAAGTACCTCGGGGATTTCTCCTCACTTCAGGAAGCTAACGGCCACGTGTCCGGATACATCCTGCAATTGTGGAAGGATGGCCCGAAGCTCGTCGGGCTGTGGTCCAAGGCGGACGGACAACCTGCGGATTTTCCGACCGTGCTGGCGGACGATGTCAAGTGGGATGAGCGAACTGGCGACTTCAGCTTCACAGTGCAGTGGTGCGGTTCGATGAGCCGGTTTGAAGGCAAACTGGCGGACCGGGTCATATCGGGTCGTCTCAGGCCGGTGAATAGCACCGCGTCTCCCTTGGACCTGAAATTAGAGCGCGACAATTTCGAGATGCCGATCACGACGCGAGAAGCCTGGCAGTCACAGACCGAGCAGATCTTGAAGCGCCGGCACCCGTGCTAATGGTCCATGTCGAGTTGTGTCGAAGCACGTTCGGGACGCCGAAGCACGTAATCGCCAGACTTGCGCGACCGGGCGTGCGGATGCTCTTGGTAGCGCCTCGAGACTGGACCACTTCTGCCCGGATACTTCCATGTCTGCAGCCTAACGCTCGCGGCTCACCCGCAGCCCCGCGCACGGGTTCGATTGATCGAATCGTAAGTTCAGTGGTTCGCCATGCTAACCCTCGTCAGCCAGGAAGTGGTCAGTCGCGTCCTCGCCTGAAACCAGGTCTGGCTCCGCGCTCATCACGCGCCGAACCTCTCGCAGCGTGATGCCGACCTTCTGCAGCGTTCGCCATTCGTCGGTATCTTCCTCACGGAGGAGGCCGAGGAGCAAGTGCTCGGGGCGGATGAACTTGTGCCTGAGGTCGTTGGCTTCTTGAACTGCTCGCTCCAGCGTGCGTTTCACGGTGGAGGAGAAAGGGATCTCCCGGCTCATCCCAGCCGTCATGCCACCAGCAACGAGTTCATCGCGCACCCGCCTCCACATCTGTTCACGAGTTACCGCGGGACGCAGACTCTCAGCATCCTGAGACGCGAAGCGAAGCACTTCGTCCGGCGCAGCCATCATCAGGCCACCCAACAAGTCCTGAGTGGAAATGTTGTCACCGTTGCGCTCCTCAGCCTTGTAGCGAGCGCAGAACAACGACTGGCGGGCTAAGACAGTGAATCGGTCGAACATCGTAGCCTCCGGCTCTCGCCAGTGTAGGCCCGCTGACGGCGTGGGGATAGCGCCTCCGGGACGACAGACCGTTCCGGGTGTTCCGGGCGTTCCGGCGTGAAGAGGAGTGCCGCGTCCGACCTGCTTCGATTGTGGCTCGGGCCGATACAACGAGAATGGGGTCTAAGTGAGCGTGGCACTCTTCCTCTTCACACTCATGCTCTCGCTCGGGAGTTCTGGCGCGGACCAGAGCGATCTGCGGATCAGCATCGCCCGTATCGAGGCTGCTGACTCGAAGCCGAGCCCCCCTGAGTTCGCCATCACGCTGGAGAATCAAGGGGATTCCGACCTCGTGTTGCTGCTTGGAGCCGTAGTCGGAAGAAAGCTATATCCGCACGCAATCACGCTTCTGCTCACTGACGAGAGCGGGCGTATTTCCAACCTGCGGTATCGAGCCCCGGTGCGGATCGGTGGCCGCATGGACCCCTACATCGTCGGCTTGCCAAGCCACGCAACCTACGTGCTCCGAGTATCGCTGGCGCAGTTCAAGAGTCCCTACACGGGAGAGGGTCGAACGCGGCCACCCGCAATGAGCGACGAACTCGACCCCAACCTTCCTCCCGGCAGCTACACCATTCAGGCGACCTTGCAGGAATCTGGCGACAACAACCTCGGCTCGGACGTCTACGGCAATCGGCTCATGAACCTCTGGACAGGTTCGGTGTCGTCCAACGTGCTGCACTTCGCGATCCCGCAGTGACATGCTCGCTAAGGCCGGAACAGGCGGAACGCCTGGAACGGGCAGCGAGGTCAATCAAGCCGTCCGAGTATCGAAACCCTCTGGTGATTCGCTGACAAGTCATTGGGCGCGAGGTGTAAGTAGCGTTGGGTCGTCGTGATCTGGGTATGGCCCAGGACCATCGAGAGTCGAACGATGTCGCCACCGTGACGAAGGTAGTTGGTGGCAAACGTGTGCCGCAGGCGATGCCACCCGAAGCGCGGGAGCCCGAGCTTGTCCTGCAACAGGTAGAGCGACGTTGTGCTGTTGCGCTTCTCCCAGCGCGTGCCCTCGAAACCCGCGAAGAGGAACTCGCCCTTGATCCCCTTCTTGGCCTTCAGTTGCTGGTAGCGGTAGAGCCTGCGACGTAGCTCGGGTGAAAAGGGGACCAGCCGCTCCTTCTGTCCCTTACCGAGCACCTTGAGAAGGAGGTTGTCGCAGTCGATATGACCGTTCCGAAGATGGAGCGCCTCTGAGATCCGCAACCCCGTGTCGAGGATGAGTAGCGCCGCGAGATGGACGCGCGATTGCCGGAAGGTCTTCGGCTTGTAGCCAATGAGCGCGCGCATCTGCGCGTCATCGAGGAGCGTGAGCAACCGGCGCTCGACACGCAGCTTCTGGAGCTTCACGCGCTCACGCGCATGACCCTCCTGATGCAGCCACGCGCAGAAGGCGTTCATCGCGCCGAGGTAGGTGTTGCAGGTCACCGGCTTGATGCCCCGCTCGCGCAGCGCGACGACGAACTGCTGGAGTGTCGCTTTCGCAGGCAACGCAGCGGCATCGGCGGGAATGAGCGCCTGATAGTTCTTGAACGCCACGCGATACCACACGAGCGTGCGCTCGCTCACGTTGTGGAGAAAGGTGCGTTCGCGGAGGAACTGATCGATCAATCCAGCCAGAGGGTGGTTCATGCGAACCTCCAAACCCTCTGTGGGATGGAACTCATTGCGAAGCAATGAGTTGGCTCCTCAGGTAGGATTCGAACCTACAACCCTCCGGTTAACAGCCGGATGCTCTGCCGTTGAGCTACTGAGGAACACCGTGGAACCGCGTGTCGCCGAAGACGTGAGGCCCGGGCGGACCCTCTCTGCTGCTATCGGCGGGTGTTACCCGAAGCGTCAATTCTAGCGGACCGTCCTCATCCGGCGCAACTTACACGGCGCGCGCCGGCTGGCCGCCCATTCGACTGCCGCCTTCAGCCCGGCGATCCCGAATTCCGGCACACTTAGCAGAATGTCGATCCCGCTCCTGGCGACTGCTACCGAGCTGGCGAGGCTGGTACGGACCGGCCAGATGTCACCGGTCGAACTGGTGAGTGCGACCCTGGAGCGCATCGAGGCGCTGAATCCGGCGCTCAACGCCTACGTCGGCGTGGACTCCGAGCGAGCACTCGACGCGGCCCGTTCCGCCGAGCGAAAGGCGCTGTCGGGCGAAGCCCTCGGCCCGCTGCACGGCGTTCCCGTCAGCATCAAGAGCTCGGTGGCCGTCCACGGTCTGCCGTGGGAAACCGGCACTCGCTTCCGCAGGGGCGTCACCGGCGACTCGGACGCCCCGCTCGTCAGCCGGCTGCGTTCCGCCGGGGCGATCGTCGTCGGCGTGACCAACGTCGCCGAGCAGTTGATGGCGTGGGAGACGGACAACGCCCTCTACGGCCAGACGCGAAGCCCGTGGGCGCTCGATCGGACGCCGGGCGGATCGAGCGGCGGCGAGGCGGCCGCAATTGCCGCGGGCCTCTCGGCAGGCGGCGTCGGCAGCGACGGCGGCGGATCCATCCGGGTGCCGGCTCACTTCAGCGGGATTTGCGGGCTGAAGCCCACGCCCGGCCGCGTGCCGGCCACGGGTCACTTTCCGCCCTGCGGTGGTCCCTTCGCGCTCACCGGCGTCGTCGGGCCCATGGCGCGGACCGTCGACGACGTGGAGACGCTGCTCGAGGTGATGGCTGGGCCCGACATCGGCGATCCGAACGGCCATCCAGTGCCGTTCGCCGCGATGCGATCGCTCCCGGCCGGCACCCGCGTCGGCGTCTTCGAAGACGACGGCGAGGTGCCGGTGACGGCGGAGACGCGCGAGGCGGTCCGTCGAGCCGCTCGATGGCTCGCGGACGCGGGCTGCGAGGTCGAGCCTTTCCGCCCGGACGGCCTCGAAGAGGCGCGCATCCTGTGGTGGGAGATCTTCGGACGCGCCTCGCGGCTGATCCTCGAGCCCCTGGTGGAGGGCCGCGAGGCGGAAGTGCACCCGAATCTGGTCGAGTTCCTCGATTGGACGCGACGGACGCCGAAGCTCACGGCGGAGCGGCTGCTGGAAGTCGAGATCCTCCGCGACCTGCTGAAATCGCGCGTGCTCGCGCAGATGGCGCGCTATCCGTTGCTGCTGTGCCCCGTCGCGCCGATGCCCGCGTTCCGCCACGGCGAGCGCACGTGGACGATCGAGGGGAAGACGGTGCACTATCTCGACGCGTGGCGCTACACGGCGTGGTTCAATCTGCTCCAGAATCCCGGCATGGCGGTACCCGTGCTGCAGGCCGCGGAAGGACTGCCGGTTGGCGTGCAGCTCGTCGCGGCGCCGTGGCAGGAGGCGCTGACGCTCGCCGCGGCCCGCGTCGTGGAACAATCACGGGGCGCGTGGGTCGCGCCGCCGGCACCGTTCGGTGTGGCGTGACCGACCTGGCAGACCCGACTGACCTGATCGACCCGACCGACCTGTGACTTCCTCTCCTTCTTTCCGTCTCGTCGCCGGACTCGTGGTCTCGCTGATGACGATCGCGGGCGTGGGGTTCTACACCGCGCACGAGATCCGGCAGCTTCGCGACGAGCAGACGGCCATCAGCGAGCGCAACCGCAAGGACTCGCTGCAGCTGCTCCGCATCCAGAACAACCTCGCGACGCTTGCCACGTCGATGCGCGACATGGCGGATCGCACCGAGCCCTATCCGCTCGTCGCGTGGCGGCAGACCTTCGATCGGCTCCGCGCAGATCTCGGACAGGCGCTGGCGCTCGAGCAGACGCTGGCGCCGGCCGAGCGTCCTGCCGCGCAGCAGGATCGGTTGCAGGCGTCGGTCGCCCGCCTCTGGTCGCTCGTCGATCAGATGTTCAAGGCCGCCGAGGCCGGGCGCGACGCCGAGTCGATCGGAATCCTGCGTAACACGGTGACGCCGCAACACCTCGAGCTCGTCGGGATGGTCTCGCAGTTTCTCGTGTTGAACAACCGCGTCCAGGAAGAGGCGGCGGTCAGGAATCGGGAGATCTACGAACGGGTCGAGCGCGAGATTGCCGCCCTCGTCATCGTGCTGTTCCTCGTCGTCGCCATCACCGGCGTCTGGGTCATCCGCGCGAACCAGCGTGCGTTCGCGCAGGTCGAGCGGCTGTCCGGCGAGCTGCGCAATCTTTCATGGCGAATGCTGCGGATGCAGGAGGATCTTCAGCAGGAGTTCTCACGCGAGTTGCACGACGAGTTCGGCCAGATCTTCACGGCCGTCGGCACGCTGCTCGGCCGGGTGAAGAGGAACCTGCCGCCCGACTCCCCGCTCGTCACCGATCTCGAGGAGGTACGCGGCATCGCGCAGCAGACGCTGGAGAAGATCCGCGTGCAGTCGCGGCTCTTGCATCCCGTGATCCTCGACGACTTCGGCCTCGAGAAGGCGCTCGAGTGGTTCGTCGAGCAGTTCGGCCGGCAGCACGGCATCGATGCGCGCTTCGAATCCCGCGGGCCGATTGGCGTCGTCCCGCCCGAAGCGACCATCCACATCTACCGCATCGTCCAGGAAGCGCTGACGAATGTGAGCCGTCACTCAGGCGCGAAGGACGCGCGTGTCCGGCTCGCGCAGCGCGACGGACGCATCGAGCTGGAAATCGAAGATCACGGCCGCGGCCTGCCCCAGGGCTCGGACAAGGTCGATCGCGGCATCGGCCTGGTGAGCATGCGCGAGCGCGCCGAGCTGATGCGCGGCACGTTCGCGCTGCGTCCGGCGCCGGGCGGCGGCCTCGTCGTCTCCGTGCGCGTGCCGATCGTCGAGCAGGCCTGAAGGCCTGCGCTACATGGGACACGTGCAGAGCCGCCGCAGCGTCTCGCAGACTCCTGTGGCGCAGGCCTTCACGTCTGCCCTAGTGGAAACGCATTAGCGTCTGCTGACGCCACACAACGGTACAATTGGCGGATGCCTTCTCCGTCCATCCGCGTCGTCCTCGTAGACGATCACGCGCTCGTCCGCCAGGGATTTCGCCGCATCCTCGAGGACGACCCTGAGCTCCAGGTCGTCGGCGAAGCCAGCAACGGCCTCGACGCCATCGGGCTCGTGAAGAAGACGGACCCCGACGTCGTGGTGATGGACATGGCGATGCCCGAGATGAGCGGGCTGCACGCGACGATGGAGCTGATGAAGCAGCGCCCGGGGACGAAGGTGCTGATCCTGAGCATGTATTCGGACGAGCAATACGTCCGCAACGCGCTCGACGCCGGCGCGAAGGGCTACATCCTGAAGAACGCGATCGAAAACGACCTCACGCGGGCGGTCAAGGCGGTCGCCTCCGGCGAGCAGTATCTCGCGCCAGAGCTGTCGAGCCTGCTCATTCGCGCGATTCAGACCGGCGGGTTCGAGAAGGCTTCGGATCCGTACGATCGGCTCACGCAGCGCGAGAAGCAGGTACTCCAGCTCATCGCGCACGGCAAGTCGAACAAGGAGATTGCCGTGATGCTCGATCTGAGCGTGAACACCGTCGCGGTGCATCGCGCGAATCTCATGAGCGCGCTCGGCGTGCACAAGACGGCCGAGCTCGTGCTGTTCGCCGTGAAGAAGGGCCTCGTCCTGCCGGAATGAGGCGCGGGTTGACGGTCGCCGGTTGGGGGGTGCGGGTTGCCTCGCTGGCGGCGCTGCTGCTGGCTGCGCCGCTGACGCCGTCCGCGCAGCAGGCGCCATCGGTGCACCTGGTGGACGTCACGAAGCAGGCGGGCATCACCTTCACCCACAACAACGGCGCGTTCGGCAAGAAATACCTGCCAGAGACGCTGGGGTCCGGCGCGGCGTTCCTCGACTACGACAACGACGGCTGGCAGGACCTGCTTCTGGTGAACGGCACGAACTGGCCGGGGCAGCCGCACGCGACGAGCCGCCTGTCGCTCTATCGCAACAAGGGCAACGGCACGTTCGAGAACGTCACCGCGGCCGCGGGGCTGAACATCGATGTCTACGGCATGGGCGTCGCCGTGGCCGATTACGACAACGACGGCTTCCAGGACATCCTGATCACGGCGGTCGGCCAGAACCATCTGTTCCACAACACCGGGCACGGCACGTTCGTCGACGTCACGAACCAGTCCGGCCTGGGCCAGCGTCCCGGCTTCAGCACGTCGGCGCTGTGGTTCGACTACGACCGGGACGGCTGGCTGGACCTGCTGATCTGCAACTACGTGCGGTGGACGCCCGAGACGGACGTCTACTGCAGCGTGGACGGCAAGCAGAAGTCGTACTGCACCCCGGAGGCGTATCGCGGCACCACGTCCTGGCTCTTCCGTAACAAGGGCAATGGCACGTTCGAAGACGTCACCGCGAAGGCGGGGCTGTTCGACACGACGTCGAAGTCGCTCGGCGTGACGATGATCGATTACGACCTCGATCCGTGGCCCGACGTGTTCATCGCCAACGACACGCAGCCGAACAAGCTCTATCGCAACAACGGCAACGGCACGTTCACCGAGCTCGGGCTGCAGGCGGGACTGGCGTTCAGCGAGGATGGCCGCGCGCGCGCGGGGATGGGCGCGGACGCTGCCGACGTCGACAACTCGGGCCACACGACGGTCGTCGTCACCAACTTCTCGGGCGAGATGCTCGGGCTCTACCGGCCCGTCGGCGACGGTCAGTACGCGGATGCGGCGCCGCGCACCGACGTGGGCCGGGCGACGCAGGGCACGCTCGGCTTCGGCTGCTTCTTCTTCGACGTGGATCTCGACGGGCTGCTCGATCTGCTGGTCGTGAACGGCCACATCGACGAAACGATCTCGTCGATTGCCGGACGCGTGAGCTACGCCGAGCCGCCGCACCTGTTCCACAACGAAGGCAAGGGCCAGTTCGCGGACATCGCCAGCACCGTCGGCGGCGGGTTCGCGCTGCCCAAGGTCGGCCGCGGCGCGGCGTTCGGCGACTTCGACAACGACGGCGATCCGGACGTGCTCATGACGACGAACAACGGGCCCGCGTTTCTCTACCGGGTGGACTCCCCTGCCGGCGCGCATTCGCTCCGCGTCAAGCTGCACGGCACGAAGTCGAATCGCGATGGGATCGGGGCGCGCGTCCGCGTGTTCGCCGGCCCCGACAAGTACTGGCGCAGCGTGAAGACCGGCTCGAGTTATCTCTCCCAGTCCGAGCTGCCGGTGACTTTCGGCCTTGGCGGTCATGCCAAGGCCGATCGGCTCGTCGTCGAGTGGCCGAGCGGGGCGAAAGACGAGCTGACCAACCTGCCGGCAGGTCAGACCTACGAGATCACCGAAGGCCGCGGGGTCACGGCCACCAGGCAGCTGCGCTGACACGGCCGACGCCGCGACGCCGGGCGCGCATCGTGCGGCTCGTCACAGCGGGATTGCGGTCATCGCGGGAATCGCGCAGCCAGTCGTCGCGCGGGGGCCCGGCCTGGCGCTACACTGCTCCCCCGTGCGACGGACTCTCCTCTTTGCCCTCACGACGGCCGCGGCGCTCTCGACAGCGACGGCCCGCACCCAGGACATTCCTCTTCCGGGCCCGTCAGTCACGTTCACTCACGGGCCGCTGCGCGTCTCGCGGAACCATCGGTTCCTGCAGCAGCGAGACGGGACGCCGTTTCTCTATCTGGGCGACACCGCGTGGGAGCTCTTCCATCGCCTGTCGCGCGAGGACGCGGAGCGCTATCTGGAGAAACGCCGGCAGCAGGGCTTCACCGTCATCCAGGCCGTGGTCCTGGCCGAGTTCGACGGGCTGACCGTGCCGAATGCGTATGGCGAGCTGCCTCTTGTCGACGGCAACCCCGCAACGCCGAACGAGAACTACTTCGCGCATGTGGACTGGATTGTGCGCAAGGCCGCCGAGAAAGGGCTCGTGGTCGGCATGCTGCCCACGTGGGGCGACAAGGTCCTGCTCGAGAAGTGGGGGAAGGGCCCCGTCATCTTTCCGGTGGACAAGCCCGAAATCGCGCAGGCGTGGGGACGCTATCTCGGCGCACGGTACAAGAAGGACGAGAATCTGATCTGGATTCTCGGCGGCGACCGTCGAGGCGACGGCTTCGAGCCGGTGTGGAGCGCGATGGCCGCGGGCCTGGCGGAGGGCGACGGCGGCGCGCACCTCAAGACCTATCACCCGGGTGGCGGACATTCGTCGGCGGAGTGGTTTCACGACGCGCCGTGGCTCGACTTCGACATGCTCCAGTCGGGCCACGCGGCGCGCGACATCGCCAACGACGCGATGATCGACAAGGACTACGCGCGCACGCCGCACAAGCCCGTGCTCGACGGCGAATCACGCTACGAGAACCATCCGATCAACTGGAACCCAGACAACGGGTACTTCGACCCGCACGACGTGCGTCAGGCACTGTACTGGTCGATCTTCGCCGGCGGGATGGGCGCCACCTACGGCTGTCATGACGTCTGGCAGTTCCACACGCCCAAGACCGAGCCGATCTCTTCGTCACGTAATTACTGGTACGACGTGATGAACCTGCCAGGCGCCTGGCAGGTGCTTCATCTGCGCAGGCTCCTGCTGTCGCGTCCGTACTTCGAGCGCGTGCCCGACCAGGGCCTGATCGAGCAGGGCGCCACCGCGCCTGGCGCTCGGCCGCGCGCGACTCGAGGCACGGACTACGCCTTCGTCTACCTCCCGACCGGAGCGCCTGTCACGCTTCGCATGGGCCGAGTGACAGGCGCCGAAGTGCAGGCCTGGTGGTTCAATCCGCGGACGGGACAGGTGCAGGTCGAGGGCCGCTATCAGAATCACTTCACGCACGAGTTCACGCCGCCTGGTCCCCACGGCATCGGGAACGACTGGGTGCTCGTCCTCGACGACGTCGACAGAGAGTTCAAGCCGCCGGGCTTCCGCGCGGATGACGCGGCGAAGGCGCTGCAGAAGGAGCCTCGGCAGCCGTACGTGATCGACCCGCGCGTCCCTCGCTGAGCGCAGTACCCTACCGTGCGCGTGCGATCGTCACGATCGCGCTGCGCGCGTCGATCTCGGCGACGTGCGCGTCGGCCGACCAGCGCAGCGTGCCGCCAGTGACTTTGCCCGGCGTCCACGCCCCCAGCTTCAGGCGCTCGGTCGATTCGCGGTCAAACTTGCGATACACGATCTGGTCGGCGCCGTACTCGATGGTCTGGATCACCGACGACGACCGAAGCAGGTGGTTCTGGCCGTCGGGCGCGAGATCGGGCGAGGACGCCATCGCGCGCAGGTAATGGCGAACGTAGTCGCCGTACCCATCCGTCAGCCAGATGTCGTCGCCCGGGTACTTGTTCTTGCCGTCCGCGTCGACGGTGTAGGTCGCCCAGTTCAGCCGGCGCACCTGCATCTCCTTCCTCGACCAATCGCCCGTGCGCTCGGCGTACAGGAGCTCCACTGAGGCGTGGCGTGCCGTGTGGCTATTGCCAGGCTGCTGGTATGCCGTCTGCTCGTTGATCGGCACGACACCCAGGACTCCGTAATTCCGGTTGGCGAACGTCCGCTCGACCCAGTCGAGAATCCGGCGCGCGTCGGGCATGGCGCTCGGGCTCTCGGGATGTTCGAGCAGGTACTGCGCCATGGTGTCGGCGTTGATCGCGGTGTTGGACGTCTCGACGATGTCCTCGAAGAACGGCCCCCAGTTGTTCGTGGCGAGGGGCACTTGCAACAGCCAGTTGCGCGTCAGCGCACGGGCGCGAGCGAGCTGGTCGGTCTTGACGCCGAGCGCGGCAAGGCCTTCGAAGAGCCGCATGGTGCCCGTCCAGTTCGCGGTGTATTCAGTCGCGAGCGACGGCGACCGCCCGTCGTCGTACCGTCCGAAGCCGGGCCTGGCTGTCGCGGTCGCGCCGGTGGCCGCGTCCACTCTGAAGGGCCAGGGCGATCGTTGCTCGTCGCCTTCGCGCACGGTTGACGCGAGCGTCTCGGCGATGCGCGTGGCGGCGCCGAGGTATCGGCGCTCGCCGGTGATTTGGTACAGCGTCAGCAGCTCGGCGCCAAACGAACCCGCTTTGTCCGGCTGCAGGACGCCGGGGCCCGCGCGCATGTCGCCGTCATACTGGCCCGAGTGCGGTTGGAGATTGTAGGGATAGGGCATCCCGGCCAATGCGCTCGTGGCTGGCGCGAGGCCGTGCGCGAGCCAGTAGTCCGCCATCAGCCGCATGTCGGCGACGACCGCCTCGTCGCCGGTGTAGGCGTGCAGCAGGTTCCACGACGAGAGCGCCATCGGGATCTGATCGCCGCCAAGACCGCGCGGGTCGTCCTGTCCCGGCTTCCAGACCTGGTGCTGCAAGTAATACGGCACGCCGTTCTCGCACCGGCGCATGCCGTGCCAGAACGACCACGTGAGCCGGATGACGTGGTCATACGACGCGGCCGGATCGTCGGCGAACCAGGGAAGCAGCTCGCCGGCCTTGTCGCGCCTGACGTCGTGGTAGCCGAGATGGGAGCCGGTGAAGTCCTTCGGCGCCTGCGCGGTCCAGGCCACTAGCAGCGCGATCACGCCTGCCCGGACAATATTCACGCGCGGATTCTACGCGACGAACCCTTCCCGGCGACACCGGGCACGTCGAGGGATCTCACGGCGCATCCCAGTCGAGTGCATAGATGTCATGCGTGCCCGCATCCAGGAGTACCAGCGGTGATCCGTCGGGAGCGGATCCGAACCACGGCCCGAGAAGGCCGAGCGCGAGGTCAACGCCTTTCAGGCTCGCCACAACATCGATGTGGCGGTCACGGATCGAGATGCGGCGCATCTCGACGCCCTGCTGGTAGGTGACGGACTGGCTATCGGCCGACCAGCTTGGCCATCCAACATCGGTCCCGTCGCTGCGAACGAGCTCGGTCCACGTGCCTGCGGCCACGTCGAACAACGCGAAGACCCGCGAATCGTAGGACAACGCGAGAATCCATCGGCCATCAGGGGACCAGCGGGGCGAGTGCAGTCCGTCCGAGCCGGGGATCGTCGTCACGCCGCCGGTGGCCAGGTCCAGAACCGCAATGACATCGAGTGACGTGTGCGCCTCGCTCTCGCGCTCGGTGGCAAACACGAGCCGCCGGCCGTCTGCCGACCATGATGGGTCGGCCTCGGTCGTACCCGAAGACGTCAGCCGTCGCGGCGGCCCGCCGCTGGCCGAAACGACATACATCCGAAACCTTTCGGACCCCTTCCAGCCATCGAAGGCAATCTGAGTGTCGTCGGGAGACCAGCGCGGAAGCGCCGCGACCATCGGTGAGAAAGAGAGCTGCACCCGCTCGCTGCCATCTGGTCGGCTGCGCCACAAGGTCGCGTCCGGAAACGCGGTGTAGACGATCCACTTGCCGTCGTGCGACACCGCCACGTGTTCGGCAGAGAGGCCCGGAAGCCATGGCACCAGTTGCTTCGTGGCGATGTCGTACCGGGCTAATCGACCCTTGTTCTCGTCGCCGACCGCGAACAGGCGCCTGCCGTCGCGGCTCGGCATCACGCCCGAGAACTTGATCGGCCCGAACGTGAGCTGCACCGGCGTGTTCGAGTGTCGCCGCCAGGCACCGGCGTCTTCACGTCGTGCCCAGAGATTTCCCTCCGCTTCGAAGACGTAGTAGCGCCCATCGGGCGTCCACGAACCGCAGCACGGGTTCTGGGCGCCGTTCCAACCTGGCAGCAGGTTGTGCGGCCCGGTTCCGTTGACGCCGACCTCCCACAGCGTGAGGCCGCCTGTCTTCGCGTCTTCCACGGAGTAACGCAGACGCTCGCCATCAGGCGACCAGCGCGGCGAGAATGTGACGCCGGGCGCGCCGGTGAGAATCGCCCGCGAGCCCGTTCCGTCCACGTTCGAGACGTAGACGTCCGATCCTCGCGTGTAGACGAGCCGCGAGCCGTCCGGTGACCAGGCGGCGCCATAGTTGTACAGCTCGACACCCAGCGACGACCTGATTGCCGTGAGCGGGTTGGTGACGCGCAGCTCTCCCAGCCGGCGCGGCGTCCCGCCGATGACAGGCACGACAGAGAGGCTCGCGTCGACGCCGAGGTCCATGCTCGTCGAAACGAGCAGTTGCCCGCCGTTAGGGTCGATGTCCTCGATGACGCTGTTCAGGCGCATGAGGTCGACGACCTCGCCTCCGCCTGCGGCCACCTGAGACAACGTCCAGCCCGCCGCGCTCGGACCCGAGCCGAAATACAACCGCGGCCCGTCCGTGACGGCGCGAGTCTTCTTGCCGCCATCTCTTGTGACTTGAACCGAAGCCGTCACTCGCGGGTTCGGCAAGGGGAACGCCCACCACGCGATGGCGCTCGCGGCGAGCACCCCGGCCACGACGGCCCCGGCCGCAGTCCGGCTCCTGAAAGGGGCGTTGACAGGTCGAGCAGACGCCGCGGTCGCGGCGCCTGGCGTCTTGCCGGAATCCGTATCCCGCTTCAGGCGCCTGAGATCCGCGAGCAGCTCGCGAGCCGACTGATAACGAACGTCCCGATCCTTCTCGAGTGCCTTTCGGATGATTCGCTCGAGCTCGGGCGACAGGCCTGGATTGAGGCTGACCGGCGACACCGGGTCGTGATGCAGGATCGCATCGTAGATCAACGGCGCGGTGACGCCGGGAAACGGCAGCCGGGCGGTGGCCATCTCGTACATCACCGCGCCGAAGGAAAACAGATCCGTTCGCGCATCGAGCGGCAAGCCTCTCGCCTGCTCTGGAGACATGTACGCGACCGTGCCGATCACGGTGCCGGGGCTTGTCAGGTGCTCCTCGAGGACTGCCGTCGACAGCTTCGTGGCGTCGGGCCCCGACGGCCCAGGCGACGCCCACGCCATCTTGGCCAGCCCGAAGTCCAAGACCTTCGCGTGGCCTCGCTCGGTCACGAAGATGTTCGCGGGCTTGATGTCGCGGTGAACGATCCCACGCTGGTGGGCCGCGTCGAGCGCATCGGCGACCTGCATGCCGAGATCGACGAGCTTTTCGAGCGGCAGCGGCGTGACCTGGATCAGGTCCCTGAGCGTGCTGCCGGTCAAGTGCTCGAGGGCGATGAAGGGCTGGCCGTGATCCGTGCCGACGTCGTACACGGTGCAGATGCCGGGGTGGTTCAAGGCCGACGCGGCCCTGGCTTCACGAGTGAACCGCTCGAGAACGTGCGGATCTGCTGTCAGGTTCTCGGGCAGGAACTTGAGCGCGACGGTCCGTCCCAGCCGCGTGTCCTCGGCTTCGTAGACCACACCCATCCCGCCGCCACCCAGCTTGCGGAGAATGCGGTAGTGGGAGAAGGTCTCTCCAATCATGCGGGCGTGGCCTGCGCAAATATATATCCGTCCGTTCTCCAAGGCAGGTCGCCGGCCCGGAGTAGAATCGGCCGCCGAGGAGCGCTCCCCAAGGTGACGTTTCGAACCCTCATCGTCTTCGCGACGCTCGCGCTGTCTGGCGTCGCGGCGCCGCAACCGGCGCACCACCGGCGTCCCTCGCCTGCTGCGCCGGCGTCGCCGCCGGCCGCTCGCGTCGTCCGGAACCGTGCCCCTCTTCAGCCCGGAGCGTTCGCGCTGCTGCCGCTTGGCGCGATCAGGCCGCAAGGCTGGCTCCGGCGCCAGCTGGAGATTCAGGCCCGCGGCCTGACGGGACATCTCGACGAGATCTGGCCTGATGTCGGGGCGAACAGCGGATGGCTCGGCGGCACGGGCGAGAGCTGGGAGCGTGGGCCGTACTATCTCGACGGGCTGCTGCCGCTCGCGTACCTGCTGCAGGACGACGCCCTCATCGCCAAGGCGAACAAGTACGTCGAGTGGACGTTGACGCACCAGGCAGCGTCCGGCGCGCTCGGGCCGCCGACGAACACCGACTGGTGGCCGGCGATGGTGATGCTGAAGGTGCTGACGCAGTACGCCGACGCCACCGGCGATCCCCGCGTCGTCCCCGCGCTGACGAAGTACTTCACCTATCACCTGAACGAGGCTGGCCAGCGGCCCTTGCATCAGTGGGCGGTCTATCGCTGGGCCGACGAAGTGTTGTCGCTTGTCTGGCTGTACAACCGAACGGGCGATCCGCGGCTGCTGACGCTGGCGCGCACACTGCACAACCAGGGCGCCGACTGGGGACGGCACTTCACGTCGTTCGAGTTCGAGCACAAGACCTCCACGATCGATCTCGCGCTGATGCCCGGCGACAAGGAGTTCTCGGACCGCGCGATGCGCGCGCACGGCGTGAACACCTCCATGGGGCTCAAGACGACTGCCGTGTGGTCGCAGATCTCCGGCGACCAGGCCGAACGCGACGGAGCCGTCCAGGCGCTCGCCGTGCTCGACAAGTTCCACGGGCAGCCGAACGGGATGTTCACGGCCGACGAACACTATGCCGGCCGCGATCCCTCGGAGGGCACCGAGCTGTGCGCGGTGGTCGAGGCGATGTTCTCGCTCGAGCAGGCCATCGCGGTGCGTGGAGGCGTCGAGCTGGCCGACCGGCTTGAACGGATTTCGTACAACGCGCTGCCGGCCACGCTGTCGCCGGACATGTGGGCGCACCAGTACGACCAGCAGGCCAACCAGGTGCTGTGCTCGCTGAGAAATCGACGGTGGGTCAGCAACGGGCCCGAGTCGAACCTGTTCGGCCTCGAGCCGAACTTCGGGTGCTGTACGGCGAACCTGCATCAGGGCTGGCCGAAACTCGTCGCCAGCCTCTGGATGGGCACGCCCGATCTCGGCCTCGCGGCAGTCGCGTACGGTCCGAGCGATGTCCGCGCACGGGTCGGCCGCGGCATCGGCGTCACGATCGAAGAAAGGACGGACTACCCGTTTCACCAGGACGTCGAGCTGGTCATCACGCCCGACGTCCCGTACGCGTTTCCACTGCAGCTCCGCATCCCGGCGTGGGCGGCAAACGCCACCGTCACGCTCAACGGCATTGCGGTTGAAGGCGTGACCCCGGGCACGTTCCTCAAGCTGCAGCGCACATGGCGTCCCGGCGATCGGATCGCGCTTCGCTTCCCGATGACGCCGGCCGTGACGACGTGGTATCGCGACGGCGTCTCGATCGATCGCGGGCCGCTGGTGTTCGCGTTGCCAATTGGCGAGGACTGGCGCAAGGTGACGCAGGGCCTGAAGCACCCGGCCACGGCGCCCGCGGCTGACTGGGAAATCTACCCGACGACTCCGTGGAACTACGGCCTGCTGGCTGAACCCGGCAGCGGGACGGGCCTGAAGGTGGACGAGCGGTCCGTCGGCGAGACGCCGTTCAGCGCGACATCACCGGCGGTGTCGATTCACGTGACGGGACGGAAGGTGCCCGAGTGGCAGCTGGAAGAAGGATCGGCTGGCACGCTGCCCCAGAGTCCCGTGATCAGCGCGGAGCCAGACGAGGCGCTGACGCTGGTGCCGTACGGGTCGGCGAGGCTGAGGGTGACGGTGTTTCCGAGGGTCGACCTACACGTTCCCTGACTTCATCTCCTGCATCAGGTGATCCATCGCGCGGACGGTCAGCGCCATGATCGTCAGCGTCGGGTTCTGACAACCGCTGGACACGAACGCGGACGCGTCGGTGACGTAGAGGTTCTTGACGTCGTGCGTCTGGCAGAACGCGTTGAGCACCGACGTCTTGGCGTCGCCGCCCATGCGCGCCGTGCCCATCTCGTGGATGCCGTAGCCCGGCACGCGGTTCGGGACCTGGAACGGCGTGATGTTCTTCGCGCCGGCCGCTTCCATCATCTCCGTCGCCGTCTGCGCCATCGCGGGGATCAGCTTCTTCTCGTTCTCGCCCCAGGTCATCGTCAGTCGGAGGACGGGGATGCCGAACTTGTCGACGACGTTCTTGTCGATCTCGACGAAGTTGTCCCAGCGGGCGAGCGCTTCGCCGAAGCCGGCGAGCGCGACGGACGTGACCGGATCGAAGACGCCCTTCTTGAACGCGGCGCCATAGCCCGGCGCGTTCATGTTGAAGTCGGTGGCGCCGCCGCCCTGGAACCCGAAGCCGCGGATGAAGTCCTTGCTGCGCGGGCCGTTTGCGGTGTTGTGCATGCGAATCGCGTAGATCCCGGTCGGCCGCTTGGGGGCATTCAACGGTGGCGTGGGCCCGACCGCATCGGGGAACTCGCCACGCGCGCCGCCGGCGACCCAGACGTGATCCATCAGGTAGTGACCGAGCGCCCCACTCGAGTTCGCGAGGCCGCCGGGATACTGCGTCGAGGTCGAGTTCAGCAGGATGCGCGTGCTCTCGAGCGCCTGGGCACAGAGGATCACGACGCGCGCGCGGACTTCCTTCACTTCGTGCGTGACGCGGTCGATGTACATCACGCCGTTGGCGACGTTCTTCTCCGGATCCATCAGCACGCGATACACCATGGCGTTGGTGATGAGCGTGGTGTTGCCCGACTTCAGCGCATCAGCGACTGTAGTGAACGCCGAGTTGAAGTACGAGTGCGTGACGCAGCCCTGCTCGCACGGCCCGCAGTAGTGACACTGCGCGCGGCCGTTGATGGGCTTACTGAGGTTTGCCGTCCGGCCGATGGTGACGGTGTTACCGAGCTTCTGCTTGACACGAGTGCGCAGCTGCGTTTCCGCGCACGACATCGCCATCGGCGGCAGGAACTTCCCGTCGGGCAGCTCCGCGACGCCTTCGTTCTGACCCGAGATGCCGACGTAGTCTTCGACGATGTCGTAATAGGGTGCGAGGTCCGCGTACTCGAGCGGCCAGTCGTCGCCGTAGCCGTCGAACGACTTGCCCTTGAGATCCTGTTGGCTCAGTCGATAGCTCTGGCGGCCCCACACGTTCGTGCGTCCGCCGACCACGCGCATGCGACCCTGCCAGCTGAAGGGCTTGTCAGCAGGATTCGTGTACGGCTCTTCGAGATCGTTGGCGAACCACTGGTAGTTCCACTCGCGGCAGGCGTAGCAGTCGCGCTGGCGTGGCCGCGTGCGGCGCATCCACTCGTCGGCCCTGTTGCGGTATTTCAGGTCCCAGGCGGGGACGTGCTCGGTGAAGTCCTTGTCGGCTTGCGGTTTTCCGGCTTCGAGAATCGCGACTTTCACGCCGGCTTCAGACAGCCGCTTCGCGGCCCATCCGCCTGACGCTCCCGATCCGACGACGATCACATCGAACTGTTGCGCGCTCGTTGCCACGAAATGTCCCCTCAGCCGTAGCAGGCCTGAAGGCCTGCGCTACACACTTCTTCTTTCGATTCCCTATTCGCTATTCCCTGATTTCTTAGGCGTGCCCGTCCGGATGCGTGCAACCGGGGAGCTCCGTGTGGAACACGTTGCCGTCCCAGCCCAATTCGCGCGCGCCTTTCTCGGAGGAGTAATACGCGCCGGCGATCCAGCCTTTCAGGTTGTTGAAGTGATCGCCGATTGTGGCCTTGCCCGCCGTGGTCCCCGCGACGCCGAGGGCCGCGATGCCGGGACGGTTGCCCGGCGCAGTCGTGGACGCGGTCTGCAGGAGCGTGTCCTGCTCGACTGGCGTCAGCGCGATCCAGGGCTTGTTGTACTTGTCGATCGCGAACATGTCGAATGCGCCGAGCGCACCGAGGAAGTTGCGCTGGTTCTCGGCCGAGTCGACGGCGACGAGCGTGTCGAGAAACGGCGCGACCTTCGCCTCGGTCGATCCGGGGACGATGGCCTCCGCGAGGACCTCGAGCGTCTTCATCTGGTGGGCGTCGAGCAGCTCCGGCTTGTAGGCGGCGGCCGCGGCCTTCTTCTGCGCCGCGGCAGTCGTGCCGGCGGCCATGTGATGCTGAACCGGATGCTCCTGCGCGCCGGCGATTCCGGGAATCGCGAACGCGGCGCCAACGCCCGCGGCAAACGACTGCAGGATCGAGCGGCGGCCCACGCCTGATGGCGCGGACGCGTCCGGCGTCGGCGTGAGAGGAATGATGTCGGCGGGCTTTTCGGCGCTCATTTTTGGAGCATAGCATGAAGTGGTTTGACCGGCCGCAGCCGCTATAGAGTGATCGCGTGAACGCTAGAGGCGCCCCGCGCGCCGTGCACATGTGGATGGTTGGCATGGCAGTCGTTCTCGCGTGCATTTCTCATCTGCCTGGTGCTCGCGCGAATGCGGCTGGTCCCTCCGCACGCGGCAGCAGTCTGGCCGCCGACGCGCCGCCGGTGGTCTGCGGCACATGCCATCGCCTGCCGCCCGCCGACGTGCTGCCGCGTCCGGCGTGGCGCGACGAACTGGTGCGCATGCAGCGCATCAGGGACGGCTCCGAGCAGACGCCTGGTGCGCCCACGCCCGGGCTGCCGCCAGACTTCGCCGAAGCGCTCGTATGGTACGAAGCGCACGCGCCGACGGCGCTTCCGCCGCCCCAATCGTGGCCGGCGCCCTCGTCATCGCCGAGTTTCGACCATCACCTGCTGACGCCCCCCGAGGCGCCGTCGACGCCTGTCGTGTCCGACGTCGAGCTCGTCGATCTCGACGGCGACCGTCGGCTCGAGCTCGTCGTGTGTGACATGCGATACGGGATGGTGTTCCTCGGCCGCCCCTACGATCGCGACGCCGGGCTCACGCTCATCGCTCGCGTGCCGAATCCCGCGCGCGCCACCGCCATCGATCTCGACAAGGACGGTATGGCCGATTTGCTCATCGCCGACCTCGGCGAGTTCCTGCCGCGGGATCACGACAAGGGTTCAGTCGTCTGGCTGCGCGGACTGGGCAACGGACGCTACTCTCCCTTCGGGATCGGCGGGCTGCCGCGGATTGCCGACGTCGAAGCCGCGGACTTCGACGGCGACGGCGATCTGGATCTGCTCGTCAGCGCGTTCGGCTACAGGAAGACGGGCGGCGTGCAGATCTTCGAGAACCGGACCAGCGACTGGAAGAACCCGTCGTTCGCGCCGGTGACGATCGACCCGCGGCCCGGCGCCGTGCGCGCGCTGCCGCTCGACCTCGAGGGCGACGGCCGCATGGATTTCGTTGCCGCGTTGTCCCAGGAGCACGAGGCGATCGTCGCGTATCACAACGAGGGACACCTGACCTTCACCCCGGTCGTCCTGTTTCAGGCGTCCCATCCGAACTGGGGCACCTCCGGGATGTCGTTCGCGGATCTCGACGGCGACGGCGACCTCGACATCCTGCTCGCCAACGGCGACACGTTCGACGACAGCCTGCTGAAGCCGTATCACGGCCTCGCGTGGCTGGAGAATCTCGGCAAGGCCACGAAATCGACATTGCCTGGTCCGCAAGCGATCGGCGGCGGACAGGCCGGTGTCCCGCGTTTCGCGTATCACCGGCTGGCGGATTCCGGGACCGCATTCGGTGCGGGCCGCTGACCTGGACGGCGACGGCGACCTCGACGTCATCGCGTCGGCGCTGGTGGCCGGCGGCGCCGGCGACCGAGACGCGACGCTGCCTGGCGTCGTCTGGCTGGAACAGGTGTCACGCGGCCGCTTCGTCCGGCACACGCTGAAGATGGGATTTCCGCGTCACGCGGGACTTGCGGTCGGCGACTTCGACGGCGACGGCGACGTTGACCTGTCGTTCGGCAACATGGCGACGACCGGGCCGATGACGGCGTGGGTGGAGGTGTGGGAGAACCGACGACGCTGACCGGGCCCAATTCGCAAGCCGCAATCCGCAACCATCAACCCGCAACCCTCAGTCCGTCTCAATCTTCCCCCGTCCTTCCACAATCGTGACGTACCGGTCGATGGGCACGTTCTCGAACCGCTCCTTCCGCTGACTTGGCTTCGGCCACGCAATCTCCAGGTAATCGAGCTTCGTGGCGGTGCCGAGGCCGATCACGTCGCGCGGATCGTGTGCCGACAGGTAGCTGCCGCCCGCGTTGCGGAGCTTGCGGCGAACGGTTCCGTTGACCGACCAGGTGAGACGGGCGCCGACGGCGTCGCGGTTGCAATCGGTGCCCTGCAGCTTGAGTCCCACCCAGTGGTTGCCGTCGCCTGTGTTGTTCTTCAGCAGCACAGGCGCCTCGCCGTTGTTGCCGACGAAGACGTCGATCTTGCCGTCGTTGTTGTAGTCGCCAATCGTGAGGCCGCGCGCGGGAAAGCTTTTTGCGAACACGGGCCCGGCGGAGGCGCTGACGTTCTCGAGCTTCGTGCCGTTGTTGTGGAACAGCAGCAGCGGCTCCTTGTACTTCACCATCTGGCTGTACTCGCCAATCATGTCGTCCGGATGGCCATTGGCGAGGAACAGATCGAGGTGGCCGTCGTTGTCGTAGTCGAAGAACTTCAGCCCCCAGCCGCTCAGCAGCCTCGTGGCCTGCGCGACGCCGTTGCTCGCGGCGACGTCCGAGAAGAACTCGTGGCCGTCGTTGTGGTACAGCGAGAACATCTCCTGATCGACGTTGGCCACGAAGAGATCCTGCCTGCCGTCCTGGTCGAAGTCGGTCGCGTCGACGCCCATGCCCGAGCGCGGGGTGCCGTTGGCGCTGAACGCCACTTCGGCCGCCAGGCCGATCTCCTCCCACTTGCCGTTGCCGCGGTTCGCGAACAGGAAGTTCTGGACCGTGTCGTTCGCGACGAACAAATCCATCAGCCCGTCGTCGTTGATGTCGGTGGCGACGACGCCCAGCGCCTTGCCGAGGGCGCGTTCAATGTCCGTGCCGCCGCTCGTCAGCGTGAAGGTGCCGTCGCCGTTGTTGTGATAGAGGGCGCTCGGCGTCGGCTTGAAGACGCGCGGGATGCAGTAGAAGTGCTTCCCGAGCTTGTTGTCGCCGCAGAAGATGTTGTTCTTCAGCGAGAACTGCACGAAGCTGCAGAGGAACAGATCCAGCTTGCCGTCGTTGTCGTAGTCGAACCACACGGCGCTCGTCGTCCAGGCGGGGCCGCTCAGGAGACCCGACTTCTCGGTGACGTCCGTGAACGTGCCGTTGCCGTTGTTCTTGTAGAGAGTCGGCGGGCCGTAGTTGGTGACGAGCAGGTCCTGGTAGCCGTCGTTGTCGAAGTCGCCGACCGCCACGCCCATGCCGAAATGCTTGGTCGGCAGTCCCGCCTTGTCCGTCACGTCGGTGAAGGTGCCGTCGCGGTTGTTCTTGTAGAGCGCGTTCCGCAGCGGCGCCTTCGGGGTGAAGAAGTCGGCTGGGCCGCTGTTGACCATGAACAGGTCCATCCAGCCGTCGTTGTCATAGTCGACGAACGCCACGCCAGGGCCCATCGTCTCCGGCAGAAAACGGTCCGGCGAGATCGCGTTGTCGTGGACCCAGGTAATCCCGCTGACGGACGACGGAATCTCTTCGAAAAGGGGCGGTGCGGCCCGCAGCGGGCCGCGTGGGACGCCGAGCGCGGCCGTCCCGAGGCCGGTGAGCGCCGCGAGCCGAAGGAAGTCGCGTCGCGTCGGTCGCACGATTCGAGTCATCTGCTGAGATGGTACTACGGGGACTGTCCCCTAACCGGGTGTCGTGTTCCGATCTGGAACGCGACGGGGCGGTACGGAAGTTGACTCGGGCATTCAGCGTCAATGCCACGAACTCGACGAGTCTTGCTTCCGTGCCACGTGCAGCATGTGATGAATCGCGGGAACGCGCGCCAGCGGATCTTCGACGATCGCGATGACTACGAGGACTTTATCGACCTCCTCGCGAAAGCCGGCGACCACTCGCGTGTGCCGTTGCTGGCCTTCTGCCTGATGCCAAACCACTGGCATCTGGTCTTGTGGCCGACGAGCCCGAAGTCACTTTCTTCGTACATGCACTGGCTTACCAGTACGCACGTTCTACGACTCCATCGTCGACGCGGTACGACGGGGGACGGCCACATCTACCAGGAGCGGTACCGACACGTCACGGTGACGACCGAACACCAGTTCCTCGTCCTGTGCCGCTACGTCGAGAGCAACGCGGCACGAGGCGGTCTCGTGCCGCGCGCCGAAGACTGGCCATACTGCAGTCTGGTAAGGACTAAGAGCCGCAGCGGGCGCGAACTGCTATCGCCCTGGCCCGTGCCTCGGCCACCTGGTTGGGCAGAGTACCTAAACGACAACTGCAGTTGACGGCCGTGCTCCGCTTCGGAACACCACCCCCCATCCGGGGACAGTCCCCAACCTCGGGTCGGCCCAACCTCGGGTCGAACTCTTGCTCAGCCGTGCTTGAACGCTTCCGGAGAGGTGGCGGCTCACATAAACTGGCCGGCAGCATGACGACCGATCGTCGCCTGGCCGCCGGAGTCGTGGCCATCTGCGCCACAGCGGCCGTCGTGTCGGCCTTCGGCGTGTCGGCGCAGACGCCGGCGCCGTCGGTGGACTACATTCGGGACGTCCGGCCCATCCTCGAAAGCCACTGCTACGAGTGCCACGGGACGAAGAAGACCCGCGGACGGCTGCGCCTCGACGTCAAGGCTGTCGCGCTCAAAGGCGGCGCCACCGGCCCCGCCGTCATCCCCGGCAACGCCGACGACAGCCTGATGATCCGCCGCGTCCTCGGCCTCGACGGCGAAGACCGCATGCCGCTCGACAAGGACGCGCTGCCGGCCGACCAGATCGCGACGCTCCGCGCGTGGATCGCACAGGGCGCGGCGTGGCCGGACGATCCCGCCGGCACGTCGACTGCCGTCACCCTCGCGCCCGAGGACGCGCCGCAGCACTGGGCCTACCGGAAGCCCGTCCGCCCGATGCCGCCCGCGGTGTCGCACATCGCGTGGCCGAAGAATCCCATCGACCAGTTCGTCCTCGCGCGCCTCGAAAAAGAAGGCCTCGCGCCGTCGCCTGAGGCGTCGAAGGAAGCGCTCATCCGCCGCGTCTCGCTGGACCTCATCGGCCTGCCGCCGACGCTCGCCGAGATCGACGCCTTCGTCGCCGACACGCGCGCCGACGCCTACGAGCGGCTGGTCGATCAGCTGCTGGCGTCGCCCCGCTATGGCGAGCGCTGGGCCCGTCCCTGGCTCGACCTCGCACGCTACGCCGACAGCAACGGCTACGAAAAGGACAACCTGCGGACGATGTGGGAGTACCGCGATTGGGTGATCAAGGCGCTGAACGCCGACATGCCGTTCGACGAGTTCACGATCGAACAGCTCGCCGGCGACATGCTGCCCAACGCCACGCGCGACCAGCTCCTCGCCACCGGCTTCCATCGAAACACGCTGCTCAATCAGGAAGGCGGTATCGACGTCGAGGAGGCCCGCTGGGAGACGCTGATCGATCGCGTCAACACGACGGGCACGGTCTGGCTCGGCACCACCATCGCCTGCGCGCAGTGCCACAACCACAAGTACGACCCGTTCTCGCAGCGCGACTTCTACCGCATGGTCGCGTTCTACGACAACGGACAGTACAGCGTCTTCGGCCAGCCCGGGGGCGACCATTGGATCCAGGAAGCCTCGCTCGACATCACGACGCCCGACCAGGAAGTAAAGCGAGCAAAGCTCGTCGCCGAGCTGAAGGATCTGAACGCACAGCTGACCGACGCGTCGCCTGATCTCGATCGTGCGCAGGCGGCCTGGGAAGAAGACATGTCCCGGACGGCGGCTGATTGGACGGTCCTTCGGCCCGCTGCGGCTCACGCCAACAAAGCCACCCTCACGGTGAAGGACGACGGATCGGTGCTGGCGTCCGGGATCCATGCCGGCATCGACCGCTACGTGATCGATCTCCCGCTCTCCGACGGAGCCATCACCGGCGTCCGGCTGGAGGCGCTCCCCGATCCCTCCTTGCCGAAGGGCGGCCCTGGGCGCGATTACTACGGCAACTTCGTGCTGACCGGTTTCCATCTCACCGTGGACAACGGTCATGGAGAGACGCCGGTGACGTTCTCGAACGCTGCCAGCGACGACCAGAACGGCGGCGACGTCAAGGACCTGCTGAAGCCGCTCGAACGGACCTACGCGCGAGACGTGGCCCCCGGCTGGTCGGTCGACGCGACCCGCGACATAACCCGTCTGCCGCGCCAGGCGGTGTTCGTCCCTGCGACGCCGATTGCCGCCGGAAGTGGCGCCCACGCACGCCTGTCTCTCGCCTTCGACGGCGGCGCGGTCGGGCAGGCGCTCGGCTGCTTTCGCGTGTCGGTGACGACAACGTCGACACCGCTGAAGGCCGTTTCGGTTCGTGCAAAGACTCGTGCCCTCCTCGCAGCGCCGGCCGCCAGCAGGTCCGAAGACGATCAGAAGCGTATCCGAACCGAATACCGGGCCGCTGCCGAGTCGCTCAAAGCGACGCGGGATCGCATCGACGCGATCAACAAGGACCTCGAGCAGCTTGGCATCGTGTCGGCGCTCGTGATGAGCGAGAGGCCGACCTTCGACCGGCCAGCCACGTTCTTTCACGAGCGCGGCGCATATCTCTCTCCGGGCGAGCGGGTCTATGCCGCGACGCCTGGCGTCCTGCCGCCGATGGCCGAGGACCAGATGCCGAACCGGCTGGGCCTCGCGCGCTGGCTCGTGAGTCCGGCCAACCCGCTCACGGCGCGCGTCACCGTCAATCGGGCCTGGGAACAATTCTTCGGCAGGGGCATCGTCGAGACGAGCGAGGACTTCGGGACGCAGGGCTCGCCGCCGTCGCATCCGGAGTTGCTCGACTGGCTGGCCACCGAGTTCGTCCGGCTGAAGTGGAGCCAGAAGTCGCTGCACCGACTGATCGTGACCTCCGCCACGTACCGCCAGGACGCGAGCGCAGGCGAGAGCCTGATCGAGAAGGACCCGTACAACCGGCTGTTCGCCCGCGGTCCTCGATTCCGGATGGAGGCCGAGATGATCCGCGACGCCGCCCTCTCGGCCAGCGGACTGCTCTCGTCGAAGATTGGCGGACCGAGCGTGTTTCCGCTGCAGCCCGACGGCATCTGGGACAACCCCTACAGCGACGCGAAGTGGGTCACGAGCGAGGGTGAGGACAAATATCGCCGCGGCCTCTATACGTTCATTCGACGAACATCGCCTTACCCGGCATTCATGACGTTCGACGCGACGAGCCGCGAGTTCTGCACCGTCCGGCGAGTGCGGACGAACACGCCGCTCCAGGCGCTGACGCTGCTCAACGACGAGGCGTTCTTCGAGGCCGCGCGAGCGCTGGCTGCGCGAACGCTGGCCGAGGTCCCCTCGACGCCCGGCCGGAGCGGGCCCGTGCTGGACAAGGCGCGCGCGTCGTACGCGTTCCGCCTCTGCACGTCGCGAATGCCAACGGACATCGAGGCCGCCCGGATCGTCCGTTCGTACGACACGCAACTCCGGCACTACCGCTCGCGTCCCGGCGACGCCGTGAAGGTCTTGAAGGAAGGTCGCGCATCGGGCAAAGCCCGCAACGCGCAGGCCGAGCGCGCGGCATGGACCCTGGTTGCGAACGCGTTGCTGAATCTGGATGAGACGGTCACAAAATGATTGTTGGTTGCGGATTGCGGATTGCGGGTTGACGAACCATGAGCGACGAACGACGCGATGACGTCACGCTGAACCAGCGCGCGCTGAAGGACATCACGCGGCGCCATTTCTTTCGCGAGGCCGGCTTCGGCCTCGGGACGGTCGCGCTCGCGTCCCTGATGAACGAACGCCTGCTGGCGTTCACTCCGGAGGCCGACCAGGCCGTCGCGAAGCTCGCGCACACGGTGGGGCCGCACTTCGCGCCGAAGGCGAAGCAGGTCATTTACCTCTTCATGGCCGGCGCGCCGTCGCAGGTCGATCTCTTCGACAACAAGCCGCTGCTGCAGCAGTACGATGGCCAGGAAATCCCGAAAGGCTTCATCCCGGAAGGCGAGCGGTTCGCGTTCGTCAAGGGCACCCCGCGCCTGCTCGGCTCGCCGTTCACCTTCACGCAGCATGGCCATTCGGGCGCCGAGATCTCGGAGCTGCTCCCGCACTTGTCGAAACACGCGGACGAGATTGCCGTCATCCGATCGATGAAGACGACGCAGTTCAATCACGCGCCGGCGCAGATCTTCATGAACACCGGGCACCAGATCATCGGGCGCCCGAGTCTCGGTTCGTGGCTCAGCTACGGCCTGGGCAGCGACAACAAGGACCTGCCGGCGTTCGTCGTCCTCATCTCGGGCCAGAACAACCCGGATGGCGGCAAGAGCTGCTGGGGCAGTGGATTTCTGCCGACGGTTCACCAGGGCGTCGAATTTCGTTCCAAGGGAGAGCCGGTGCTCTTTTCGCGCAACCCCGACGGCGTCGATGCCGCCTCTCGGCGCGACTCGCTGGATCTGATTCGCGACCTCGACACCATCGAGCACCAGAAAGCGGGCGATCCCGAGACGACGACCCGGATTGCGGCGTACGAGCTGGCGTACCGGATGCAGACGAGCGTGCCGGAGCTGACCGAGATCCGCGACGAGCCGCAGAGGATCCACGAGATGTACGGGACCGAGCCGGGCCAGGTCTCCTTCGCCAACAACTGCCTGCTCGCGCGACGGCTGATCGAGCGCGGCGTGCGGTTCGTGCAGCTGTACCACCGCGGATGGGACACCCACGGCGCGTCGGTCGGCACCGACATCGTCGTACGCGTTCCCCGCCTATGCCTCGAGGTCGATCAGGCGATTGGCGCCCTGCTGACGGACCTGAAGCAGCGAGGGCTGCTCGACACGACGCTGGTCGTCTGGGGCGGCGAGTTCGGCCGGACGCCAATCAACGAGGCGCGCAACGGATCGAAGCTGCTCGGACGCGACCACCATCCCCGCGCGTTCACGATGTGGATGGCCGGCGGAGGCACGAAGGCCGGCGTGACCGTCGGACGTACCGACGATTTCGGCTACAACATCGTCGAAGATCCTGTCGACGTCCACGATCTCCACGCGACGATGCTGCACCTGCTCGGG
>JBKPSY010000259.1:0-19581 GCA_046735235.1 Acidobacteriota bacterium | reverse complement strand
CCTGGCGAATGGTCGCGGGCGACAGCTGCGAGCGCGCGAAAATACGGCCCGCCAGTGCCTTCTCAACGCGCAGCAGGGCCAGCAAGAGATGCTCGGTCTCGATCGACGTGCTCCCGAATTGGCTGGCCCAGTACCGGGCGTAAAACAGGACCTTTCGCGCACGTTCCGTGTATCGCTCGACCATGCAACCCCTCAGAAGATGAGGCTCCGGCCCGGTGAGGTACTCGCTAACTGATTTCTGCATGGATGCGCTCTGGGCGGAAGGGTCAGATTTCGGACCGGCGTTGACACCATTGGGTGAATCCGGCCCTCGCCGTTGATCGCGCAACGCGTTGCGTGGGTTTGGAACTTCAAGAGACAGCTGGATTACCGAGGAACGGTCGCGGAACATCCAGTCAACAACGGGCGACTCCTGCGGTCACTCGAGTTGCCAGATGTTCGTATCCACGATCTCCGGCACTCATGCGCGACGCTCCTGTTGGCACAGGGCGTTGACGCACGGACCATTATGGAAACACTCGGCCACTCGCAGGTCAGCCTTACGCTGAACACGTACAGTCACGTCCTGCCGGAACTTCAGCGGCAGCCGCAGCCAAGCTTAACGGGGTTCTTGGCTAGCGCCTCAAGCCCTCGGATACGTCCGACCAGGTCAGGTTTGTGGTACCGCGCAATAGGAGGTCCAGGCAGATGAACACCGTGAACGCAGCGGTGAGGGCGGCCAGAATTCGTGTGACACGGGCCGTCTCGGGTCGAGAGGTGAGGTGAACCATTCGAACGAAGATGTACGCCCCAATCATCAGCCCGATGTCTGGCAGCATAAAGGGCCCCCCAGACGGAATTCCGCCCGTTAGTGTGTCAAGGAGGGTCAGCCCCCTCTTATGACTGCGGACCGGTTGAGATTTCCTAGGAAAGACTGGTGAGCCCGGTAGGAATCGAACCTACAACCAACAGATTAAGAGTCTGCTGCTCTGCCAATTGAGCTACGGGCCCACTCTGGGAGTGCGAAGTGGGGAGTGCGAAGTGCGAAATCGAACTGTTCTGCCGGGCGAAGCCAACCACTTTGGGCGGTTGGCGCGCCCGGCAGGACTCGAACCTGCGACCTACGGATTCGAAGTCCGGCGCTCTATCCAACTGAGCTACGGGCGCACGAACAGCCAGTATAAAGAAGTCCGCGAGTCAATGGAAGAGGACCGGGCTTCTTCGCGACGATTCCGTAGTCCGCGGTCAGGCTACGCGGGCTGCCATGAGCCGCGAGCCCTGAGGAACACGCCCGCGGGCCCGGCCGCCCAGGATGCCGTCAACTGGTCGGCCGGCAACGGACGGCTGAAATAGAAGCCCTGGCCTTCGCTGCAGTGTTGCGCCCGCAGGAAGGAGAACTGTTCCAGCGTTTCGACGCCCTCGGCCACGACACGGTGCCCCAGGCTCCGCCCCATGCTGATCATCGCGCTCACGATCGGCGAATCGCCGGCGGGTGTCGTGACCTCATGGATGAACGACTGATCGACCTTCAGCACGTCGACGGGAAACTGCCTCAGATACGTGACGCTCGAGTAGCCGGTCCCGAAATCGTCGATCGCGATCGTGACGCCGAGCGCTCTCAGCTCCTGCAGCATCTCCACCGCTGACGGCACCTGCCGCATCAGGATGCTTTCGGTCAGTTCCAGCTGGAGATACCGCGGGTCGAGCCCGGTTTCGCGGAGCACCTTCGTCGCATGCTCCAGGAAGTCCTTCGAGCGCAGCTCGATCGCCGACACGTTCACCGCCACGGACATCGGGAATCCGGCCTCGCACCACGCGCTGGCCTGCCGGCAGGCCTCGCGGAGCGCCCATCGGCCGAGCGGGACGATGAGCCCGGACTCTTCGGCGATGGACACGAATTCGGCCGGCCCGATCAGGCCGCGGCCCGGGTCCCGCCAGCGCACCAGCGCCTCCACGCCCGAGATGGCCCCCGTCTCGAGTGAAATCTTCGGCTGGTAATGCAGCACCAGTTCCTGCCGGGCGAGTGCCCGGCGAAGACCGGCCTCGACGGTGTGACGCGCGATGGCGCGCGCGTTCATCTCGGCGGTGAAGAACTGGCAGGTGTTACGCCCGCGCTCCTTGGCCTGGTACATCGCCGCGTCAGCCGCCTGCAACAACATCGCTGCGTCGCCGCCGTCGTCGGGATAAATGCTGACGCCGACGCTCACGGTGACCTCGATGGCGTGACCGCCTCCAGCGTGGGGGCGTGTAATGGCGGACATCAGCTCGTACGCGCGATCGGCGGCGTGCTGCGGCTGATCGATGTCGGCCAGGAGCAGTACGAACTCGTCGCCCCCGTGGCGACTGACGGTATCCGACTGACGCACCGAGCCCAGCAACCGCCCGGCCACCGAGCGAAGCAGCTCGTCTCCCGTCGCATGCCCCCACGTGTCGTTGATCTGCTTGAAGAGATCGACGTCCAGGAAAATCACCGCCAGGCGGCGGCCGCTGCGCTGTGCCGCGGCGATAGCCTTACCCAGCCGATCGTCGAGGAGCGCCCGATTCGGCAACCCCGTGAGCGGATCGTGCAGCGCCAGCTGGTGGAGATCGGCCTCGTGTCGAGCGGCGGATTCCCAGCCCCGCACCTGCGCACGAGTCACCGTGAACAGCAGGATGACCAGCAGCAGGCCTGCGCCGAGCGTGGCCTGTCCCGTTGACAGCGCGAGATCCTCTCGAGGCGCGAGGCGGACGATGATCTGCCAGGGCTGTCCGGCGACCTGGACGGTCTCCGCAGACTCGAAGCCGAAGCGGCCGGTCCACGCCGCGGAGGAATAGCGCACTGCGCCGGACTCCGACCGGGTGCTGTCGTAGACCTCGAACGCCACCGACTCGTTGGCAGCCGAGACGACACGCATCATGTCGTCCATGTCGATCGGGCTCAGCGCGAACCCCTTCAGCGCGCGCTGGCGCTCGGCCACGGTCGTGACCGGCGCGCCCTTCCGGAAGATCGGCGCCGCGAAGAGCAGCGTCGTTCCGGGCGGCTCTCCGGCAGTTGTGGCAAACGCTACGCTGCGAGTCAGCACGGACTGCCCCGAATCGCGGGCGCGGTCGAGCGCGGCCGAGGCAAGCCCGTCGGCCGACAAATCGAACCCGATGTCCGCGCGATTCCCGCCGTCTCTGGGCTCGAGAAAGATCACCGGATAGCCATCTGTCGCCGCGCCCCGCCCCGAGACCGTCAGCGGCGTGCCGTCGAGTGCCGCGAGCCTGAGGAAGGACCTCAGCTGACGGCGCGGGACTCGCGGCGCAAAGCCGATGGCCCGGAGACCCGGATATTGACGGTGGAGGTGGAGTGCTGAAACGAAGGCACGAAACTCCGCGCCGTTGATCTCGTTGTTGGAGGTCACCAGCGCGGCCGTCGCCTGCACGACGTCGAAATGCGAGTTCAACCGCGCTTCGATCTGATGCCGCGCCCTCTGGGCGTCGGTCAGAAAGTCGGACTGCAGCCGGGCCTCTGCGTTTGACAGGACGTACCACGCGGCGGCAATCGCCAGGGCGGAGCCAAGCGTCAGCAACGAGTAGGGGATGCCCCAGCGCAGGCCGAACCAGCGTTGCGCCAGGATGCGTCGAGCCGGGATCTTCATCGGATCGCACCGGCTGGGGGGCTGTTCACCCTATCGGGCGCGGGCACTGGATGCGATAGCAGGGGGCTGCCCGCTGTGCATCAGCTGGCGGATGCGATGCTCGAGCTAGCGGGGCACCGCGTTGCGCTCATGGGGCTAGACTATTTTAGCTTCTTCGCGAGGTCCTCGAGCTTGGGCGCTTTGGCGGTGAAAAGTCCCTTCCAGAGATCGCCGACCTCGGCGATCCGCGCGGGAAGCGTCGTCATCGTGAAGTCGCGTCGATCCACCCCGGCGTGCACCTCCTTCCACGTGAGAGGAGCGGAGGCCCCGCCGTACGCGCTCGCGCGCGCGCTGTAGGCGCAGGCCAGCGTCTTGCCCTCGATGTTCTGCAGGTAGTCCACGTAGATCTTCGCGCCGCGCTTGCGCACCGTCCGCTCGACGGTCGCGATCTTCGGGTGCTTGGCCGCCACCATGGTCGCGATGATCTGCGCCCAGATGCGGCCGGACTCGTAGGGGGTGTGCTTCGGCAGCGGCACGTAGACGTGCAGCCCATCGGCCCCTGACGTCTTCGGGAACGAGACCGCGCCGATCTTCTCGAGCTCGTCGTGCAGCCACCGCGCGACGTCCAGCACGTGGTCGAACGGCGTCCCCGGCATCGGATCGAGATCGAACGCGACGTGATCGGCGAGATGCGGCGTCGCCACACGCGAGAACCACGGGTCCATCGAGATCGCCGCCAGCTGCGCCAGATACAGCAGCGTCTTCAGCGAACCGCCGACCAGCCGGCTCGGCACGTCGTCGTCCGGCAACGTGATCGTTCGGACGCCAGGGGGCACCTTATCCGGCGCGCGGTGCTGATAGAACGCCTCGTCGCCGACGCCGTTGGGAAAGCGCTTCATCACGAGCGCGCGGTCCGCGACCACCGGGAGGATGCAAGGCGACACCCTCACGTAGTAGCGGAGGAGGTCACCTTTCGTCGCAGGCAGATCGGGCCAGAAAACCTTTTCGAGGTTGCCGACGTCGAGCGAGTCGCCGTCGGGCAGCGCGATGACCCCTTTCTGGCGGCGGTCCTCGAGGTCCTGGAGCTGATCGACGACGAGCTGGAGCGGTTTGGTGGGGGCGGGGACTTGGCCGGACTGAAGTCCGGCCCTACGTACGGCCTTGCCGCGACTTCGTCGCTCCGCGCTCTTCGCTGCGGCTCCCCGCTCTTCGCTCGTCGCTCGTCGCTGCGCCACATCTGGCAGGCGCTGCAAGACGGATTCCTTGTACTGCGGCGTCTCTTCCCGGACGACCTGCTGCGGCTTCTTGTCGTCGCGCATGCCGAGGTAAGTGGGATGGCGGAGCTTGTTGTCGTCCGTCCACTCGGTGAACTTCACCTGCGCGACGAGCTTCGGCTTCACCCAGTGCGCCGTCTCGTTCGTGGTCGGCGGCGGCACATCGAATGGGCACGCGGCTGTCTTCAGCCGCGTCAATTCGGCCATCACGCGCGTCAGCTCCGCGTGATCGAACCCGCTGCCGACGTGCGCGACGTAGACGAGCTTCTTCCCCTCGTAGACGCCGAGTAGCAGCGCCCCGAATCCGCTCCGCGTGCCGCGCGGCTCCGTCCATCCGCCGACGACGAACTCCTGCTCGCGGACGAGCTTCAGCTTCGCCCAGTCTGGCGTGCGCTTGCCCGAGACGTATTTGGACGACGAGCGCTTTGCGATCAGGCCTTCCCAGCCTTCGGCAATCGCTCGACGGTAGAGCTCGCGGCCGTCGCCGGCCACCTGCTCGGAGATGCGCAGGAGCGGCGACCCCGGATTGCCGAAGATGCGCTCGAGCGCGGCGCGCCTTGCCACCAGCGTCATGCCGCGCAGGTCGTGCGGGCCGTCGGCAATCACGTCGAACGCGATGAACGCCGTGGGGGTGTCGTCGGCCGTGTCCACCGACTTCATGTGGATGCGGCCCTGCAGGTGCTGGAAGCCGACAGGCCGCTGCCGCTCGTCGAGCGCGACGATCTCGCCGTCGAGGACGACGCGCTGCTTGACCTTCAGGGCAAAGCGGGCGAGCGCCTTCGCGACGGCCGGAAACTGCGCGGTCTTGTCGTTGCCGAGGCGCGAAAAAAGGCGAATCTCCGGCACGGGCCGGCCCGGGCTGACGTACGCGATCGTCCGGACGCCGTCGTACTTGGGTTCGTAGACGAAATCAGGCTGGACGAGCGGAACTTCGGAGGTCGACGCCAGCATCGGCGCGACGGGCGGCTGCCCTTCGCGCCAGATGGTCGATGTGGCTGACGGACCGGCGCTCACTGGTCGAGTGTAGCGCGAGAGCCGGCCCGTCCAGGCTCAGGAGCGCGCGCCCTCGCGCAGCTGCTGCTCGGCCTGGAGCCAGTCGGCGACCGGGTCGCTCTGGAATCCACGCTCGAGCGCGATGAAGTACGCGCGCGTGGCGATCTCGTCAGAGCTGGGCCCGACGATCTGGACTGCGACGTCGGTCGCCTCGCTCGTCACCGCCGCCGTCACCTTGCGACGCGTGCGGGTGGTCTTCGGTGCCTCGGGAGTGTCGGCCTCGGCCGCCTTGCGGCGCCGCGGCGCCGGAGTCGGGCTGTCGGACGGAGTCTTGCCGGTGGTGCGCTTGCTCAATGCCATCTCCTGAATAGGCGGCGGCAGGAATGCGCCGCGTCCGCTCCATTTTAGCAGGGGATGCGCGGGGTCGTCTCGTGGTCCGACCATTGTTAGAAATTTAACAGCCGTATACGACACCGGTACCGTCGGGAAATGCGACAGTAGGGCGGGGCT
Organism: Acidobacteriota bacterium; assembly: GCA_046735235.1. Lineage (GTDB taxonomy): Bacteria > Acidobacteriota > Vicinamibacteria > Vicinamibacterales > JAENWD01 > JAENWD01. Next base: position 13,226 of record JBKPSY010000259.1, on the reverse strand, counting down.
TCAGACCCGCCGTCAGCTGCTGTACCGGTCGTTGGCCCACGGTTCCGCGGTGTTCGAATACCCTCGCAGCTCCCAGAACCCCTTCTGATCCTCCGCAAGGAAATCGATGCGGTGAATCCACTTCGCGCCCTTCCAGGCGTACAGCTTCGGCGTGATCATCCGCACCGGCCCGCCGTGTTCGCGCGGCAAGGGTTGTCCCTGCCACGTGTGCACCAGCAGCACGTCATCTTCGATCGCCCGCGCCAGCGGCACGTTCGTCGTGTAGGGAATGCGCGTGCCAGGCATGTGGTCGTAGCCGGTCGTGAGGACGTGGCGGACATCGGGCTGAGGCACGACGAGCTCCGCAATCGTTCGAAACCGCACGCCCTTCCAGTGGTTGTCGAAGCGGCTCCACGTCGTCACGCAGTGAAAGTCGCTGACGTCTTCTGCCTGCGGCAGCGCGAGAAAGTCCTTCCAGGTGAGCGTGACGGGATTCTCTACGCGGCCGCCGACCTCCAGCGTCCAGTCGTTGGTGCTGATGTCCGGCACGTCGCCGAGATCCAGCACCGGCCAGTTGCGGACGACGTGCTGGCCGACGGGAAGTTGAGGCTTGCCGTGACGGTTGGGTTGTCCCGAGCCCATCGCCGATTGCGACGCCGCGTCGACGTCCACCGACTCCTTGTGCAGAAGCTTCTGGCGCTCGATGTACCGGATACGGCGCTCGACCAGATCGTCCATGGCTAGTGTCCGGATGGCGGAGCGCTCTCGGCCGTCTCCTTGACCACGGCCTCGTGGAACCGCTCGGCCTGCCGCTTCACGAGCGCCTGGAATCCTGCAGGGTCGATGAACGGGTTCGGCGTCTTCCCCGCGGCGAGCGCCGCGCGCTTGTCGTCCAACCCGAAGAATCCGGCGTGCGCGCCGAGGAAGACGTCCGGATGCATGGCCGACAGCACGCGGAAGGTCTTCTCGTAGTCGGCGCGGATGCCGGGATACGACGGATTCTTCACGAGCCGCGTGCCGGGGTTCACCGACCCGCTCCCGGGGAACACCACCGCGTAGGTCAGCCCGTCCTCGCGCACCGTCGTCGTCCATGTGGTGCAGCCCCTGGTGTGGCCCGGGGTCAGATGCGCGACGAGCGTCGTGCCGCCGAGCGTGATCGTCGATCCGTCGTGCAGCACCTCGCCGACTTTCGCGGGGCGGAACGCCATCGTGTCGCCGAACAAGTAGTCGCCGTGCCCGCCTCTTTCCACGAGCTCGGCGTCGCCGGCCATCACCATGACGCGTCCGCCAGTCTTTTGCGCCAGCTCGGCCAGCGACCCCACGTGATCGAAGTGCGCCTGCGTCGTGAGCAGAATCTTGACGCTGCTCAGCGGCACGCCGATTGCCTCTATCGAATGGGTGATGAGCGGCGCCGATTCGGGCAATCCGCCGTCTACGAGGATGGCGCCCTCGGGCGTCTTCAGCAGGTAGGCCCCGAGCTCGTTGGTGCCGACGTAGTAGATGTTGCCGATGATCCGAAATGGGTCGACCGGCTTGTTCCAATCTGGTTCTTGCGCGGGTGTCGGCGAATACGACACTCCGAGCCGGGCCGCCAGGGCCAGCCCGAGTACTGCCCCGAAGAGAACTCGCATGCGGGGATTATCGCTAAAATCAAGCCGTGAGCGAGGATGAGCGGCCCGCCGAGCCGCGTCGGTCGGGCTGGGCGCGCCGCTTCCGTCGCGCGCTCCTGTGGGCTGGCGTCCTCGCCGCCGTCCTCGTGGTCGGGATCCACCTGCCGCCGACCGAGCGCACGCTGGTCGACTATGCCCTCGGGAGATTGCGCGCCCCGATCGGCGCCGACGTCAGCTATCAGTCGATTCACTACAACCTGATCTCGCGGTCTGTCAGCATCGACGGGCTGCGCGTGGGCGTGCCAGGACAGACCCCGCTCGTGACCGCCGAGCACGTCTCGGTCCGCTATCCCTGGACGGCGTATCGCGGCCAACTCGATGGCCTCGATATCACGCTCGAGAACGCGGACGTGACGATGGTGCAGGAAGCGCGGCACTGGACCACGATCCCCGCGAAGTGGCTCGCGCCCGGGACGTCGTCGCAGGCGCCGAAGCCGCTGCCGGCGTTCGCGGCGCTGCGGCTGCACAACGTCGGCGTGCACTACGAGGATCGTGACGCGAAGTTCGTGTCGCGGACGACGGGGTTGACGGTCGATCTGCTCCCAGGCGGGTCTGGCCACCCGGGCGATCTGGCCGGCTCGCTCGGATCCGGCGCGCGGACGGAGATCTCCTGGTATCCGCGCGCCACCGCGTTCACCATGCTCGGCGGTCGGGCCCGCTATTCGCCGCAGGGCGCTGGTATCGACAACCTGCGCGTCGAAGCTGCCGAGGGCACGATCAACACCAACGTCGGTTTCACGTTCCACGGCACCGACCGGCTGCAGCTCAAGGCGCATGGCGATCTGCGCGGCGAAGCGCTGCACACGTGGCTGCCGTTGCTCGACACGTTGCGCGGCAATCTCGGCGTGGATTTCACGCTGCCCGCGTCGAAGGGCGCGCCGGCGTTCGCCGACGTCGCCGTCGTCGGCAAGGACGTCAGCTGGCAGCAGGTGCTCGTGAACGACTTTGCCGCAACCGGCGCCCTCGAGACCGGCGGCATCACGCTCGACACGATGCGCGTGGCCGTGGGCGCGGGCACGGCTCAGGGCAACGGACGCCTCGCCTGGGAAGACGCGGGCCAGAGTCACGCCGTGCTCGACTTCCGCAAGATGGACGCGGGCCGGCTGTGGCGCACGTTGCTCGCGAAGTCGCGGGGCGCGTTGTACGTCGCGCCCGCCTCGGTCGTGAGCGGCCACTTCGAGGGCAACTGGACCGCGTGGCACGCCGGCGCCATCGACGCCACGCTGCGCACGACGTGGCAGGGGCGCCCGAGCGGCCGTGAACGCGGCGAGCGCCTCTGGCTCGACGGTCGCGTCGACGCCAGGTTCCGGCGCGGTCCGTGGACGATCGACGTCGATGCGCGCGCCGACGGCGCCCTCGCCATGCGCGGCACGATTCAGACGCGCGGCAGCCAGGCCGACTACGCGAAGTGGCCGCTCGCCGGCACGCTCGCGCTCTCGGGTCCGGTCGCGCCGATCGTGCTCGACGCGTTCCGCTACGTGGATCTCGACGCCTCGCCGGAGTTCGCCAGCGCCACCGGCGATCTCACGGGCACGGCCGGGCTCTCCGAGACCTTCGGCACCGCGCGCGCTGCGCTGTCGCTTCACAGCGACCTGGCGTGGCCGGATCAGCCCGCCGTCGCCGTGGACCTCGACGCCACCGTCGATCCGTCGGCGCTTCAGGTCACCTCCTTCACGGCAGCGTCCGGCGAGTCGACGGCGACGGGCACGACCACGATCGACTTCGATCGCGACACGATTGACGGCCGGTTCACCGGCTCCCGCATCGCCGTCGAGGCGTGGACGCGCCGCTTTGGCATCGACCTTCCTGTGAGCGGCCCCGCCGACGTGGAGGGCCAGGTCACGGGTCCGCTGAAGACACCGATCGTCGATGCCACGGTCAATGGCGGCCCAATCGTGTTGTCGGGCCAGCCGCTCTCACCCGTCGCAGCGCACGTGCGCTACACGGACGGTCTGCTGGCGCTCGACAACATCAGCGTCACTGGCCCGCGCGGCGGCCAACTCACCGGCCAGGCGTCGTGGAACGCGGATGGCGGCGCGATCTCGGCCGCGCTGAAGGCCTCCGCCTTCGCCCTCGACGCCGGCGTTCCGGGCCTGACGACGACCGCGGATGAGGCCGAAGGACGGATCGCCGCGAGCCTGGACGGCGACATTCACCTCGGCGGGACCACGGAGTCGCCGTCCGTCACGGCGGACCTTCGCGCACCCAGCTTGCGGCTCGACGCCGTGGACTTTGGCCCCCTCGACATGAAGATCGCGACCGCGGGCACGAAAGCGCACGCGGACGTCCGAGTCGAGACCCTCGGAGCGCGACTCACCGGCGATGTCGAACTGCGTGGTGCGCAGCAGTTCTCGGGCGAGCTCGCAGTCCATACGCCTGATTCGCCGTTTGCCGCGCGCGTTAACGGGCTGGACGTCGTGCTGGGTGCGATCGATCTCACCGCCCATGCCGCTGGTTCGATGCAGTCGAAGACACTCGATGCCGCCGACCTCGCCGTCGATCGACTCGACGCGATCGTCCATGAGCTGCCGATTGCCATGGCGGCGGGCGCGCGCGTCAGCTGGACTCCGTCGGTTGTCGAGGTGGCCGGGGTCGACTTGTCGAGCGGCGGCACGCACCTGACGGCATCGGGTCGGCTCGACGGGCAGCCCGGACACTCGATCCAGGCGCAGCTCACCGGCCAGCTCGAAGACCTCCGCCCGTCGGTGGCGCCGTACATGCCCGCCGGCACCGAGCACATGGCGCTGAACGGCGCTTTCGTGGCGACCGTCAACGCGACCGGGCCCGTGAAGACGCCGCTGGTGACCGGCGGGCTGCGCCTGGACGACGCCACCATCGGCGACGGGTTCCATCCGCCCGTCACCGGCATCAACGTCCGCGCGGCGCTCGATCGCGACCGTCTCACGCTCGAAGTCGCCGAGGGGCACTGGCAGGGCGCGCACGCCGCGGTCGCTGGCACCGTGCCGGCGCGCTTCCTCAAAGTGCCCGGCGCCAGCCCGGGAGGCAGCGCGTCGCTGACCGGCCACGTGGACGACGTGACGATCAAGGTGCTCGAGCCGTTCGTGAGCAGCGATGCGTTGAAGGCCACGGGCTTCAACGTCAGGGTCGAGTACACCGCCTCCGCACAAGAGCCAACGGTCGAGTCGGCCGTCGCCGACGTGAGAGTGATTGACGCCTCGATCACCTCAAAGGAAGTCGGAGTCACACAGCAGTCGCCCGGTCATCTCGTGTTGCGCAACGGTGTGGCCACTCTCGATCCATGGACGCTCATCGGCAACCAGATCGGCGGGCACGTCACCCTCGCGGGCTCGACGACGATGACGGGAACGCCCTCCATCGACGGAAAGATCGACGGACAGTTCGATCTGCGAAGCCTGGCGCTGGTGCTCGGCACCTCCCGGCCCTCGGGGAAGGCGAATCTGTCGGCGGCGGTCAAGGGGCCGCTGGCGACGCCGAACATCGAAGGCTTCGTCACGCTCGAAAACGCCGAGCTTCTGATCCGCGATCCGCGGCTGCTCTTCGCGGACATCCGCGGCACCATCCGATTCTCGAACGGCCAGATGACCGTGGAGCAGTTCACCGGGGCGCTGAATGGCGGCTCGCTCGAGGCGTCCGGCTCGATGAGGCAGCCAGGCCGCGGCACTCCGTCCGGCAGCATCGCCATCAAGGTCGGCGGCGCCCTCTTCGATGCGCCGCGCGGCTTCCGCAGCATGGTGGACGCCAACTTGACGCTCACCGGACGGCAGCAGGACTCACGGTTCACGCTCGGCGGCACGGCCACGATCGTCGAGGCGGCCTACCGCGAATCGCTCATCGTCACCGGCGGGTTGGTCTCGCTGTTCTCCCCCAAAGCGCCCGTCTACGGCGCGGCTCCGCAGCGGTCGGCGGGCCCTGGCCCGGTGACGCTCAACATCCAGGTGCTCGCCAATGACTCGATTGCCATCGACACCAGCTACGGCCGCGTGTCGGTGGGCACGAACCTGCGGATCCTGGGATCGCCGTCGAACGTCCGGATCCTCGGTGAAGCCGACGTCGCCTCCGGCGGCCAGTTCTACTTCGGCGGCCACGAATACCAGATCCAGTTCGCGCGCTTCGAATTCACGGACCCCAACAGCATCACGCCCGAGATCCACATGAGCGCGCAGACCACCGTCGGCGGCTACATCCTGACGATGAGGCTCGATACGGTCGAAGGACGCGTCGAGACCCGGCTCAACTCCGACCCGCCCCTGCCGGAGGACCAGATCGCCTCGCTGATGGTGAACGGCACGCGCACCTCCTCGGTAGCGCCGGGCGACGTCGTCACGCAGCAGCTCGCCTCGGCGCTCTCTGGCGAGATCACGAGCGCGGTGGGGCGCGCGATCGGCCTCGACAGCGTGCGCATCGAATCGGGCAATCCCGGCGATCTGATGTTCGATCCGAGCCTGATTTCGGCCGACTCGAACCCGGCACAGCGCCTCACCTTCTCGAAGAAGGTCCTGCCGACCCTCGAGGTGATCGTCTCGCAGAACCTCCGCGAGAGCGGCGAGATCACCTACATCGTCGGCTGGGAGGTGATCCCGAGGCTCGAGTTGCGCTTCGTGCAGCAGGACAACCAGGATCGGTCGTACGAGATCCGACACGACGTCTCCTTCGGTGGAGGCACGGCGATTCGGCCCGTCAAGAAGCGCACGCCGGAAGAAGTCCGGGACGTCTTCGTCGCGACCTTCGGCGACATCGGCGAGCAGGAGGTTCGGAAGACGCTGCGGATCACCGAAGGCCGCAAGTTCGACTTCTACAAGTGGCAGGGGGATCGCGACAAGCTCGAGAAGCTGTTCCTCGACCGCGGCTACTTCCAGGCTCGCATCACGGCGCGCCGGGACCCGATCACGCCGCCGGCGAACCCCGGCAAGGAACCGACGCCCGTCGATCTGGGCTACACGATCGAGGAAGGGGATCCGACGGCGCTCGTCGTGACCGGGACGAAGATCCCCGGCTCGTTGCGCGACGCGTTGGTTGCCGCCTGGACGGACACTCCGGTCGACACCCTGCTCGGCGACGAGTTCTCGCGGCTGATCGTGCCGTGGATGGCTACGAAGGGCTACCTCAAGCCGGCCGTGACGACCGATATACGGATGAACGGCCGGACCAAGACCGCCGCGGTCACGATCGTGCCCGGCCCTCGCTACACCTCGCGTGAAGTGGTGTACACGGGCAACCAGGCCATGTCGGCGTCGGATCTGAAGAAGGCCGTGACGCAGTCGGGCGTCGGCGAGCGCATCTGGAGCTCGCCGTCGGATTTGCAGACGGTGCTCGTCACCGCGTATCACGCGCGAGGCTATCTCGGTGCGCAGGTGACGATCGGCAACGCCGCCTTCGAGGGCAACCGGGCGACATTGCCCGTCCAGATCGTGGAAGGGCCTGTCTTCAAGGTCGGCGTGGCGCGCATTGACGACCCGGGCACGCCACCGCAGGGCGTCGATCTCACCACGCCGATCGAGCCGGGCACCGTGCTGACGGACACGCTCGTCCGAGCCGCGTCGCGACAGCTGCAGCAGCGGTATCGGGTCGCCGGCTATCGCGGCACGCGAGTCACGGCGCAGAGCACCTTCCGCAGCGACAAGGTCACGGCGGATCTCGTGTTCAAGGTCGCGCGCGGCGAGCGCGCGCTGCTCCGCACGCTGACGATCGCCGGCGTCGAGGGCAAGGAGCGTGCCCTCGTCGAGCACCTCAGCGCGTTCACGCTGGGAGAGCCGGTGTCGCTCGACGCCATCAACCAGGCCCGCGATCGTCTCTACGACACCGACCTGTTCCGTCAGGTGTCGATCGACGCCACCGCGCGTCCGGCGCCGGCCGGCCAGCGGCAGTCGGGCGTGATGGACGCGAAGATCTCGGTGGACCCGCTGCCGAAATATCGCCTGCAGTACGGCTTCCAGCTGTTCGATCCGTACCGTCCCGCGACTAGCCCGAAATGGGGAAGCGTCGATCCCGGCGTCGTCGCTGACCTCACGAGGCGTGGCTTGTTCGGGCGCGGGATTACCGGAGGCATCGCCGGCCGCGTGAACCCATCCGATCGCGTGGTCCGCGTCTACTTGAGCAGCCGCCGCATCTTCGGCAAGCCGTTCCAGACCAACTTCTACGTCGGCGACGAGTGGCAACGCGAGATCTCGGAGGCGGGGCTGCGCGCCGAGCAGCGCACCAAGGACTTCACATTCGACCAGCGCATTCGATTCAGGAGCCTGCAGCTGGCGTACGGGTACAACTACCAGAAGCAGGACCTTCGCATCACGTCAGACGATCCGGAGGTGCCGCTCGTCCAGCTCAAGGGCAACCTGAGCCGGTTGCTCGGCTCGTTCTATTACGACCGGCGCGACAACGTGCTCGATACGGGCCGCGGTTTCTTCCATTCGACGAGCGCCGAGATCGCCCCCGAGTGGCTTGGATCGACGGCGTACTACCGGAAGTACCTGAATCAGGATTTCTACTTCCTGCCGCTGCCCGGCACCGTCGTCCTGGCGTCGGCGGCGCGCATCGAGCTCGCCTCCGGGCCCGGCCAGGTCTTCATCACGAGCGAGCGCCTGCACGCCGGCGGCTCTACGACGGTCCGCGGGTACGACGACGTATCGCTGACGCTGCTCGGCCAGGAGGCTGTCGGGCACCGGACGTCGCTGCTGGTGCTCAACGAGGAGCTCCGGTTCCCGATCGTCCGCCGCTTCCGGGGGGCGGTCTTCGTGGACCATGCCACTTTCTTTGGCGAATTCAACCTGCCCGATCTGAACCAGAATCGCACCAGCGCGGGCCTCGGCGTCCGGTTCGTGCTGCCATTCATCCTGTTGCGCGTAGACTACGGCTACCCGCTCCGGCAGGACTCGACCAACGACCATGGACGCTGGTATTTCGCGATCGGCCAGGCATTCTAGCGGACACGCCACCCGGCATCTCGTCGCGCTCGTCATGCTCCTCGCGCTCTCGGGGACGGTCCTGCCGGCTGCCGACCGGGACGCGAAGGTCATCACGCCGTCGAACTCACCGGTGGAGCTTGATCCGTTCAAAGCGTTCCTCTTCGACACGCCGCTGTTGACGGTGTCGGTGCGCAACAAGGGCAGCGGTCCGGTTTCGTACGCGCTGCGGGTATGGATCTTCGAAGCGGACGGCGACTTGAAAGGCACGCTCGACTACTGCACCGGCGACGAGCTGGGCGGCGGGACGCGGTGGCGGGTGAACATCCCGATCGACATCAAGGGCGTCACGCTGCGCGACCGCGCGGTGGTGACCGTGCTGCGCGCCGGATCCGGCCGCGCCACCTGGACTCTCAGCGACAGCGACGCCGACCAGATCGACATCGCGCGTCGCGCCGCCAACGGATCGGGTGGGGGGCTCACCTTCACAAAGGGCGACAATCGCGAGGCCACGCCCTGGACGTGCCCGTGCGACTGCCCCGCCGTGCAGTCCGCGTGTGGCCAGGTTTGTCCCCACGGCGCTGCGGCATTCACGTGCGCGCCCTTCGGCGGCACCTGTACTGCATCCTGCTCCTGCAAGTAGGCCAGTCAAGTTTGGCGTCGCGCCCCGCGCGACGGGGTGAGGATGCGACGCAACCGGCGAATTCTCCTGATCGCGACCGTGTCGGCGCTGGCCGTCCTCGGCACGATCGCCATCGTTCTCGTCTATCGCTGGCAGCAGCCGCGCATCCGCGAGCGGATCATCGCGATCCTCTCCGAAAACCTCGACAGCAACGTCGAGCTTGGCGACGTGGACGTCTCGCTTGGGCTGGTCGTCCGCGTCACGGCGCATGGGCTCGTATTGAGACACCGCGAGCACCCGGACGCTGCACCACTCATCGCCGTCGACCGCTTCTCGGCCGAGGCGCCGATCACCGCGCTCCTGCACAAGCCCATCCACATCGCGGCCGTCAGCCTCGTCGGACTGCACATCAGCATTCCGCCACGCCACCATGAGGACGACGACGGTGCCGACGCGGGGGAGCAGCTGCGGCTCCCTGACCGATCGAGCCTGAGCGGCAAGCTCGGCCGGCCAACCCCCGTGATCGTCGATCGGCTGACGTCCGACGGCGCCGTGCTCGAGATTGGCGTCCGCAAGCCCGGGCGGCCGCCGCGCATCTTTCAGATTCATCGCGTGCTGCTGACCAGCGCGGCGTTTGATCGCCCGACGAAGTTTCACGCCGAGCTCACGAACCCGATTCCGTCGGGGCTCATCGTCGCCGACGGCACATTCGGACCGTGGCAGCCCTACGAGCCGGCGCTGACGAAGGTCGAGGGGGCCTACACGTTCAACAATGCTGACCTCTCAACGATCGACGGCATCGGCGGTCACCTGGATTCGACAGGGCAGTTCACGGGACGCCTGGAGCAGATCAGGGTCAAGGGCGAGACGCGCACGCCGGATTTCACGCTCGACATCGGCGGCGAGGCGTTGCCACTCAACACGACGTTCACCGCGATCGTCGACGGCACCAACGGCGACACCATCCTCGACGCCGTGTCGGCGACGCTCGGGCACACGCCGATCCAGGCGCGCGGCGGTGTCGTGCACATGGGCGCCGAGAAGGACCGCACCGTGGAGCTCGACGCGCGGATCGACAACGGGCGCCTCGAGGACATCCTCCGTCTTGCGCTGAAGGACGAGCCGCCGGCGATGTTCGGCGGGCTGCATCTCGAGACGCACCTGGAGCTGCCGCCAGGCAAGGGAAAGGTGCCGCTGCGGCTGAAGCTGAATGGCCACTTCCGTGTCGCCGAGGCGCGGTTCTCGAGCGACACCGTTCGGTCGAAGATCGACGAGCTGTCGCGGCGAGCGCGCGGGGCGCCGGAGGACAGAGGTGTCGCGAACGTTGCGTCGCGTCTACAGGGCGCCTTCGTGCTGGGGGGCGGCGTGCTCTCGTTGAGCCACGTCTCGTTCGCCGTCCGTGGCGCGGACATCCAGATGGCGGGGACGTATCGTCTCGTGCCTGGCACGGTCGACTTCGCCGGTACGGCGCGCCTCGACGCCCACGTCTCGGAGATGGTCACCGGCTGGAAACGCCTGCCGCTCAAGATCCTCGACCCGCTCTTCTCGCACGACGGCGCCGGCACGGTGCTGCCCATCAGCGTCACCGGACCCGCCAGTAAGCCGAACTTCAAGGTGGAAGTCGGAAAGATCTTTCACCGGGGCAACCAGGACAACCGCACAAACCAGCAAAACCAGAAGAAAAAGACACCGCCAGCGAAGTGAAAATGGTCACTGGCGGGCCAAGCCCGGCTCAGCTAGGATTGGCCGCCAATGCGACTTGCTGCCAGCCTCGTTGCCCTTCTGATCCTGCTCCCGGCGGTGGCTGCCGCCGATCCGATGCCCCGCGCCGGATGGATCGGCCTGAAAGCGCCGAATTTCTACGTCATCGGGGATGTGGGCCAGCGCGACTTGCGCGAGGTCACTCGACGCCTCGAGCAGTTCCGCGAAGCCATCGGGATCATCTTTCCGAAGGCGATCCTCAGCACGTCCACGCCGGCGACGGTCGTCGTCTTCAAGAGCCACAAGAGCTTCGAGCCGGTGAAGCCCCTGTATCAGGGGAAGGTCAGGAAGAACATCGCGGGCTACTTTCAGCCGGGCCGATCGCTGAACTACGTGACGTTCACGATGGAGCAGGGCATCGAGCAACTCGACATCGTGTACCACGAGTACGTGCACCTGGTCGTGAACAACAACATCACCGACGTGCCGTTGTGGTTCAACGAAGGCCTTGCCGAGTACTACCGCACGTTCCAGATCACGGCGAACGGCAAGCTGGCGACGCTCGGCAAGGTAGACGCGGACCACGTGCTGCTGCTGCGCGATCACTTCATCCCGCTGGCGGATCTCGTGAAGGTCGACCACAAGTCGCCGCTCTACAACGAGTCGGTCCGCTCGTCGATCTTCTATGCGGAGTCGTGGGCGCTCGTGCACTATCTGCTGCTCGGCGAGCAGCAGAAGTACGTCTCGCACGCCGGCGGTTTCGTGGCGGCGCTCGCTGACGGCGCTTCCTTCGACGACGCCTGCCAGCGTCAACTCGGCCTCACGGGCGACCAGCTGCAGCAGCTGCTGACCCGGTACATCCGCGGCGACATGTTCCCGATGCAGAGCGCACGCTTCACCGAGCGTATCGGCAAGATCGACGATCTGCCGGTGACGCCCGTCAGCGAGGCAGAGGTTCACGCGACGCTCGGCGACGTGCTGCTCAACATGGGGCGCATGGCCGACGCGCGCGTCGAGCTCGATCGCGCGGTGGCCCTCGATGCCGGCTACGCGCCGGCGCACACATCGCTCGGGCTGGTGGCGTCTCGCGAGAACCGCGGGGACGACGCGAGGAAGGAGCTGGAAATGGCGGCAGGCTTGCCGACGGCGACATACGTCAGCCAGTTCGAGTTCGCGAACGCGCTCGCGCAGTCCTGGGCCAATCCCAGGCCAGGCGACGGCGAGAAGATCGAGAAGGCCCTGCGCCGCGCGATCGAGCTGAACCCGTCGTTCCCCGACGCGTACGAGATGCTCGCGTGGAAGCTGGGGCAGAACGAGGCGAGCCTGGACGAGGCGATGCGGTCGGTGGACAAGGCGCTCGACCTGGCGCCCGGCCGCGAGGCCTATGTCTTCCGCAAGGCGGCGCTGCTGGCAAACAAGCAGGACTTCACCGCCGCGCGCAGCCTGCTCACGCAGATCATCCGCGGCGGGAGCGACGACACCGTGCGCGCGAACGCGCAGCAGAAGCTTGCACAGGTGGACGACTTCGAACGGAGGAAGGCGGCGTTCGAGACGAATCGCACGGCGAGCACGGCCGGGGGCGGCACAAGCGGCTCAGTCGTCGAGACAGCAGGCCGGCAGCGGATCGTTCCGGCGCTCCGACCGATGAAGTCCGGGGAGAACCGCGTCTTTGGCAAGCTCACTGCGATTCAGTGCGCGGCAACCGGCGTCGTGGTGGCCGTGCGGACGCCCGACGGGGCGATCCTTCGCGCGCATGCCACGAAGTTCAACCAGATCGAGTTGATTACGTACCGGGATGACTTGCGAGGCGACGTCCAGTGCGGCGCCAGGGCCACCGCCGATCCTGTCCTCCTTACATTCACGCCGGACGCCAACAGCACGAATTCCGGTACGGCGGTTGCCGTCGAGTTCGTGCCGCTCGACTACACGCCCTGACTTCTCCGAAGTCTGTCGCGCGAAGTCTGTAGTCCCGCCGTAGAATGAGCCATCGCGGCCCGACCGGTATCCCTCGAGGAGGCGCCCGATGACACGGGAAGACATCCTCTCGCTGCTTGCCAGCCACCAGGACGCGTTCCTCGCGCGAGACGCCTCGCGCCTCGCCCTCCAGCACGCGCCCGCCGGCATCTTCCAGAGCCCCGCCCACGGCATCGTCGAGGGACGCGAGGCGATCGGCGAGGTGTACCGCTACTGGTTCACCGCGTTCCCCGATCTGCGATTGACATGGGGACGTCCCCTCGTCGACGGCGATCGGGCGGGCGTGTTCTGGAACTTCTCCGGAACGGCGCACGGGCCGTTTTTTGGCGCGGTCGGCGCCGGCACGCTCATCGAGATGCCTGGCGCGGCGGAGTACGTCTTCGGCGACGGGCAGATTACGTC
>JBKPSY010000258.1:0-18371 GCA_046735235.1 Acidobacteriota bacterium | reverse complement strand
GGGTCATCTCGCGATACGCGGGGACGTAAGAGCCCTGATAGAGCACGAACGCCAGCAGGACCACGGCGAGGACCAGGTTCATCACCGGGCCCATGATCAGGATCTGGAAGCGCTCCCAGCGCGACTTGGAGAGGAACTCGTCGGACTTCCCGGTCTGCTCGTCGCCGGCGGTCTCGCCCGCCATCTTCACGAAGCCGCCCAGCGGCACGGCGCCGACGCAGTAGTCGGTGCCGTTCCTGGTGAAGCCGATCAGCCGGGGGCCGAAGCCGACCGAAAAAGTCAGCACCCGCACGCCAACGCGCCGGGCCGCCAGGAAATGGCCCAGCTCATGGACAAAAATGAGGACGCCGATGACAAAAGCGAAAGCCAGAATCGTGATCACGCCGTCACACCCTCACGCCTTCAATTTTAAGCCGCCGGCGAGCATCTTCGCGCGTTCCCGGGCCCACCGATCTGCGGACCGGACGTCGCCCAGCGTCTGGGCATCCTGCACATCATGTGCCGTCAGCGTCTCTTCGATCACGCGCGCAATTCCAGGAAAAGGCAGCCACCCCTCGAGGAACGACTCGACGGCGATTTCGTTGGCCGCGTTCAGCACGACCGCCGCCGTCCCACCGGCCCGCAAGGCGTCGTAGGCCAGGCGCAGACAGGGGAAGCGGTCCAGATCCGGCGCGAGGAACTCGAGCGGGCCGAGGCGCGCGAAGTCGAGCGCGGGCAGGCTCGATGGCCAGCGTTCCGGGTACGAAAAGGCGTACTGAATGGGCAGCCGCATGTCGGTGACGCCGAGCTGCGCGATCGTCGAGCCGTCGGTCAGCTCGACCATCGAGTGCACGATCGACTGCGGGTGCACCACCACGTCGATGCGTTCGGCGGGGACGTCGAAGAGCCAGCGCGCCTCGATCACCTCGAGGCCCTTGTTCATCAGGGTGGCCGAGTCGATCGTGATCTTCGGACCCATACGCCACGTCGGATGGCGCAGCGCGTCCTCGGGCCGCACGTCGTACAGCTTCGCCGCGGGCCACGTGCGGAACGGCCCGCCAGACGCGGTGAGAATCAGCCGGCGGATCTCGTCGGGCCGGCGGCCGTGCACGCACTGGTGAATGGCGTTGTGCTCGCTGTCCACGGGCAGCAGCGCGACGCCGCGCGCACGCGCTCTCTCGGTCACCAGCGCGCCCGCCATCACGAGCACTTCCTTGTTCGCGAGCGCGATGGTCTTTCCCGCGTCGATCGCGGCAAGCACCGCTTCGAGCGCCGACGTGCCGGACGAGGCGCAGAGGACGATGTCGACGTCCGGGTGGGTGGCGACGGCCACCAGCCCGTCGGACCCCGCGACCAGCGTCGTGCCCGCGCTCGCGGCGGCGCTCGCGAGCGCCGGACGATCGACGTCGTTCGCGATCCCCGCGATCGCCGGACGGTAGCGCGTGATCTGCGCCGCCAGTTCCTCGACGCGCCGGCCCGCGGCCAGGGCCACGACGCGAATCCGATCCGGATGCGCGTCGGCTACAGACAGCGCGCTCGTGCCGATCGACCCGGTCGAACCGAGGATCGCGATGCGTTTCATCTCGCCTGCCACGGGCCGAACTTCAGGAAGGCGATGTACACCGGCGCAGCCAGCAGCAGCGCGTCGATGCGATCGAGCACGCCGCCATGCCCGGGTATCAGGTGCGAGCTGTCCTTCACGTCGGCGGCGCGCTTCAGCGCCGACTCGACGAGATCGCCGACGATGCCGAGCCCGGCGATCGCGAGCCCGAGCCCGACGCGCGCGTTGAGCGGCACGCCTGGAAGCCACGCGGCGCCCAGGAACGCCATCACGAGCGTCGCGCCGACAAAGCCCCCCACGGCGCCCTCCACCGTCTTCTTGGGACTGATCACGGGCGCCAGCTGCCGGCGGCCGAGCGCGCGTCCGGTGTAGTACTGCAGCGTGTCGCTGGCGACGACGACCAGCACGAGCAGCACGGCCACTTCACGGCCATCCGTCCAGCGTAATCCCGCCAGGCCGCCGAGCGGTAGGGCCAGATAGATCGGCGCCGCCACCAGGGTTGCCGCACCGGCGATGTGGCTGCGGTCGGGCCGGCCGCCGGCGATGGAAATCGCGGCCGCGGCGACGATAGAGGCCACCAGGACGGGCTGGAGTTGGACGCCCGGCCATGCCACCGCGGCAGTGGTGGCCGCCGTGATGATGACGCCGGGCAGTCGCGGCACGTGAGCGCCCAGCGCCTCGGCGAGCCGCGCAAGCTCGATGAATGCGCCGACAGCGACGACGACGGCGAGCGCGACGAGCACCGGTGCCGGAGCAAACCACGCCAGGCTGCCCACCATGCCCAGCAGCACCACCCCGCTCAGAACGCGGGTCACCGGACTGTCGCGACCCTGGACGGCGTGAGACCGCCGTAGCGGCGGTCGCGCTTCTGGTATTCGAGGACGGCCTGGAGAAGATGAGGCGCCCGGAAGTCAGGCCACAACGTATCGGTGACCCAGATCTCCGCGTAGGCGATCTGCCAGAGCAGGAAGTTGCTGATGCGCATCTCGCCGCTCGTCCGGATCAGCAGATCCGGATCGGGCTGGCCGGCGGTGTAGAGGAATTCACTGAACCGCCGCTCGTCGATGTCGGCAGGCGCGATCCCGGACTCGAGCATCCGGCGCGCCGCGTCGACGATCTCGGCGCGTCCGCCGTAGTTGAGCGCGATGTTGAAGAGCAGGCCCGTGTTCTTGGACGTGCGATCGATCGCGTCGGCGAGCTCGTCCTGGATGTCGGACGGAAGATCCTGGGAGCGGCCGATCACGCGGAAGCGGATGTTGTTGTCGAGCAGCGTCCTCAGCTCGAGGCGCAGGTAGCGCTTCAGGAGCGCCATCAGCGTGCTCACTTCGGCCTCGGGCCTCTTCCAGTTCTCGAGCGAGAAGGCGTAGAGCGTCAGCACGTCGATGCCGAGCCGCGCCGAGGTCTCGACGACGTCGCGGACCGCGTTGATCCCTGAGCGGTGGCCTTCGACCCGCGGCAGGTGACGCCGCGCGGCCCACCGGCCGTTGCCGTCCATGATGATCGCGATGTGCGCGGGCAGCTGCTCGAAGTTCACCTGGCGGGCCAGGGCTTCTTCGGGCGATCCCGGCGTCAGCCATGCGAGCAACTGGTCGAGGGACATGCGTTGGGCTCTCGCGTCGAAGCGTGTTCCGGGTCCTCGCGGGACCGTGCGCGTCCGTCACGGCCAAACGGGAAGCAAGCGGAATTCTAACAGTAGTCGACCGAGACCAGCCAGAGTCCGGCCGCCGGTGCGGTAGCGCCCGCCGTGGCGCGCGCGCGACCGTCCACCACCGCCCGCACCCCGGCCGGCGGCCGGCGTCCCAGGCCCACCTCGACGAGCGTGCCGGTCATCGCGCGGACCATGTGCCGCAGAAACCCGTCCGCGGTGACGTCGAAGACGACGAGGCGCGTATTGGGGCCCTGATTGCTGCCCACGCCGGGTGCCGGCGGGGGCCCGTCAGGGGGCCAGACAACGACACGAGCGGCCGTCACAGTGCGGAAGGCATGCGTGACGGCGCTGCCGGTGGACTGAAACGCCGTGAAGTCGTGCCTGCCGACCAGTGCCCTGGCACCCTCCGCCATCGCCTCGACGTTCAGCCGGCCGGGCACGCGCCAGACATAGCGCTGGGCGAACGGACCGGCCACGTCGGCTTCGAGCAGGACGTAGCGATAGGTCTTCGACTTCGCGCTGAAGCGCGCGTGGAAATCGTCGGGCACGTCGGCCACCGAGTCGACGCGGACATCCGGTGGCAGTTTCGCGTTCAGCGCCCTGACCAGGGTCGCCGGCTCGAGCGCCGTGGTCACACGCGCGCTGGCGACCTGCGCGATCGCGTGAACGCCGGCGTCGGTGCGGCCGGCGCCGTGTGCCGTCACCGGCGCGCCGTCAATCGCCGCGAGCGCCTCTTCGAGCAGCCCCTGCACCGAGCGGCCGGTCTTCTGGCGCTGCCACCCGACCAGGTCGGTGCCGTCATACTGCACGGTGAGTTTCACGTTGCGCATGGTCATGTAGCGCAGACCTTCAGGTCTGCCAGCGATCCGGATCGGCAGGCCTGAAGGCCTGCGCTACACGAGGGCTCGACGTCAGGTTCTCGATCCCGGCTTGACGACTGGCGAACCGGCGGCACAGAGCGGGCACGCCGACGGATCGTAGGTCGGCAGCGAGATGGGCAGCAGCGCGTGGTACGGCACGCCGAGGGCCGCCGTCGCGCCGCTGCGATCGACGATCGAGGCGGCGCCGACGACGGTCGCACCTGCGGCCACGGCGACGTCGATCGTCTCGCGCGTCGATCCGCCCGTGGTCACGACGTCCTCGACGACCAGGACGCGATCGCCCGGCGCGAGCGAGAAGCCACGACGGAGCGTGAGCTTGCCGTCCTGCCGCTCGGCGAAGATCGCGCGCACGCCGAGGGCGCGTCCCATCTCATGGCCGATGACGATGCCGCCGAGCGCCGGGGAGAGGACGACGGTCGGGGAGAGCGCCGAGACGTGCCTCGCAAGGGCGCGGGCGAGCGCCTCGGCGTCCGCCGGATGCTGCAGCACCAGCGCGCACTGCAGGTAGCCGGGGCTGTGAAGCCCGGAGGTCAGGCGGAAGTGGCCTTCGAGCAGGGCGCCCGATCGCCGAAACAGCTGCAGGACGTCGTCGTGAGTCACGGGGAAAGCGTCCGGAAACGGCACGGACGGCGCCCACTCGCGGGACCGGCCCGTAGTGGCCGAACGGGTAGTATACAATCGCGGGCTTCGGAAACTCCCGCCACGGGTCATCCGTCTATATCCACTGGACCTCTGGCCGTGCCGGGGGTCGTCTGTTTCAAACAAACATCGAAGTCGAACTCACTGTGGAGCACCGCCCCATGCAGTTTCTGACCCGCCCCGGCGCGCGCGCCTTTGTGGTTGTCGCGTGTCTCGCGGGCCTCGTGACGCCGGTACATGGCCAGCAGGCGCCCGCGGCGCCGCCGCCGACGCCGCCAGCCGCGCCGGCCCAGAGTCCGGCCGCCCTGCCGCCGGGACCCGAACGGCCCCTGTCCATCAACGAGGCCGTCGACCTCGCCCTGAAGCAGAATCTCGGCATTCAGATCGAGCGGCTGAACCCCCAGTTGCAGGACTACACGATCGCGCAGGCGCTGGCCAACTACACGCCGGTCTTTGGCGGCGGGGTCAACTACAACAACCAGCAGCAGCCGCCGAGCAGCTTCCTCTCGGGCAGCGACACCACGGTCACGAGCAGCAACTTCGGAGGGCAGGCCCAGGTCGCAAAGTTCTTCCCGTGGGGCACTAACACCCTCGTGTCGTGGGACAGCTCGCGCTCGACGACCAACAACACCTTCACCAGCTTCAACCCGCAGCTGAACGGCAACGTCGACGTCCAGGTCACCCAGCCGTTCCTGCGCAACTTCAAGTTCGACACCGTGCGCGAGCAGATCTTCGCCGCGCGCAAGAACCGCGAGATCGCCGACGTCGACCTGCAGCAGAGCGTGGCGCTCACGACACGCCAGGTGAAGGTCGCCTACTGGAATTACGTGTTCGCGCTGGACTCGCTGGTCGTCGCGCAGCAATCGCTCGACCTGGCGCAGGAGTCGTTGCGCGACACGAAGTCGCGCGTCGAGATCGGGACGCTGGCGCCGATCGACGTCGTTCAGGCCGAATCCGAGGTCGCGAGCCGCGAGGAAGCCGTCATCGAGGCGCAGGCCTCGATCGGACAGGCCGAGGACGTCCTTCGCACGCTCATCTTCGATCCGAATACGCCGGACTTCTGGTCGATGCGTCTGAAGCCAACCGACGTCGCGCCCTTCATGACACAGGCCGTGGACGTGGACGCGGCCGTGAAGAACGCGCTGAACGATCGGACGGACCTGACGTCCGCGCGCAAGCGGATGGAGATCACCGACTACGACCTGAAGTACTTCAAGAACCAGACGCTGCCGAATCTCGACCTCAACCTGCGGTACAACACCACGGGTCTTGGCGGCACGCAGCTGCTTCGCGATCCGAACTCGCCGCAATTCCCGCCGCCAGTGACTGGCTCAATCCAGCGCGGCTACGGGGATCTGATGAAGGACGTCTTTTCCAGCAAGTACCCGACGTGGGTGGTGTCGCTCAACGTCAGCTATCCCATCGGCACGAGCATCGCCGATGCGTCGTATGGCCGCGCGAAGGTGTCGAAGGTCCAGAGCGACATCAACCTGCGCGACCTCGAGCTGAACGTGACCTCGCAGGTGCGTGACGCCGCGCGTCAGCTCAACGCGAACGGCAAGCGCGTGGATGCCACCAAGGCCGCGCGCGTGCTGGCCGAGCGCCGCCTCGAAGCCGAGGAGAAGAAGTTCGCCGCCGGCATGTCCACCAGTTTCGAGGTGTTCCAGGCCCAGCGCGATCTCGCGCAGGCGAAGAGCAACGAGCTGCGCGCGGTGCTCGATTACGACATCTCGCAGGTCAACTTCGAGACCGTCCAGATCGCCCCGACCAACGGCGCGACGTCGTTTGCCGGCTCGCAGCCGACCACGCTTGGCGGCGCGACGAGCAGCGTGATCTCCGGCGGCGCCAGCGGCACGACGACCGGGCCGTAACGACTCGTAGCGGGCACCTGGCAGCAGACGGCTGGCAGTAGCGGCAGCGGAACCCGGTCCCGCGGGTCCTGCCGGCTGTCCGCTGCCGGCTGCCAGCTAGTCTGTTACAGTCACCCTCGTGCCGCCGGTCTCGGTCGCCATCATCACGCTCAACGAAGCGTCCCGGCTGAAGGACGCGCTCGACTCGGTCGCCTGGGCCGACGAACGTATCGTCGTCGACTCGGGCAGCACCGACGACACGGTGGCCATCGCGCGGGCGAATGCGGATCGCGTCGAGGTCAGGGCGTGGACCGGGTACGCGGATCAGAAGAACTACGCCGCGTCGCTGGCGCGGCACGACTGGATCCTGTCGCTCGACGCGGACGAGCGTGTGAGCCTCGCGCTGGCCGACGAGATTCGTCAGCTGCTCACCGCCGAGCCTCCGGCGCGCGGGTATCGCGCGCCGCGCGTGACCTACTACCTCGGACAGTGGATTCGGTGCACGGATTGGTGGCCCGACTGGCAACTGCGCCTCTACGACCGGCGCGCGGGTCGGTGGGGGCGGGTGAACGTCCACGAGTCCGTGCAGCTGGATGGGCCGGCGATTTACCTCAGCGGCGAGCTGCTGCACTACCCGTATCGGGACGTCTCCGACCACCTCGCCACGATTGACAAGTACACGACCATCGCGGCCACCGAGATGTATGCGGCGGGCAAGCGATCCTCCTGGCTGCGGATCGCCGCGCATCCGCCGTTCGCGTTCCTGCGAAACTACGTCCTTCGTTACGGCATCAGGCAGGGTGTGCCGGGGCTCGTGGTGTCGCTGCTGAACTCGTACTACGTGTTGCTCAAGTTTGCGAAGCTCTGGGAATTGCAACGCCGCGCGGAAGACGCCGCGCTCGAGGCGGCCGAGAGGCCGAACTGAAGTTCGGCCCTACGACGATGACTGCACGCTGCCTGCAGCCAGCTACCAGTTGATGTTCTCCCTCCACATCGACACCGCCAGGTCCTGGCGCGGCGGCCAGAATCAGGTCTTGCTGACCGTGCTGGGCCTGCGCGCGATGGGCCACCGCGCGATGCTGGTGGCGCATCCCGACGGAGAGCTTCGGCGGCGCGCCGAAGAGGGACTGGAGCTCGTGCCGCTTGCGCCAGGCCACGAGCTGGACCTGAAGGCCGCGTGGCGGCTGTCACGTGTCATCCAGCGGGTCGGGCCGGACCTCGTGCACGCCCACGATCCGCACGGAGTCGCGATGGGGTCGATGGCGCTGTCGATGGTGACGCGCACGAAAGTCCCGAAGCTCGTGGTGTCGCGGCGCGTCGACTTCCGATTGAAGCGCAATTCGTTCTCGCGCTGGAAGTACCGCCAGGTCGATCTCTTCATCTCGTCGTCCGACGCGATCCGCGATCTGCTCGTCGCCGACCACATCGATCCCGATCGCGTCGTCACCGTGTACGAAGGCATCGACGTCGATCGCATCGCGCGCCTCGAGGCGGTCAACGTGCACGCGGCATTCTTCCTGCCACATAACGCGCCGGTCGTCGGCAACGTCGCCGCGCTGGTCCCGCACAAGGGCCAGCGCCACCTGATCGAGGCCGTGCCGCAGGTGCTGTCGCGCGCAGCCGACACCCGCTTCGTGATTCTCGGCGAAGGGCCGCTCAGGGCCGACCTCGAGCACCGGGTGAAGCAGCTGCACCTCGAGAAGCACGTCGTGCTTCCGGGGTTCAGGGAGGATGTCCTGGCATGCATCAAGGCGTTCGACGTGTTCGTGATGAGCTCGGAGACCGAAGGGCTGGGCACGTCGCTGCTCGACGCGATGGCCGCGGGCAAGCCCTGCGTCGGCACGCGCGCCGGGGGCATTCCCGAGGCCGTGGTCGACGGCGAGACCGGACTGATCGTGCGGCCGCGCGACCCGGCGGCGCTCGCGGCCGCGCTCGTGCGGCTGCTGAACGACAAACCGCTGCGCGACCGGATGGGCGAGGCCGGCCTCGCTCGGGCGCGTTCGAGGTTCAGCGTCGAGAAGATGGTCGAAGGGACGCTCGCGGCTTACGCCAGATTGGGGCCGGGATAAATTTCCCGACCCCGATCTCATTTCAGTCGCAGTTTCGGACGGCAAGTGCCCCGGAAGGGACAGTCGCGATCGCGCTTCTTCTCGCCGAACCCGCAGTTCCCCATCATGCCGACGTGGCAGATCGAAAAGTCGAACCGCACGGGGTCCTGCGGATCCATCTCGCGCAGGGTTGCCGTGATGTCGGACGCCATGCGCCAGCCGGGGCTTCGATAGCGCGTCAGGCCGAGGCACTGGCCCAACCGTATTACGTGCGTGTCGAGCGGCACCACGAGGCGTGACGGTGCCACTCCGGTCCAGACGGCGAGATCCACGGCGTCGCGTCGGACCATCCACCGCAGGTACAGGTTCAGCCGCTTGCAGGCGCCGCCGCTCGAGGGCCGCGAGAAGAAGTACCGGACACCGGTCGCGGGCTGACGGCCGCGCCCGTAGAACGGCGTGACGTCGAGCGCCAGGGCGCGCCGCGAGAACGACTCGAGACCGACAGCGACGTCCGGAGACGCCGAGTCGTCGCCTTCGAGGAAGAATCCCTCAATCGATCCGCTGCGATCGAGCATCTGCCGCAGCACCCACACGAGCGCGGCGACGTCGCGCGCGCGAGTCCACCGGTGCACGAAACCATCGAATGCTGAACTCTCCGGCGTGAACGAGCGGACGAAGGCCGCCGGCGAAGCACCCATACGGTCGAGGACGTCGCGGATCGACGCCATCACCGCCCTCACGTTGCCGAACGCGAGCGCGGACGCCACGAAGCCCGCGATCTCGCGGTCGTCGCGTGAGACATACGTGCGCACGAGCTCGATCGGATCCGTCGCGGACTGCGCGTGATTGAACCCGTGGTACAGGCGGTCGAGGCTGGCGCGTAGTGAATCGGACGTCGAACTCCGGACTACGGACTTCGGGGAAGACATGATGACTGTGGCCGAATCGAAGTTCGGCCCGGCTGCCTTTTCCAATTCCCTGTTTCCCCGCGGGCCTGAAGCCCCGTGGCTAGTGCGCCGGCTCAGAACCTGGTAATCGGCTTCCCTGCCTTGCAGAGCGGACACTCCGCCGCCGGATAGTTCGGCGGGGCCGGGTACTCGACGAGCGCGATCACCGGAATGCCTGGATCGGCGATGCTCTCGAGACGATCGCAGATGCAGACGAGGGCGATCGGCGTCCCGCCAGCTTCTCGAATCACCTCCGCGCACTTGGCCGTGACCTGCCCCGTATTTCGGACGTCGTCGGCGATCAGCACGCGGCGACCGTTCACGAGCTGCTGGTAGAACGGCCGCAGAAATGGCTGACGGCCCGACTTCTCGAACGGGGCGAACGAACACGGCGGATGCGTCAGGCTGCGTCGGCTATCGAGCAGGCCCGCGATGGTGTGGGCGAGCAGCGCACCACCCGTCGCGGGACCGGCGACGACATCAGCCTGCGCGGCGATCTCGTCAGAGGTGACGTCGAGCAGATCCTGCGCGAGGCGCCAAATCGTCGAGGGGTAACGGAACAGCTGATGCGGGTTCAGGTACGCGGGCCCGTGGTAGCCGTTGCCGTAATCGAAGTGCCCGTCGAGCATCAGCACTTCGTTGCGCCGCAGCTCGTCCAGGGCGCTCTTCCGCACGTCGTCAACTCTCGTCACGTGATCCTCAGGCGAAGACGGCCGCGCCGGGCGCGTCGGGATTGGTGAACACCGTGCGCCCGCCGACGATCGTCGCGGCGGCCACGCCGCGGAAGGTCCAGCCGCCAAACGGCGTGTTCTTCGACTTCGACACCAGACGGGACGCCACGATCGTCCTGCTCACGTCGGGCGCGAGCACGGTGACGTCGGCCACGGCGCCCGCGGCCAGCGACCCGCCGGGACGCCGGAGAATCCGCGCCGGGTTCACCGAGAGCAACTCGATGGCGCGCGCCAGCGTGATGTGACCCGGGTGCACGAGCTTCTCGAACACGATCGGCACGCACGTCTCGAGCCCGACGATGCCGAAGGGCGCGCGGTCGAACTCGACTGCCTTCTCGTCCGCATGATGCGGGGCATGATCGGTGGCGATGGCGTCGACGCTGCCGTCGATGATTCCGCGCAGCATCGCATCGACGTCCGCCTGCTCGCGCAAGGGCGGGTTCATCTTGCAGTTCGTGTCGAACTGCAGCGGCTTTTCGAGCGAGGCGTCGGTCAGCGTGAAATGATGCGGCGCCACTTCGCAGGTGACGGTGAAGCCCTGGGCCTTGCCGTCCTGCACCGCGCGCAGCGACCCCCGCGTGCTCATGTGCGCGATGTGCACGCGCCCCTTCGTCAGGCCCGCGAGCGTGACGTCGCGCTGGACCATCACCGTCTCGGCCGCGCCCGGCAGGCCCGGCAGGCCAAGCGCCGACGCGTGGAAACCCTCGTGCGCGACCCCGTCCGCCTTGAGGCTGGGATCCTCGCAGTGGTCGATCACCGGCATGCCGAACATCGACGCGTACTCGAGCGCGCGGCGCATCAGCAGCGCCGTCGCCACCGGCCGCCCGTCGTCCGAAATCGCGACGCAACCTGCCGCGTGCAGCTCCGCGATGTCGGCGAGGAACTCGCCGTTCGATCCGCGAGAGACGGCGCCAATCGGGTAGACCCGCGCCAGTCCTGCGTCGGCGGCCTTTTTGAGGATGAACTCCGTGATGCCGGCGTTGTCGTTGATGGGCAACGTGTTCGGCATGCAGGCAACGGCCGTGAATCCGCCCGCGACGGCCGACTTCGTGCCGGTGGCGATCGTCTCCTTGTGCTCCTGCCCCGGCTCGCGAAGGTGCACGTGCATGTCCACCAGCCCCGGCACGACGACGAAGCCCTTCGGCACGTCGATGACCTGGATCTCGCCGTCCGGCGTCGGCAGGTTCTTCTCGACCCGGGCAATCCGATCGCCGTCGATGAGCACGTCGTACGCGCCGTCGATGCCGTTGGCCGGGTCCACGACCCGGCCGCCCTTAAGCAGCCGCTTCATCTTCCGCTCCGCCTGCCAGCAGGTACAGGACAGCCATGCGCACCGCGACGCCGTTGGCGACCTGCTCGAGGATGACTGAGAACGGCCCGTCGGCGACCTCGGAGGCGATCTCCACGCCGCGGTTCATCGGGCCGGGATGCATGATGATGGCGTCCGGCCTGGCCAGACGGACGCGCGCTTCGGTCATGCCGAACACGTTGAAGTACTCGCGCAGCGACGGAAAGTACGCGCCCTGCATACGCTCGAGCTGAATCCTGAGCATCATGATGACGTCGGCGTCGCAGACCGCGTCCTCGACGACGGAGGTCACCTTCACGCCCAGCCGTTCGATGCCCGGCGGCACCAGCGTCGGCGGGCCACACACCCACACCTCGGCACCGAGCCGCGTCAGCAGCAGCACGTTCGAGCGCAGCACGCGGCTGTGCAGCAGGTCGCCCAGGATGGCCACCTTCAGTCCCCCGAGCCGCCCCTTGTGCTTGCGAATCGTGAACGCATCGAGCAGCGCCTGCGTGGGGTGCTCGTGCATCCCGTCGCCGGCGTTGATGATCTTCGACCGGCAGACGCGCGACAGCAGGTGGCACGCGCCAGACGAGGCGTGGCGCAGGACGATCATGTCGGGCGACATCGCTTCGAGGTTGAGCGCGGTGTCTACGAGCGTCTCGCCCTTGACGACGCTGGACGTCGCAATGGCGACATTGAGGGTGTCGGCGCTGAGGCGCTTCTCGGCGACCTCGAACGACGTCCGCGTGCGGGTGCTCGGCTCGAAGAAGAGGTTCACCACCGTGCGGCCGCGCAGCGTCGGCACCTTCTTGATCGGCCGGTGCGCGATCTCCTGCATCGCCTCGGCCGTGTCGAGGATGAGCACGATTTCCTCGGGCGTGAGGTCCGCGATACCCAGCAGGTGCCGGTGCTTCAGGCGGGTCGCCGGCGGAGCGTCGGCCACGACCACGGGCTCACTGCTCGTCGGGCTGGATGACGACTTCGTCATGACCGTCCACCTCCTGAAGCCGGACCTGGATACTTTCGCGGCGCGACGTCGGCACGTTCTTGCCGACGTAGTCGGCCTTGATCGGCAGCTCGCGGTGTCCCCGGTCGACGAGCACGACGAGCTGGATGGAGCGCGGACGGCCGAAGTCGATCAGCGCGTCGAGCGCGGCGCGAATCGTCCGGCCCGTATAGAGCACGTCGTCCACCAGCACGATGACGCGGTTGTCGATGTCGAACAGGATGTCGGTGCTGCGCACGAGCGGCTGCGGGCCGACCGCCTGTCGCATCAGATCGTCGCGGTAGAGCGTGATGTCGAGGGCCCCGGTCGGGACGGCCTTGCCGGCGATCCGCTCGAGCTCGGCCGAAATGCGGCGCGCCAGCGGCACGCCGCGCTCGCGGATGCCGACGATCGCGAGGTCGTCCACACCGCGGTTGCGCTCGATGATCTCGTGCGCGATGCGCACGAGCGAGCGCGACATGCGGTCGGAATCCATGACTACAGGCACAAAGACTCCTGCAGTGCGAAGTGCGAAAGGCGAAGTGCGAAGTGGAAAGCGGAAGGGTCGAGGACGTGCGTGGGCATGTACACCTCTTTGCGACCTCGCGGGGCCGCGTTAAAGAGCTGGGTGGATTATATCAGGGTCCATGGGTGCATGGGTGCATGGGTGCATGGGTGCATGGGCGCATGGGCGCATGGGTGCATGGGCGCATGGGTGCATGGGCGCTGCGCATCCCCATGGACCTATGGACCTATGGACCCATGGACCTATGGACCTACCGTTCGTAAGTCGGGATGTACGCAATCGGCCGCGATGCCGTGAATTCCCGCGTGAAGATGTCCGCGCGCGCGAAGCCATCCATGTCGCGACCCACGGGAAGCCCGAGAAAGTACAGGATCGTCGGCGTGACGTCGACGATCGCGCCCCGCGGCAATCGTCCCGGCTTCACAGGCGCCCCGTATGCCAACAGGAAGCCGTCGGGCGCGCGCTCGTGGCTGCCGCTCAACGCCGTGTTGCCGATCGAATGCTCGAGCAGCCGCTTGGCCGGCGAGAGAGGCTCCAGACCAAACGGAGAGACGACCAGGAGCAGGTCGCGCGGGCCCAGGCCGTCGATGATGCCGCCAATCACCGCGTCCACATACCGGTAGTACTGCTCGAGCACCTGCCCGTACTTCCTGCGCTCGTCGTCGCTGACGTCGCCAAACGCGCGAGGCATCGCCTGACGCAGATAGTAGTGGCCGGTCGCGTCGAGGCCCTCGAGGCGCAGCGCCAGCAAGGGCGACGACCCGCGCGATTCGAGCCGGTTGGCAATCGCGATGTACAGCCGATCGAGTGCCAGCGGGCCCGCCGCGGGATAGTCAGGACCCGGCAGCGCAGACGCAGCGGCCGCCGGCTCGTCCAGCAACGAAGGGTCAAGATCGAGCGCCAGCTCTGTCGGATAGGTGTAGCCGGGCTCATCGGCCGCCAGCGCCAGGTCCGAGGCCCGGTGGTACTGGTCCGTCACGAGCGCGCCGAGCAGCGGCTGCGCGGGCCAGGTGAGCGGCCAGCGAATCACCGTCGATGGCGTACCTGACTGGCTGAGGATGTTCCAGATCGGCTGCGCGCGCAGCGCGGCGGAGGTCTGCGGGGTCTCGGACAAGAGGCCGACAGTGACGAGGCCGTGCGCGAAGCAATAGTCCGGCAGCAGATCGAGCGTCGCGCCTGGGCCCGCCGTCGCGCCGTAGATCGCCGCCGATCGCACGCCGTTGTGCGCCGGAAGCTTCCCGGTCGCGAGCGCCGTCAACACAGGCGCCGGCTGCGTCGGCTTCAGCGTCGCGAGGTGAAGCGCGGCCCCCCCGTCCAGAATCCGCTCGAAGTTGGGCAGCCGCCCGTCAGCGGCCGCCGGAGTGATGAAGTCGAGCGACGCGCCGTCGATGTCGACGAGCACCACGCGAGCGCTCGGGACCTCGCCGGTCGGCGGCGTGCCAATCGCCAGGCGGCGACCGCCGAGTGTCGGCGTCAGGCCGGGCCCGCGTGTGGCCACCGGCAGCGCGATCGACACCAGCATCAGCGCGAGCACCGTGATGCCGCCCGCGCGTCCGCTGCGCGGTCCGATCGAGTAGCGGAGAATCGTCACGACCACGAAGGCCGACCCGCCCGCGGTCATCGCCGCGGCGCCGATCGTCATCCGTCGCGCGGCTTCGTCGTCGAGCGCGGCGTGCAGCCCGCGAAGGTTGAGCCACATCAGCGCCGCCGCCAGCACCGTCGCGCTCGCGCAGAACGGCCCCAGCAGCCGCACGCTGAACCAGCCGGGCGACGACGCCTCCGCCACGAGCAGCTGCTGCGCGACGATCAGCGCGTAGAAGATCGCAGAGAAGTTGACGCCGTAGCCCGCCCAGATCGTCGCGATGAGGCCCCACGAGGCGCCCTGAAACAGCGGCAGCGAGGGATTCAGCTGCAAAAAGAGCACGACAAGACACGCCGCCGCCATTGAGCCGGCAACGAGCGAGTTCGAGAGCATGCGCAGGTAGCGCATGGTCGAATGATACGCGTCAGACTCCTGACTACGGACTTCAGACTCCAGACTTCAGACTTCAGGCAGATCACGCGTGTCGCGCCGATCTTGGTCTGTAGTCCGTGGTCTGTAGTCCAGAGTCCAGAGTCGAGAGTCCAGAGTCTGCAGTCCGTAGCCCGCAAGTTATACTCGTAAGGATGCCCTGGGACATCGACGCCGAGGTGATGGGCAACCGGCGGCTCACGGCCGACTACAACGTCGTGTCGCTGGCGGCTCCGGAGATCGCGGCCGCCACAGAGCCCGGGCAGTTCGTGATGGTCAAGCCGGGACACGGCTGGGACCCGCTCCTTCGGCGGCCATTCTCGGTGTTCGAGATCCTGCGCGACTCGTCCGGCGCGCCGTCAGGCGTCAGCATCCTGAGCAAGCGTATCGGCGTCACGACGCGCGCGCTCTTCGACGTCGAGCCCGGCGACACGGTGCAGTGCCTCGGACCGCTCGGCCGGCCGTTCACTCTGCCGGAGGCGGGCACCGAAGTCTGGATGGTCGCGGGCGGCGTCGGCCTGGCGCCCTTTGTCACGGTGACCGAAGCGCTCGCGCCGAAGGGCATCCCGCTGACGCTCTTCTACGGCGGACGATCCGAGGCCGATCTGTTCCACCTCGACTTCTTCGCCCGCCATCGCGTCCGCACGACGCTTGCGACGGAGGACGGGTCGAAGGGTGAGCCCGGACGCGTCACGCTGCCGCTCGAACGAGCGCTCGGCGCGCTGGCGCCATCTGCCAAGGTCCTGCTCCACGCGTGCGGACCCGAGCGAATGCTCGCGGCCGTTGCGCGCCTCGCGGAACAGCACGGCCGGCCCTGCGAGGTCTCCGTGGAACGCGTGATGGGCTGCGGGCTCGGCGGCTGCTATTCCTGCGTCGTCCCGGTGAAGCAAGCGGGCGGCGGGTTCCACCACGTGCGATCCTGCATCGGCGGCCCGGTGTTCGACGCCTCGACGCTTGTCTGGGAGTGGTGACGTGGATCTCACGACGACGATTGGATCGCTGACGCTCCGCAACCCGGTCATCGCGGCGAGCGGCTGCTTCGGCTACGGCCTCGAGTACCGCCACGTCGTCGACCTGGCCTCGCTCGGCGGCGTCTGCGTGAAGGGCCTCTTCATGGCCGAGCGCGAGGGCCACCCGCCTCAGCGCATCGTCGAGACGCCTTCCGGCATGCTGAACGCCATCGGCCTGCAGGGCGTCGGCGTCCACCGGTTCGTCAAGGAGCACCTGCCCGGATTGCGCGAGGCCGGCGCGACGGTCTTCGTCAACATCTGTGGCACGACGCTGGACGAGTACGTCGAGGTGGCGAAGGCGCTCTCGGACGCGGAGGGGGTGGCCGCGATCGAACTGAACATCTCCTGCCCGAACATCAAGGAAGGCGGGATCCAGTTCGGGTGCTCGCTCGACGGGACATATGGCGTGGTGAGCGCGGTGCGCCAAGCCACACACCTGCCCCTCATTCCCAAGCTGACCCCCAACGTGACGACTCCGGCCAGCTTCGCGCGCGCGGCGGAGGACGCCGGCGCCGACGCGATCTCGCTGGTGAACACGTTCCTGGCGATGGCCATCGATGTCGAGACGCGCAAGCCGATCCTGTCGAACGGCATGGGCGGGTTGAGCGGGCCGGCGATTCGTCCGATCGCGGTGCGGATGGTGTACGAGTGCCGGCAGGCGGTGTCGATTCCGATCATCGGAATGGGCGGCATCATGGACGCGCGCGACGCGATCGAGTTCATCCTCGCGGGGGCGACGGCCGTGCAGGTCGGCACGGCGAACTTCGCCGACCCGTTCGTGTGGGGGAAAATCCTGGGCGGGCTGACCGACTACATGCAGCGGCACAAGGTGAACCGCATCGCCGATCTCGTCGGCGCGGCCCACGCCGCGTCATCGGAGCACGAACCGGCATGAACCCGGTGCTCGTCGCACTCGATCTCGACACCGCCAGCGCCGCTTCCGCGATGGCGTCCCGCGTTCACGCGAGCGTCGGCGGCCTGAAGGTCGGCAGCCACCTGTTCACGGCGGAGGGACCTGAATTCGTCCGCGGCCTGGTTCGGCAGGGCCATCGCGTCTTCCTCGACTTGAAGTTCCACGACATCCCGAACACCGTCGCCGCGGCCGTGCGGTCCGCGTCGCGGTTGGGCGTGTGGATGCTCAACGTTCATGCGAGCGGTGGCGCCGTGATGATGGCAGAGGCGCGCAAGGCGGCCGAAGCAGAGGCCGACGGCTCGGGCAAGCGGCCGCTTGTGATCGCGGTCACGGTATTGACGAGCTTCGACGAGGCAGCGCTCAAGTCTCTCGGCGTCGAGCGCTCGCTCGAGTCACAGGTGGAGACGCTTGCCGCCATGGCGCAGGACGCCGGCCTCGACGGCGTCGTCGCGTCGCCGCTCGAGATCGCGGCGATCCGCCGCCGCTGCGGTGACAAGTTCCTGATCGTGACGCCAGGAATCCGGACGGGCGCGCCCGCGGCCGGCGACGATCAAGTGAGAACCCTGTCGGCTCGCGAAGCCGTTGCCGCCGGCGCGAGCTATCTGGTGATTGGAAGACCGATCCTGAGGGCGCCGGATCCCGCGAAGGCCGCGCGGGAAATCGCAGACGAGCTGGCGAGGCCGTAGCCGGCAGCTGACAGCTCTCAGCGGACAGCGATCCAAACGATCGCTGCCTGCCGCCAGCCGCCCGCTGCCAGCCTCGAAGTGCCTTACTTGGCCGTGATCATGAAGTGGCCGCGACGGTTCTGCGACCAGCACTCTTCGTTCTCATCCGAACAGAACGGCGCTTCCTTGCCCTTGCTGACGGTCAGCACTCGATCGGTTCCGATCCCGAGGCTCGTCAGGTAGTCCTTGACGGCCTGCGCGCGCCGTTCGCCGAGCGCCAGGTTGTATTCGGTGGTGCCGCGGCTGTCGCAATGCCCTTCGACGGTCACCTTCGTGGACTGCCACTTCTTCATCCAGTCGGCATCCTTCTGCAACGCCGCGCGGCCGGAATCGGTGAGGTCGGCGCGATCCAGGTCGAAGAAGACATCGGTCAGCGGCTTCTTCGCGTTGAGCTCGTCGAGTGACGCGCGCGCGAAAATCTCCTCTTCCGTCGGCGGCGCGGGCGCAGGTGCCGGCGGAGGAGGCGGCGGCGACGGCGGCGGTGCGGGTGCCGGCGTCGACGCGGGTGGAGGCGCCGGCATCGGCGCGGTGGCGGGCGCCTTGTGCTTGCAGCCCGCGAGCACTACGGTCAAAGCGGCTGCCAGAACGGCTGCCGTCGCAAATCGCGTCATTTTCATCGGTAACTC